>JABDHB010000074.1 GCA_013285775.1 Chlamydiota bacterium | reverse complement strand
ACAGTTCTTATGGCGATGATTTTGGCGCCGAGTAAAGAGATTTCTTCGACTTCGAGCTCAAATTGGTCAACACGAATGATCTCTCCTTTTACAGGAGGATGCCCCAACCTCTTGGTGATCAGCTCTTCAAGCGTTTCAGCACCTTCCAGGCTAAGGTCTGCATGAAATTTCTTGTTAAAATCGGAGAGGAGCATATTTCCAGGGAAAGTCCGGTCAATTACTACAGAATTGTGCTGAGCCCTAGGATCTTCCAAAGATTCCCACGTATCATCCCTTCCAATGACTTCATCGATAATCTCATCCAGCGTGAGGATCCCTACAGCCTGCCCAGCTTCATTTAAAACGACAGCGAGCACCTGGTTATTTCGCTGAAATTGCTTGAGTATTTGGAGGACCGAGGTATTTTCTGTGATAAACCAAGGGGGGCGCGACTCTTCCCTTACCCTCCAGTTATCTGGAAGACGCAAAAGATCTCTTGGGTAAGCAACAGCTATGATGTTTTGTGGATTGGGATGATAGATTGGAATAAAGGGGGTGTATTTATTCAAAAGCAAGCGTCGCATTTCAGCTACCGTACAAAAAGAGGGAACCATTTGGACATCTTTTAGCGGCTTCATCAGGTCTTTTGCCACTTTTGTTTTTAGGGTAAAAATATTTGCAATAATCGTATTGAATTCCTCAGAGGGCTCTTCCCTTTCCTCGATCACTTTTTGAAGCTCTTCCCGAGATAAATAGCTCCCCTTAGAAACGGGGCTTTTAACGAGTTTATTCACAACAGAACAAAGAAAATCAAAAAGATAAATAATCGGCCTTAATACAATCGATGTAAAGTAGAGAATGGGAACTCCAAGCATCGCAACATTTTCAGCATAACGCCTCCCTGCGAACATAGGAGAGATCTCTGCAAAAATCAGCACAAGAATCACCTGCGAGATGGGCGCAAGATCGGGGCTTAGCCCCATCGATAGATAAAAATGTCTGGCGCTCTCAGAACCAAATTGCAGTGCTGTATTGACTGCTATCAGAGTGGTCCCAAAAAGCTGCGCTGGGTGATTGAGCAAATAAGAGAGCCAAATAGCTCTTTTTTGTTTTTTACTTACATAATATTGCAAACGAACCTTGTTAAAAGAAACACAAGCCATCTCAAGCATCGCATAGAATCCTTGAATAACAAGACATAGAACAAGCATTGAGAGGTAAAATTTCATGTATTTCCTCTTAACTTCCGAATGTATACCCTTCTGACTCTATTAGGATCTGCCGCAAGAACATGGAAAAGAAAATCCTTTGTCTCATACTTAAAACCACTCTTAGGGATATCCCCTATCTGTTCAATAAGCCAACCATTGATCGTAACCATATGGTTTTCCGTGTAAAAAGGGATTCCAAATATCTCTTCTAACTCAGAGAGTTCCAACTTGCCACTTGCGATAATCACATCTGAGCCACCTCTAGTAAAGCGGCTTTTCACATCACGCCTATCTGATATCTCCCCTACGACCACTTCGACAAGATCTTCCAATGTGATTAACCCTGAAACAGAGCTAAATTCATCTACTACAAGTACAATCGATTCTTTTTTGTCATACATCTGACGCATGAGAGCTTGCGCGCTCATCGTTTCCGGCACAAAAAGGGGGTTTTGCAAAATTTTTAATAAATCTCTGGTTTCTTGAAGCTCTGTTCGATGAAGAAAAAATAGACGGCTTGTCATGATCCCAATCACATTATCCAATGTCTCGTTGCAAACAGGGATCCGAGAGCATTCCTGGTCAACAAATAAATGCACAAGCTTGGAAAGAGGTTCTTCCAATGTAAAAAAAATGGTCTCATCTCTAGGACGCATGAGCTCTTTTACAGTCTTTTCTTGTAATTGAAGATATCCACTCACAAGCTCCGCTTCATCCTCTCCAAGAACTCCGTATTGACGAGATGTTTTCAAAGCATGATGCAGTTCATCTATCGAAATCTCTTCTTCTTTGTGTAAAAAGAAAAAGAAAATCCGTGATATAAAACTTGTTATGCTAATAAGCACTTTTCTAAAGGGGAATAATACTTTCTGAGCAACATTTAATGCAGGTGCCATTGTAGAGGCTAGCCTTTCATTATTCGCAAGACCGATCGACTTTGGAATCACCTCTCCAAAAATCAATGTTAATACAAGAGGCAATCCCACATTTAAAATCCAAGAGGAATAATCGCCAAAGATACTAGAAACAACGTTTTGCACGAGAATGTTAGCGAGCACATTCAACATAATGATCGTTACAAGGAGATCTCTCGGTCTAGATAACAGCTCCCCAATCAATCGCTTTTTAGGACTAGCTGAATTTTTATACGTTTTAACTTTTATAGAAGAAAGAGAAAACAGAGCTGTCTCAGATGCAGAAAAACACCCTGAAAAGAGGATCAAAAGAATTAAACCAACAACTAAATAGGTAATCACTCGTCTTTGTTTTTAAAGTAGACTTTCTTTTGTCCCTCCGGCACAAGACCAAGCCCTTTCATCAGGGTCATCTGTATCCATTCCGGATCGTTTTGGCTTCCTATTTGCATCAGAAGCTCATCCTTTTGTTCTAACGCTTTTATCCTTTCTTGTTCAAGAGCATACTGTTTTTTTTCCATCTCTCTGCAA
>JABDHB010000073.1 GCA_013285775.1 Chlamydiota bacterium | reverse complement strand
ATAACCGAGTTCATAGAGGGCATGGTGTGCAATTTAAAGCCGTAGTCACAACGAAATGAAAGATAAGGATTGATCAGATAACGGAGACCAGGCCCCACACTCCAAGCGTACTGGTGTCCAAAATCTCCCAATCCAGAAGAATGATAAAGAGTTCCAATTCCGTAATCCATAAAACCTAAGAATGTCAATTGATCTTTAACTTTCCAAATGTATCCAAGAGGAGTTATAGTAGGGGACCGAAATTCCACGTTAACAATAAGACCATTGTCTGAATCATACTCATCTTCATTATAACCACGTACAGTACTGTATCCACCAATGGTAAATAACTCAGTTGGAGGAAGGGCTCCTGTAGCTCTTTGATAGCGGAAAAGCCCTGCAAGGGAAAACTTTTTCGGAAGCTGAACAACATCTCCAACTGTTAACAGACCGTAAGCGTAGGTGTGTTTTGAAAAAGGTCTGATCGCACTAAAAGCTGCATTGGATTGATGAGGAAGAAAATGGAAAGGGCTCCAAAAGCCGTCAAAGTCTACCCACCAATAATTCTTTACTGTTCGATTTTCCACATGGTAATTTCCTGTAAGTTGAGAGATTTGTTCCTTGTGAATAATAGGGATACCAGGCTCTACAGCTACTTGCCCCATTGTGAGATTCAATAAACTGCTATTCGCATATTTTAAATCAAACCCAAAGGTTAAGCTTTGGCTAAAATTCGTATATAAAGGTTTAAAAGGGATACTGTAACGAAGCCTTTCTTGATTAGCAGTTAACCTAGAAGTATACCCATCAATCTTCGGCTTAACAATTGAGTAATTACCAAACAGACTTAACGAGTGCTGCCAAGGTAATAAACAAAGATAATTTCCCGTATGAGAAATATAGCGCTCTGGAAAATTTGAAGTCATGTACTGATAAGTCAGAAGGTCATCGAGCCAAAAAGCATTGCCCCAAGTAAGTCCGCCAGAGAATCGATCATTTCCCGTAGAAGGATTTCCTGTGTTATCCCCACTTGTAAAAAACCGGATAGGGAAGCGATCTTTTGTTGTCACTTCAATGTCTACTTCATTCGGCTCGCTTGAAGGAGCGTATTTATAATCTGAATGATGAAAAGGATTCTGATTCATCCATGCGAAGTCATTTTTTAAAACTTCTTCATCAATCTCATCTCCTTGTTTTATATGGATATACTTAGCAAGCTCTTTATCAGGCCACCAGTTCGCACCTTTAAAGGTAAAATGACCCATCCTTTTTTCAGTAATCAGAATCTGAAGAACGCCATCTCCCACATATTGCAACGGAATATCTATGACAACTGCTGGACGCTTCTGCGCATTATAATAAAGGATGATCTCCTTTTTTAAAGCAACCGCCTGAGTTTTATCAAGAGACTTCCCTAAATACGGCTCTGCAATTTTTACTAAGCCCTGATTTCCTCCTGGCACTTCTAAATCTGTGATCTGAATTCCTACTACATCTTTCCGACCATCTTTGATGATCTCATCCGCCCTACTAGTAAAAAAAATCCCCTTCGTAATAATCGTTTCCTCAGAACCAGGTGTTTCTGAAACACTCCCTCTAGTGGCATTTAGCTCTTTTGGCCTTTCCTTAAGAGTTTCAGGCGCAGCTTCATTTGGATTATTAAAGAAATCTTCAGGATTTGCTGTTGCATCTTCTGCAAGTAAAAAAGAATGTGGCACTGTTAATAAAACCGCCGCAACAGTTATCAAAAGAGAATTTTTAGACATGTTGATTTTCATTTTTTTATTCTAGTGACAATCTCATTTCAACAAAAGCAAAAAAGATTAGTTGCGACATTGAAGTCCTTCAGTTGGCGCAACTTGCATTTGACCTGGAGCTGTAGGAGCTCCGGGAGCTGCGGTTCCACCGAAATTTATCGCTCCTGCAGGTGGAGTAAAATTGGTCGGAGCAAGAGCACTTGGTTGCGTTTGCTGAGAAGCAGGCTGTGCATTTTGTGGAACAGTGGCATATTTATCTCCTCCTTCTCCAATCACTACAGACCCTTTTGAATTGCTGACTTGCACACGCCCCTGTGTACAACCGCAAAACAGCTTTCCTCCCACTATATTCACTTCCAAAACCGTACCACGAAGTCCTATCGTTGCAACAGGCGTTTGCACAGAAACGCTAGAAGGATTTTCTTGGGCAATAGAGCCGCTAATCGATCTAAATCCCCCTTTAGCAAGCGATGTTAAACTATGATCTGCTCCGCTTGAATCTTTAAAACTATAAGAATCGATCCGAAATTCTGTCGAAGGGATTAAATTCACAAGCCCTCCATCTGAAAACTTCAATTGAGCTTTGGATGCTGCTGCAACGACAATAGTTTCTAAAGCATAAAAAGCTCCTCCCCGTTTAAGCACCCTCTCTGCATTGTCAGGGCCTACAGCTTTTACAGTTCCTTCCGTTGTAATCGTCTCTCCAGCAGGAGTTCCTGCAGCAAAGACACTCACTTGCAAAATTAACATAAGAAAGATCAAAATCATATTTATCCTTATTTTTCGTGGCTTACAAAAGCGCCATCCCAGTCTGGGCCTGGGGGTGTTTGACGCAACGGTCCAATTCTATTTAAATAAACTTCGTATAATTCTTTGCTTTGAGGATACTCAGCAGCTAATTTCTTAAACAACTCCTCTGCATTATCCCACTGCTGGCTAAAATAATATTCTAGCGCCTTATGATGCATTTCTATTTCTGCCTTTAGCTCAGATGATGCCTTAGAAATAGCGCAAATAGGGTTGTAGATAACTACTGCTGTTTTTTTCCCTTTTACTTTAATTCTATCTAGCATTCTATAAGCAAAATCCTCTTTTGTTTGCAAGTAGGTTGTCTCTCCTACAA
>JABDHB010000072.1 GCA_013285775.1 Chlamydiota bacterium | reverse complement strand
TCTTTTAGAAACGATTAAAAAATATATTAATAACGGGAGGTTTAGATTTAGTAAGCACGCTATAGAACGGCAGGTACAGCGCTCCATCCTTCCCCATGATGCCCTTTATGTTCTTAAAAATGGGGTTCATGAAGAAAGAAAAACTTCTTTTGACGCTATATCTCACACGTGGAAATACGCCATTCGAGGAAAAAACGGAAGATAACGTTGATGCGAGAATTATTGTAGCTCTTGTTAACGAAATGATTATTATCACGGTGATACGAATAACAAAGAAAAAAAGCGGAAAAAAATTATGAAAGACAGAAAAAAAGAAACGTTTATTTATGAAGGTTTTGGATTTCCCGTAAAGCTAATCCATGTTCCTATGAGAAAAGTTATTGGAGAATGGGTAATAGATGTCGATTTTAATAAATTAGAATTAGCAGTCCTGCGCTCTCTTCTCTACAAATCCACATTACTGAACGGTCCTGAATTAAAATTCATCAGAAAGTTTCTAGATATGTCAACAACTAGCTTTGGAAAAATTTTCGGAATAAGCCATGTAGCGGTTGTTAAGTGGGAAAACAGCAAAACCAAGGCTCCGGCATCAGCCGATGTCTACATTCGTTTATATGTACTCAATTATCTGCATGCTAAGGATAAAGAATTCCGCAATCTTTATAACACGATTAGTCCTCAAAGCCTATCTCTCGCCAAAGAAGGAAGAGTTTTACCTATCTCAATTGATATTGAAGAAGATCTCAAAAGCGCTTGATTTCTTGTTTTGCCCTCTAGATTTGATTTTGGTGATATGCTAAGTTTATAACCTATTTACAATAAGACTATTACGCACGCTATAGAACAAAAAGCGGAAACTGTTCACAATAGACCTCTATAAAATAAGGACATTAAATGGCAATTTTACCGGCAATTGCTGATGGAGAAGATAAGAGCTCTCCTCTGGCCAATAGAATTCGAAAGAACTACCGCCATTTGCGTAAATGGGCCAAACGAACAAATACAGACTGTTTTCGGATTTATGGAAGGGATATTAAGGCATTTCCTGTAGCGATCGATTTTTATGCAGGACGCTTTTGCGTGCAGTATTTTTCTTCCCATTCTCAAGAGGAAGAAACTCCTGCTAAATATAAAGACGAAATTATCAAAGCTCTTACCTCCGTTTTTGGAGCAAAAGAGGATGTGATTTTTTGGCGGACACGAGCTAGGCATAAAGAAACCAGGCAATATGAAAAACTCGACGAATCAAAAGAGTTTTTTTCTGTTTTTGAATATGGGGTTAAGTTCTTGGTCAATCTTTCTGATTATCTTGATACTGGGCTATTTCTTGATCATAGAGAAACGCGTAAAATGGTAGCCTCTATAGCAAAAGATAAACGAGTGCTAAACCTTTTTGCTTATACATGCTCTTTTAGCGTGCATGCAGCGATCGCTGGGGCTAGCTTTACGAAAAGCGTTGATATGTCCAATACTTACTGCGCATGGGGAAGAGACAACTTCAACCTCAATTCCCTCCCTGAAAAAAACAACCCCATCGCTCGGGAAGATTGTCTAAAATTTTTAGATAACGAGATCCGCTCCAAAACAAAATACGATATCATCGTTATCGATCCTCCAACGATCTCCCGCTCTAAAAAGATGGATGAACTGTTTGATATTCAAATAGATTACCTGACTCTCATAGAAAAAGCTCTCAGGCTTCTTTCAAAAGGGGGTGTGATCTTCTTTAGCACAAACTCTCGTAAGTTTCTATTCAACACAACCTATTTTAAAAACTGTACGATTGAAGATATATCAAGCAAAACAATTCCTCTGGATTTCCATGACCCTAAAATCCACAGGTGCTGGAAAATTTCAGCGATTTAGGAGAATCATATCTTTGAGGATCAGCGAAGCTTCTTTCATTTGAAGGTCGAGAGTGCCATGGTTCATTTTTAAAAGAGAAGGCTGCTCTTTTGGGGGCTCAAGAGAAGTAAGAAATATCTGAAAATCTTTGTCATTAGATAGGCGATACGAACTATTAGCTCTGAGAGAGGGAAGGATTGATCGCAAATGAACGTGAGGATAATTGCTTTTAATATTCGTTACTGGATCGGTAAAAGCAGGAGGCATTTGATCGTTCGTAAGGGGATATTCCAAAAATCGCTCCCCTATATTATAACGGGAATATTCTGTTGGAACTACGACATCAGCTTTGACCCCTTCAATTTGGGTTGATTTGCCAGATACAGTATAATATTTGCCTACAGTGACTTTAAAATAGGCTTTGGCCTTGGTGTCCGTGACCGTTTGGTATTGTATCGTCCCTTTCCCGTAGGTTCTCTCATCTCCAACAACGAGTGCAGCACCATAATCTTGGAGTGCTTGAGCCACAATTTCTGCTGCAGATGCTGAGGCCTTAGAGGTCAGGACAATCACCGGACCATTAAAGTAGCTTCTACCGTCAACTGTCCGTAAATACTGGACCTCTCCTTGAGAATATTTAGAAATGACAATGACACCGCTCGTAATAAAAAGGCCGGCTACTTTTACGGCTTGATTCAGAAATCCCCCTGAATTATGTCTAAGATCGATGATCAGACCGTAAAGAGGACCTTGCCTTTTTAAGGCTTTGATCGCCTCTTTCATATCTTTTTCACAGCTAGAATCTTCACTTCCCTCGTAAAAAGAAGGAAGGGTGATCTTCCCAATGTATCCATCGGCAAAAGGTTCAGCCGTATATTGAAGCCTTTCATTTTGCATAAGAATTTTTTCTTTTTGAAGGGTCACCGCAACATTTTCGTTATTTCTTTTTAAAAGAAGCTTAATGTCAGACTTTCCTTCTGCTTTAAGCAGAACAAGAACCTCATCATACGAAACGTCATCTAAAGACTTGCCATCTA
>JABDHB010000071.1 GCA_013285775.1 Chlamydiota bacterium | reverse complement strand
CTTAACCGCAAAGCGGTAATTAAATCGCAAAGCGATGACAGTTGTTAGCCGTGGCGTGACGAACGAATGTGAGGAACCCACGGAAAAGATGCACCGCCTCCTCCGAGCCAGGAACTGGCGCCACTATTTTGCGTAAGATGAGTGACTCACGCGAAAATCATATAACATGCTTAAAACGAAAAGGTTGCATTATTTACGGCTTGACGCGATGGCCAGAGAGAGTGCTGAGACCGTCGTAGGCGGCATATTTATAGAGGTCGTGAAGGGTGGGGTAATTGAAGACTTGGCCGATGAGTTGGTAGAGCGTTTTTTTGTCTTCGACGAGGGTCATGCCGTAATGGATAAGCTCAGAAGCAATGTGGCCAATAATGTGGACACCAAGAATGGTTTGATCGTTTTTATTGAAGATAAGTTTTAGGAATCCAGCTTTTGCGCCCATGATTTGACCGCGAGCCATATCAGAGTAACGGGCTTTTCCGGTTAGGTAAGGAACTTTGGCTGCGATCGCTTCTTCTTCTGTGATTCCTACCATAGAAACTTCAGGCACAGTGTAAATTCCATAAGGAAGACATGTAGGAAGATGTTTCAAATCTTCTGTTTTAAAAATATAGGCAACAGCCACGCGCCCCTGATCCATGCTTGTACTTGCAAGGGAAGGGAAACCAATCACATCTCCTACGGCATAAATATGAGGAATGTTGGTTTGGTACTGCTCGTTTACTAGGATCGTTTCTCTTTTGCCTAAAGCAAGTCCAATTTTTTCACAGTTGAGTTCTTTAATATGGCCACTTCTTCCTGCTGCGTAAAGAAACATATCTACTTGAAACGTTTGTTTGCTATTTAAGGTAACGGTAATCTTTTCTCCTAACTCTACTTTTTCAATAGTGGTATTAAAATAGATGTTCACACCAGAAGATTGCATTTGGGTGACTAGGTCGGAGGAAACTTCCCGATCGATTTGAGAAAGGATTTTGTCTTTATCATTTACAAGAGAAACCTCGGTGCCCATGGTGGAAAAGATCGTCGCATATTCACAACCAATCACACCCGCTCCTACTACACAGAGAGAATGGGGGAAATCGGTGATTTGCAAAATCGTATCAGAGTCATGAACTCTCTTTCCGTCAAAAGGGATATTAGCTGGGTGAAAAGGATAAGATCCTGTAGCAATGATAATGTAATCCCCATAATACTCCTCTCCATTGACGACGATTGTATGAGGATCTTGAAATGTTGCCGTACCTTTAATGATTTCTACACCGTGCCTCTTGAGATTTTCTTCCACTTCATGTTCCACAGCGCTTGTCACGTAATTTTTCCGGTACATGAAATCTTCGATCGACGCTTCTCTTTTTAAATCTCGATCGATCCCAAAAAGACCCTTCTCATATTTACCTGAAAAATAAAGAGCTGTCTCTTTCAATGTTTTTGAAGGAAGAGTGCCCGTTACAACCTCCGCTCCACCAAAGCGGACCTCTTTTTCAATAATAGCAACTTTATGCCCAAAATAGGCAGCCTTTACTGCCGCCTTTTCCCCTGCCGGACCTGTCCCAATAACGATGAGTTCATATTTTTTCATAAGGAAGATCCCTTTATGGAAGCTTTCTCTGAGCCATCGAGTCCCCATTTTTGCAGAAGGTTGAGGTATTTCCCACTTTTCTTTAACTCTTTAAGGCCGTCATTAAAATAGTTGATAAGATCGTTGTTTTGACTAAAAAGGGTGACAACTCTAATTCCTTCATCATCTAAGGGAGGGGTAGCAATTTTGAGCTTTCCTTGATAGAGATCTTGGGTGTAGCTTTCCGCCATTAAAACATGGATGACTCCACCTGCGATATGGCCAGCTACAACATCATTTAACATTTGAGGGATCGACTCATAAGTTCGGAGAATAATACCAGGAGTTTTTTCTAAAAGCGCAATATCAGAAGACCTTTCAATCACTCCAATTTCCAATCCTTGCATCCCTTGAAAAGAAGCATTTGTAGGAACAAGAAGAACCGGGCCTGTCATTAAATAGGGGTCTGAAAATCCAAACTGCTTTTCATAAAAATTGTAAGGTTGCTTAGAAGAGAGCATCGCATCGTATTGCTTCTTTATGAGTCCACTTTCAATATTATCCCAACTGACTCTGGTAGTCTTTAGCTCTAGCTTTTCTGTTTTTGCAATCTCTTGCAAAATCTCATTAGAAAATGCCATTACTTGAGCGTCCTTTCCTTCCATCTGTAAAGGATACCAGGTAGGATCGATCCCAATTTTATAAGTCCCGTTATTGCTTTGGATCCCACAACCGGCTAGAAATAAAAAGATGGATAAAATAAGCCCTTTCATAATCTAATACTATCCTTTAGGACCTTTAATGAAAACACTCATCGTCAATTTTGGCGGCCCCAGAAATCTTGCAGAGATAGAACCTTTCTTAGTCGAACTCTTATGCGATAAAGACGTGATCCGCTCCCACTTTCCTAAAATAATCCACAACTGGTTTTTTACAAGGCTTGCAAAAAAAAGAGCTCTTAAAATTCAGCATGATTACGAGCTTATTGGAGGGAAATCTCCCATTTTCGAAGATACAGAAGCTCTTGCAGCACAACTAGGAGCCTTAACTTTCCATCGCTATCTACCTTCAACCCACCCTGAATTCCTGAAACAAATGAATGATGATGAAATAGTCGTCTTTCCCCTGTTTCCCCAATTTAGTTACGCCACTACAGGAAGCATTGCCAGATGGTTTTCCAAAAAATTGCCTAAAAACAAGATGCGATGGATAAAGTCTTATCACGACCACCCCCTTTATATTCAAGGTTGCATTGCCACTCTTAAAAACTACCTCCAATCCCAAAATCTCAAAGAAGAAGACTGCCTACTCCTTTTCTCTGCACACGGCCTTCCTAAAAGCTTCATTGAAACAGGAGATCCCTATCAATCAGAATGCGAGAGATCGTTTAAA
>JABDHB010000070.1 GCA_013285775.1 Chlamydiota bacterium | reverse complement strand
ACCTCTCGAGTATGGCTGAGCTTGAAGGCGCAGCCCCTATCCCAGTCAAATGGCTTGATCCTACAAAAATAGAAGAAAATACAGAAACTGTTAGACAAACGTTTAAAGTCTTAAATAACTATCTCCATCATGTTTATTCTAAAGAAAAAGAGCAGCTTAAAGATATTGAAATGCAAAAGGGGATCCAGGCAATCATGGTTCTGGCTGGAGAAGCTGCCCAGAAGATGGATACATTTAGTGCAGGTCTTTTCAAAGGGGTAACAGAACTCGAAGAATATAAAGACCTCCAGAAGTTTTATCTGACAAAAATTATGAAGCGATTCCAAGAGGTTCTAGAGACAGAAGAGGCATGGGAAAAAGAATGGGGAAACATTGAATCGAGTGTTTTGGATATTGAAAGACGGGGCCTCAAAGATTTAGAAACTGTGAGAAGAGATAAAGAATACGAGTTATTTTTTATTAAAAAAGAAGACGAAAATCCCTTTTTTAATAGGAATCTTTTGCGCCATATTAGATTAGTAGGCGATTTTGATGAGACGATCAAAAGCGGAGAAGGGGAAGATCCGTTCTTAAAAGTGAAGGTGCTTCAGGATAAGGATGTTCATATAGCTGCAAAAGAAATCATGAAACTCTCCCTTTTGCATATCGATGCCTTTTATAAAGAGGCTATGAGGCATAAAGAAGTTGTTTTTGTGATGAGTCTGAATAACGCTCTCATGGCGCTCATGCTCGCAGCAAATCCACGCAACTTGAGAGAAAACACAACTGGAAAAAGTTCTTTAAGTTATTTTCGCGATTTTCATATTTTTTTACGTGGCGCTTTAAATTCAGAGGAATACGAAAAATATATCTCTACCCAGCCAGATCCTTTTGCTCATACCCTCATCAATCTTTCTCACAGCCTTTGCTGTTTTTTATTCTTAAGAATCAGTTCGAAAAAAGAAGCGATCGATTTTATTCATAGACTTATTGAAAAAGGGGGAAGAAAGATTTCTGAAAAACAACCTTTTTGGAACTCTCTTTTAGACCAAGATGAAAGTATTCGGACCCTCTTAAAGCAGTATCCGAATGGTCCTCTTTTAAAAACACTCGATATTTTTAGAGAGGAAGATGCTAAAGATGGTTTTGATCCTTTGATTCAAGATAATCTTCCTCATCAACTTTTTACTTTTTCTTATGATTCTACAGATATTACAGTCTTGCGCATCCCGTCACCAACCCTTCAAGAGATCATTAATAAAGCAGAAGTTGTCAATGAATTTAAAGGGTATTTAAGGTTTTTAAAAGGGAAAAGACATCTTCTATTTAATCTTCAAGATCGAACTTCTTGGCAAGAACATGCAAGATGTATTGCTCTAGAAGAGGTGCAAAAACAAGCGGAGTTTTCCAAGTCATTGACAACTGTTACGTTGCCTAAAAATACAGAGTTTTACACTCAGGCAGCAGCCTATATCGATTTAAATAGTGCAGAAGACTTTGTCGAAACATTTAAAGAGCAGATCTCAAGCGGTGAGCAGTGTGGTTTTTATTTTCCTTCTCTATTGAATCAAAAAGAGCTTCTTTCTTTTGTAGAGGCTGCTTTAAAGTTGATACATCACCACTTTTTTGGAAGTAAAACAACTCTTTCTCGTAAAAATAGGCTCGATTTTATTGAGATTTTCTATTTGCTCCTCGAAGTGAAGATCATCGACATGCTTAAACCTGACTGCTGCAGCTTTACTTGTAAAGACGCCATCGATGTTGGTGCGAGCAACGGGGCTGCGATGTTTTCTTTTCTGAGGATGTGCACTTCAGAAAAAGAGTTCTCTCATGAAGAAAAAGATCTTATTCTTTGGATGTTCTATTCTCCTGCTCTAACGATTAGAGAAAGAGCTATAGACCCGCAAAATTTCAATAGAGCTATCAGTGTGCTTGCCCACATCGATACTGTTTTAAAGACTGACAGGAAGAAGATTCTGGCTGCTCTTACAGATCTTTTTGGAACGCCTATCTTCTCCCATCTTAAGCTTGAGTATACTTAATATAAAAGCTGAATTCCATCAGCGCAGAGTGAAGACTGAGCCGCAGAGAGCGCAGAGGAAGAGAGAAAGAATTCCTTTTTTCGCAGAGGCGAAAAAAGCAATATCCTCACTCGCTGCGCTCGGGAAGTCAATTGCAACTGCATTTTCCGAGCGAAGCGAGTGGATGTGCTTTCTTTTTCGCCTCCGCGAAAAAAAAGCTCTTCCTCTGCGCCCTCTGCGGCTCAGTCTTCACTCTGCGCTGATGGAATTCGGCACTCAACCAACAAGTCTGTTAGTCTTCTTCATCGCTGTTTTCAGAGAAAATCTCTTGGGTGGTATCTGGATTTCCATTTAGCTCGACATAGTGTAAGTCAGACTCTTCAATTTCTGCACTATCATCTACAGTAGGACTGCTAGGGGGCTTTTCTGTGAGTTGTTGTCTGTGAGCTATGTCTGCTTTGCTTACTGTTTCTGTATGCACCTTGAGCTGCTTTTGATTTGCAGAGCGCGCCCACATAAATAAAGGAATAGAGAGAAGGGTTAGAGCGCCACCACTCACAATTAACCATGTTTTTTGCTGAAGAAGAGGGTTTGGAAGGAGATCGTCATCACATTCACCTGCAATTCCCGCGCCAAGAATAATAATCCCTGTCGCTAATATCACAGCAGGAAAGAAACCCCATTTAGACGTCACCAGGGCAGGGCGATTGCCACATTCTGCACAATATGTTTGATGTTCATGCTTTAATCCAGTTGGAATCGATAGTGATATGGCATGTGCACTCATAGTTTTTTCCTTTTTCTGTTTGTCCTGTAGTCGCTCTGCTTAAAATCTTTACTCAACTATATATAACTAATAAGTTTATGTAAAACGATTAATTGAGGGTGAGGTCTTCGGGGATCATGGAAAGGGTGGCGTATTTGCCTCCCATGTCTCGTAGGATGGTTTTCCAGAGGTGATCTGGGTGGACTTCAAAGACATATTTGGCATTTGCGGGATGCAAAAACCAACCACCATTAAGGAATTCCCGTTCG
>JABDHB010000069.1 GCA_013285775.1 Chlamydiota bacterium | reverse complement strand
GCAATGGTATCAAAGAAAAGAAAAGGTTTTTGAGAAACAAATGCCATAAGCTCTCGAAGAGATTTTTGCGTGTAGGCCTTCAAAGGCTTCCCATCAATCCTGATCTCCCCTTTTTGTACGTCGTAAAGTCTAGGAAGAAGTTGCACGATGGTTGATTTACCAGCTCCTGTGGGGCCAACAATAGCAATTCTTTCCCCTTTTCTGGCAGTAAAGCTCACATCTTTTAAAATCCATTCTCCTTGATAGCGGAACCAAACATGGTCAAACTCGATTTTATCATTAAATTGCTTAATCTCGATCGCGCCTTCAGAGTCTTCGATAAGAGGTCTTAGGTCAAGAACGTCAAACATCCTTTCCGCTGCAACAACTCCTTTTTGAATGTTCGCATTTTCATCAGCAAATTTTTTGACTGGCTCATAAGCTAATTGAAGCATTCCACAAAAAACGATCAATTCAGAAAGGCGCATTCCTAAAGTATAAAGCCCAAAAAGAACCACAATTGCTACGCAAAGTGTTGTGATCGCATGGAGGATTGGACGGGTTAAAAGACCGTATTTCGCAGTCTTGCTTTCAAGCTCTGCCATCCTATCATTTTGTTCTTTGTATTTACGGAGAGAAAAGGACTCCATAGCAAAGATTTTTACAGTTTGAATTCCAGCAAGAAAGTCGATCAATACAGAAGCAAATTTTTCTTGGTTGGTCTGAAGCTGTCTTGTAATCCTTTTTACCCGTTTTGCTAAAAAGATAATGGGCATAATAATTAATGGAATTCCAAAGAAGATCACCATAGAGAGCTTCCAAGAAAGGCAAAAACAGACAAAAAGACTGGTTACAATGGTAAACGGGGATTGTAGATAGTTTGTGATACAAGAATTAATAGAGGAGGCAATTTGCCCAGCATCTCCCACAACACGTGAAGAGAGACTTCCTATATTGTGCTGTTGATAAAAACTCATGGGAAGCGCTTGGATATGTTCAAAATACCGTTGTCTTAAATCTCTACTTACACGAATGGAGAGAAGTTGAGTTGTATAACGGCTAGCAAATAACCAAATTGCCTTAAACACTGCAACACTTACTAAAACGAGGATGAGCGCATTGATGTTATTCGCAAATTTAAATTTCTGCTTTACCTCTTTTAATGCCCACATCAGTGGATTGATATTCGTCTTACTAGCGAGAAATTCAGAAGCTCTTTGTTTTGTGATCGATCCAGTCCCTTCTGTGTCGATCTCTTTCCATTTTTTTTCCACTTCTTCGAATGTAATGGTATCTTCACCAGGAAGCTGCACTTGGTCTGTTTTTTTATCTCCTTCAAATAGAGTAAAAAAATCCACTCCAGTATTAGAAAGAACTCCTAAAGCAAACATCTCAAGCTGACTTGCAATTGTGAGGGCGAATAAAGTTAAAAATGTCACAATAAGCAAAGAAAAATGCTTGCGACTCTTGAGGGCTGCTTTAAGTAATAGTTTCATATTGTCCCATCTCGCGGAATTTCTGATAACGTCTTTCTACGAGGACATCTTTAGAAATACATTTCAAAAGATTCCACTGATTAGCGATAAATTTTTTCACATTTTGATAAACAACTTTAGTATCATGATGAGCGCCCCCAAGAGGCTCCTTGATAATTTCATCAATGATGCCCAGTTCAATAAGATCTTCTGCCTGCATTTTTAATGTTTCAGCAGCCAAAGCATTTTTACCAGCATCTTTCCATAATATTGAAGCGCATCCTTCTGGAGAGATCACAGAATAATAGGCGTGCTCGAGCATTCCAATCACATCACCAATACCCATTCCTAAAGCGCCACCTGAACACCCTTCACCTATCAGAAGGACAATCACCGGTGTGCGTAAGCGGGACATTTCCAAAAGATTGTTCGCAATGGCCCAACCCTGCCCCCTTTCTTCTGCAGCTAAGCCTGGATAAGCTCCTGGAGTATCAAGAAGAGAAAGAATGGGCAAATTAAATTTTTCAGCAAGCTTCATAAAGCGCATAGCTTTTCGATAACCTTCTGGATGAGGCATGCCAAAATTACGGTGGATCCGGCTTTCTGTATCGCACCCTTTTTCCTGGGCAACAACCATGTATTTCACCCCGTCTATTTTTGCAAGGCCAGCAATGATTGATGGGTCGTCTCTAAAGTTGCGATCGCCAAAAAGCTCTGTAAAACTTTCACAAATATTGCGGATATAGTCGATCGATCTAGGCCTTTGAGGATGGCGGCAAATGGCCACTCTTTCCCAAGGAGAAAGCTGAGAGTACACTTTTTTCTTTAGCTGCTCTAACTTTTTTTCAAGCTTGCTAATTTCTCCATCAGACCAAAGATCGTTCTCCTTATTCTGCTCTTTCACCTGAGCAATTGTCTTTTCATATTCTAAGATTAGTTTCTCGTGTGAAAGTATTGTCATATGTTTATCCTTACTTTGTTGGTGTTGCAACTTCCATTCCAGGAAGTTTGGCGTCGTGAATATCTTTTACTATATGGACAAAAGCAGGCTTTGTGATGACAACTGCAAATAGCTCTTCCATATCATGAGCTGCCATCTGCACACTTCCATCACTTGCGTACTTGCCTATATAAGCTTTATTCTCTATAAGTTTTCCTTCTTTTTCGCTCCAGGGAACTCCATGAATTCCACATCCTTTTGTCCCTTCAAAAGGGATCCATCTGGTACCAAATACACGGATCATTTCGATTTTTTTATCGTGAAAATATCCCATGGCTCCCGGTTTATAAATAGCTACCTTATTTCCTAAAGAAAAATCTCCTATAGGAGTAAGACTATTTTTTCCAAGGCCTACTGTGTAAGTCTTTAAAAGAACCCTCTCATTTGTATCGTGATCAAAGTAGTAGAGAGCCATTTTACAGCGAGAAGCATCGACTAATAGGTGAAAATCAATTTTTTTATCCTTCTTAAAAACATTGAAACGGCTGCCTGCCATGATCTTTTGGGTAAAATAATCCTCTTTTCCATTGAGGCTGCGCGCAATAAAGTGGCGAGAAGTACCGTAATAAGAGGCATAATCGGCAATCCACGCAGGCCTCCCTTTAAGCCAAGAGACTTTGCTCGAATAACTGATCGTTTCAACAATAGGAAGCTTTAAAGGACCTGTAGTAAATAATTGATGCACACGATCGATATCGATAAATGCATCTACCCCCCCTT
>JABDHB010000068.1 GCA_013285775.1 Chlamydiota bacterium | reverse complement strand
GCAGTTACCGCTTTCTGGTAATCTTCTTTCCAACAGTAGGCGTCTTGCGCTAATAAAGGTGAGATACTGAGAAGGATGCTAAGTAAAGTTTTAATCATATACTTCACTATATAAAAAATGTTTGAATTTCCAGATACACTTATTTTACGCCATCGCAAAGAGAACTTAAAAAAATGCAGCCTAAGAGGATTAGAAACTCGGGAGGATTTTCTTTTCTTCACCTATCCAAAGCAAACCCTTCCTGATCTTTCTAAACACCTACTTTTAGCTGTAGATGCCCCTCCTTTAACCTTTGACGACCAAAACTCTGGTCTTTTACTCATTGATGGAACCTGGCGCTATGCAGAAATCATGGGAAAATCTGTTTCTTGTCCCGTAAAAAGAAGCATCCCTTCCCACTACCAAACGGCCTATCCAAGGCGACAAGAGGTCATTGGAGGGCTAGCTTCCATTGAAGCTCTTTATATCGCCTATCACCTTTTAGGAAGAGAGACTCGTGGTCTCTTAGATTGTTACCATTGGAAGGAAAAATTCTTGGAGTTAAATCACTTACCTGTATCATAATCACATACCTATGCAACAAAAAACTTACCAATTAGACGAACACCAAATTTCTCTTAATGATGTCGATAACGACGCGCTTTACGTGATGGAAAAATTGCGTCATGCAGGCTTCACAGCCTATCTTGTAGGTGGAGGGGTACGCGACCTTCTTTTAAAAAGAAAGCCCAAAGACTTTGATATTTCCACTTCTGCCAAACCTGAAGAAATCAAACAGCTTTTTCGAAACTGCATTTTGATTGGGAGAAGGTTTCGGCTAGCACACATCCGATTTGGAAAGAAAATTTTAGAAGTTTCTACTTTCCGCTCAGGAGATACGCAAACAGAGGAACTCATTATCAGAGACAACGTTTGGGGATCAGAAGAAGAAGATGTGACAAGACGCGATTTTACGATCAACGGCCTTTTTTATGATCCTTCTACCCAAACAATCATCGACTACGTCAATGGATACCCCGATATTCAGAAAAAACTTCTTCGCACTATTGGGCAACCTTTTGTCCGATTTAAGCAAGATCCTGTCCGAATGATCCGTCTTCTAAAATTTCAAGCTCGCTTTGGCCTTGAGGTGAACCCTGATGCGCATATTGCCCTTTTAGAATGTAGAAGTGAAATCGTGAAAAGTTCTCCTGCCAGAATTTTAGAAGAGCTTTTACGCATGTTAGAATCAGGTCATGCTGCCTCATTTTTTAAATTGATGTCTGAGCATGGAATGCTCCAACTTATGCTTCCTGCTCTTGCTCATTTTATGGAGACACCTGAGGGAAGCGATATTTACGCCTATTTGCAGGAAACAGATACCGCTATCCAAGAAAACCATTTCAAGATCATCGAAAGACCTATTTTAATGTGCTGTCTTGTATATCCGATTTTAGCTAAGCGGATACAAACACAATTTATAGATAGAGAAAGGATCCCTCATTTGGGCGAGATTAGCCAAGAATCTTATAAACTTATCACAGAAGTTTTCCACCCATTCTTCCAAATTCCTCGAAGAATGAGAATGAGCATGGTCTCTATTATCACCTCTCAATACCGATTAACCCCCGTAGAGAAAAAAAGGCTTTCTCGCATTAGAATACCGCAGGATCCAGAATTTGGACTTGCTC
This sequence comes from Chlamydiota bacterium, assembly GCA_013285775.1. Classification (GTDB taxonomy): domain Bacteria; phylum Chlamydiota; class Chlamydiia; order Chlamydiales; family Rhabdochlamydiaceae; genus JABDHB01. Next base: position 1,523 of record JABDHB010000068.1, on the reverse strand, counting down.
TCCAGTTTTTAAAAATCAGAAGCTGTATTGAGCCTGGACTGCAACTTATTTTAAAAGAATGGCAAGAAGTGTTTGAATCTGGGGAAAAACCTATTGCAAAAAGAAGACGAAGCAGACGAAGACCACCAAAATGATTCACGTAGATCCTGATACTTTAGTTTCCTATGTTGGCTCTCACCTCGATGTAGGCCCCCTTCCTGCAGCTTTTTACTTTTCCCTATCAGCAGAAGATAGCCTAGGCCTCGATCCATTTAATCAACCTGTCCAATTTTTATCTAACTTGCCTATGCGCGTCTTTTCTTTAACCCTGCCCGAACATGAAGAGAAGAAAGATCCTCATAAGGCAATGCATGCATGGGCTGAAAACCCCTATCTCATAGAAGAATTCCTAAAAACTGCAAAAAAGGTGATTTACAGACTTCTCGAAAAGGGCGTTCTTATTCCAGAACAACTCGCCGTTTCTGGATTATCCAGAGGAGGATTTATCGCAGCTCATCTTGCTGCAGAAGTTCCTGAATTGAAAACAATTTTGGCATTTGCACCGCTTACAAGATTTGCTGACATGGACATCGAACATTTGTGTCCCAAGTTATTTGATCGAAAAGTCCGTTTCTATATTGGCAATCACGATACACGCGTAGGAACAGATCACTGCTTTCAGTTTATTCATAAACTATCTCAAACAGCCTTCGAACATAAAAATCGCTCTCCTCAAGTCGAATTAATTATTTCTCCTTCTATCGGACATCAAGGGCATGGAACTCCTAAGGAAATATTCTTTCAAGGAGCTGAATGGCTTGCAAAACAACTTGGCGTCCTATGAAAGTGTTTTTGTTTGCGGGCGAGCCTAGTGGTGATTTGCACGGAGAAAAATTATTAAAAGCACTCCCTAACGTCGATGCGATCGGAGTTGGTGGCCCAAGAATGCGCGCTCTTGGACTAAAATGTATTATGTCGATGGAAAATTTCCAAGTGATGGGTTTTGTCGATGTGCTTGTCCGCTTGCCTCAAATCGTCTCTTATTTTTATCAGATCCGTGCTAAAATTATTCAAGAAAATCCTGAAGCTTGCATTTTCATCGATTATCCCGGCTTTAATCTAAGAATGGAAAGAAGCCTGCGCAAAAAAGGATATAAAGGAAAGCTCATCCACTATATTTGCCCCTCTGTTTGGGCTCATGGAAAAGGAAGAATCCAACTGATGGAAGAAAATCTCAATCTTCTCCTTTCTATCCTCCCCTTTGAAAAAGAGCTTTTTGATCCCACAAAACTTCAAGTAGAATACGTGGGCCATCCTCTTGTTCAAAGGATCAAAGAATATCAATACAAACCCTTTTCCTTACCAAAAAATACCGTCGCGCTTTTTCCAGGAAGCAGAAAAAAAGAGATCGAAAGGAATTTGCCCATCTATTTAAAAGTCTTAAAGCAGTTTCCTGAATATCCGATCGCTATCTCCGTTTCCAATCCCCGCTATTTATCTATGATGCCAAAAAACGCTATCCTTGTTGCTGCAGATTACACTTA
>JABDHB010000067.1 GCA_013285775.1 Chlamydiota bacterium | reverse complement strand
GCCAGAAAGAATTTTACACATTCTTCCAGAGGAACCCAAAACAGGTCTTGATCATTGTGTTGCCCTCTGGACAACCTCTTTAATTGCGAAATAATTATTTTAATTACATGTCTTTATTGCATATTAATCAATATTTGTTAGTATGGTCTCATAAAAAAACCAAAAGGAGATAACCTTATGACAAGTCCCGCTATTTCAAGATCTCGCTCACCTGAACCTGCACTTCGACCTGCTCCAGCTAATCCCCCTACAGTTAAAAATGCTCCAGAAGATACAACAACCAAAGTTGCTCAGTATGTTTTAGGATTTTTGGCTTTTGCGGGACTCGCTGCATGTGCATTTGCTTTAGCAGGTAAGCTCCCTGCAATGGGGTCCATCATATCCCCTACAACTCTCTTGGTAGGTGTCACTGCAGGATCGATCACATTTTCTATGCTTTGCTTGATGGGTCTTTTTTATCTAAAACAAAATAAAGAAGTCGAAGTTCAAATTAAAGAAGTAAAGGTTATGGAGTCAAATCCAGCTGCTAAGGCTGAAGTAGCTCATCTTCAAAATGTAATTAACGATCTCCATGCAAACCACGTATTTCATGATGAGGAAAACAAGCCAATGACTACCCAGACAATAAAGGACAATTTTTTAGTCAGGGGCAGTGATGGGGAGTTTATGACTAAAGCACAAATAGAGAAATTGATTGCTAGTCAAGCTTCTCCTCAATCATCAGCTGCTGTAGAGTTGCAAAGTCCAGGTCCTGCTTCGCCACTAGATGCTGTAGTAAGTGAATCCTCTGATTCACCGTTTCAATCGTTACATTAGGCAGTTCGAAATAGCGCATTTTCTCTTCGATTTCAAAGAGGGGGATTTGCGCTATTTTTTGTTTAGCAGCAAAAGAAAGTTTGTTTTGTCCTTGAGGTAGAAGCGGAAGAAAGTTGGTGAGGTTGGTGTTTTTTTCTGGAAAGGAAAGGCTGTTGTCAATTTTTTTAATTCCCCATTTGCTCCCTTTTTTATAGAGGCGAAAATTTCGCGGATGAGCGTCGTTGTCGAAAATCACCCAAATAAAGATATTGGCCATTTCATAGTCTTCTTGATCAATTAAGGATGTGTCTCCATCTTGTTTGATAAAATCGTATAAGGAGATTGTATCTGGAAGATATTCTTGAATAGAACAGAGTTTTTCTTTATCGCCATCTCCAAAGAACTGTTCTGAAGTAACAATTCCCATGACAGTTTTTGGAGTGATCTTTTCCATTCCTAGAATTTTGGCAACCTCATAACAGAGCGCATCTCTTTGTGAGGATTCGTACCCCGCAATGGATGTGCGCGGACCATGTTCTTTACCAGAAAAGGGGCTTCCAAAGTGGCGTGGGTTGTTAAGAGATACAATGTTTTCATCTTCTGGCTTAATCACATATTTCGAATCTAAAAAATACACGCCTCCAACACCATCCTCGGACAAAACAAGATCATTTGAATATAAGAATGTGTCAATCTTGCTTCTCCAATGCTCCTTTTGTGCTTTTATCTCGTCCCGTCTTTCTAAAATCTTTTCCTCAACATGATCTTTATCAATCACATCCCAAAAATATCCAAACTCATGCACATCAGAAGACGCAATGGAAAGAGAAGCTGAAATAAGTAGGGTTAACAACATATATTTTTTCCTTTTAATCTAACAAACTCATGAACTGAGTGCTGAATTCCATCGGCGCAGAGTGAAGACTGAGCCGCAGAGGACACTGAGAAAAGATGTTTTTTTCTTCCTCAGCGCTCTCTGCGGCTCAGTCTTCACTCTGCGCTGATGGAATTCAGCACTCAGTTCATGAGTTTGTTAGAGATTCAGTAATTTTTTTGATTTGCTCATTAACGTCGACTGGTTGTTTTTTGAGTCTTCCGATGTCTATGAGGATCACTTTTCCATCTACGATTCCGTAATTTTTTCTTAAAACTGGATCCAAATCCACAATCCCTTTTTCGGTGCGGCGTCTAATTAAATCTATTAAACTTGAGAGAACTTCATTGCGGTTCCCTTTGAGGGGAAAAATCTTTTCCGCTTTCTTTTGAATGAAGTAAGTAGTTAATTCTAAGGATATTGCATACTTGTTTCCCGATTTATCGATTAAAGTGACGGTTTTTATAGAGGGGCAATCTAAAAGACCGCAATCTTCCCTAAGCTCTGAAAAGGCTAGCTCATAGCTTTCTAAGGAGTCTTTGAGCTTTTGTATATTATATAGTTCCTTGGGGTGCTTTCGAAATTTTAGGGAAAATGCTCTTAGGTGGGAGGGATATCTATAAAACTTAAGGACTTGCGTTTTGTCTTCGCTTTCAAAAACAAAAGATTGATGCCCTTTTCCCAAGTAATAAAACCTAGGTCCTTCATCCTTAACAACTTGTGGAAACGCAGGGAAAATATGCCCAACACAGAACTGATCATTGTCATCTAAAAATTTTCCGTTTAGTTTGTAGAGGAAGAAGGAAAAAACAAGTAACAAAAAAATACGCATTTTCTTATTTTATCTTCCACGATAATAAAAAAAAAGAAGTCAGAAAAAAGATTTTGAAAATAAAATTTTAATTCCTCTAGTATTTTTTATTTTATTAGAAATTTAAAAATCGATATTATATAATAATGTAATTAAAAAACATTAATTATTACTAATAGGATTAATTATGGCAACACCACAAGTAGCAGGCACCAGTTCAGCAGTTCCAGTTCAACCCGCAGATGCTCCCTCAAATAATAAATGGGCCGTCGCGATGGCGATCTCTGTTCTTGTGCTAGGCACGGGTATTTTTTTTGCTGTTCAAAATATATCTGCACTTGAAGTTGTGAAACATGTTTATGTTTATGCGCCAGTCATCGGAAGTGGCGCACTTGCTTTTATTTTATCCACCTATTTTTTCTGTAAAAAAAATTCTTCTGATCCCGATGGACAACCAGTAGTTTCCCCACAGGGTGCAGCATCACCAGCACGAGCCCCAAGACAGCATAGACACATTACTTCTGCACAGCTACAACAACCTAAAAGTGGTCAAGGCGCTGCGCTTCCTGGAGCGGGTGCAAATTCTGGTGCTGTTCTTGAAGTGTCTGTTGATATGTTAGATAAAGGTTTGCCTCCTACTTTGATCATTCCAAGAATTGGAATAGAAATAGATCCTGCAGCTTTTGATGGTATAGAAGATTTTGATGGCCTTAAACCGATAACTAAACAACTACAAGCTG
>JABDHB010000066.1 GCA_013285775.1 Chlamydiota bacterium | reverse complement strand
GCTTTTTAAGAGCCGCAACGATATGGATCATCCGCAAAATACTTGGATGTATCGGCTGAAAAAGCTCATCCGCATAACTGCTTATTCTATCCACTCCAAGCGCATATTGGATTAAGTCATTCGTTCCAATCGAGAGAAAATCACACTCTTCACTTAAAAAATCAGAAGTCAGAGCTGCTGAAGGAAGCTCGATCATGCATCCAAGAGGAATTTTTTTATCGCTGATCTCACGTAAAATCTTTTTAGATTCTAACAACTCTTGAATATCTGAAATAAAAGGGAGGAGAATTCTTACATCTCCATGCTCAGCAGTTCTTGTTAAAGCACGCAGTTGTGTCCTAAAAATTTCTCTTCGTGTTAGTAAGAACCTAATTCCTCGGAGCCCTTCTAAAGGTTCTTTAAAAAATTCTGCATATTTATCAGCTCCCACATCAAACACTCTAAAAACCACGGGAAGCCCTTTCATGCTTTGAACAATTTTACAATAAATCTCATATTGTTCTTCTTCTGAAGCAAAAAGAGAAACATGATGGGAAAAAAGATATTCTGTCCTGAAAAGGCCTACGCCTTCTGCTCCATACTCATGAATCGCATCTAAATCGTTTAAGCTACCTATATTGGCAAAAACATTCATTTTCACATCATCAACCGTCTTTACTTGTTCGTGCAAAACGGTTTCCTGTTTACTAAATTTCGTCCGAATTTTTTTAGATACACTCAATGTTTTGGCTGTAGGATTTAAAATAACTTGCCCCTTGGTTCCATCTAAAATAAGAGGTGTCACAAGAATTTTATGAATATCGATCCCCGATACAAAAGGGATCCCCTTTCCTTTAGCTATAAGCGCTGCGTGAGAGTTTTCTCCCCCTTTTTCCGTAATAAATCCCATCGCACATTCCATCGGAAGAGAGATCACATCAGAAGGAGTAAGAACACGGGCTACCAAAATAGACTTGGGAGGAATATCAATGACCGCTTTTTTAGGTTTTTTTCCTAAGTGGCGTAAAATTCTTTTCGACAGATCGTTAACATCTGCCATCCTGTCTTGAAAAAAGGGATCTTGCGTCTTGGCAAAAAATCTATTTTTATAATCTGTGATGACCGACTTAAATACTGCTTCCGTGTTTTGTTTCATCTGCCGTATTTTTTCTTCCACAGTCACAGTCATCATAGGATCTTTAAGCATTTGGATATGGGTATCAATAATGGTGACTGCATCTAAAGACCCTTCTCCTTCAAGAGTGCATTGCATGAGTTCTAAATCTTCTTTGCTTGAGAATAAAGCATTTCTATAGCGAGCAATTTCTTCATCTACTTCGCTAATGGTGATTTCAAACTCAGGGACTTCTTCTTCTTGAGAAGGCAAAAAAAATGGGGTCCCAATGGCTATCCCAGAACTTAAAGATATGCCCTGCAGTATCTCTTCTTCTCTCATGTCTCACCAAACTTGTTTTCAAAGACTTCTTGAATTTTCGTCATCACTTCTTTTGCATCTTCCCCTTCAGTCACTACGGTAATTAAAGTATTTTTCCTAGCGGCAAGCATGAGAATGCTCATAATGCTTTTTGCATTCACAGTCTCATTTTTATACGTGAAGCTAACAGAAGATTTCACAGACTGCAGCAACTTAGCAATAATTGTCGCAGGACGTGCATGCAAACCTAGATTATTCTTAATTTTTATCTTACAAATGATTTTCACGAATATGTTTCCAGCTCGGTTTTCTACTTTTTTGTTTTCTTGAAATGGTTTCTAAAAGTTTCGTATTAAATTCTTTTGCAGAATTGTACCCCATTTCTTTCAGGCGATGGTTTAAAACTATCGTCTCCAAGAGGAGGACCACGTCCCTTCCTGGCTTTACAGGAAGAATATGATAAGGCACTTTAACCCCTAAAATATCACAATGTTTTTCATCAAGACCAATCCGATCATAAAAATGGCGATCATCCCATTCCTCTAGCTTAACCACAATATCAAGGCTTTTTTGATCACGAACGCATACAGCCCCATAAATATTGGCAACATTGATGATTCCAATGCCTCGGATCTCCATTAAGTGGCGCGTGAGCTCTGGGCCTGACCCTTCAAGATAATATCCTTCTTGCACTTTTACTCTAACCACATCATCAGAAATAAGTCTGTGCCCCCTTTCAATTAATCCAAGAGCAGCCTCACTTTTTCCTACGGAAGAATCTCCTTGGATAAGAACACCTACCCCAAAAGCCTCTACAAGCGTTCCGTGACATGTCATACTAGGAGAGAATTCTTCATTCAGAAAATAGGTGATCTTCGTGATCAAATTCATCGTCGTCATACTTGAGCGAAACAAAGGAATCCCCTCTTTTTCACATGCCTCTACAAGTTCTTTAGGAGGGGTATGTTTACGGGCAACAATGACAGCAGGAGTTTCAGCAGTTAAAATCCCTCTTAATCTTTCGATCCTCGTCTCTTTATCTAAATCTCTTAAATAAAAAATTTCTACCTTTCCAAAAATGAGAATTCTCTTATACGCATGGTTCTTTAAGTAACCGGAAAGACTTAACCCAGGTCTTTGAGCCTCAGGATGTTTCATCACCCTTCTGACCCCTTTTTTTCCTGCAATAATTTCCAGGCTTAGGTTCTGTTTATACTTATTGAAAAAGTCTTCCACGATATGCATATCCGTTGATTATTCCCATAGACTTGCTTTTTTTACAATAAAAGACGTACATTGACCTTATGGGATATCCAAAAGTGGTCATTGTTGGGGGAGGATTCGGCGGGCTTAATCTAGTTAAGTCCTTAAAGAAAGCCAAGCTAGACGTTCTTCTTATCGATAAAACAAACCATCATCTTTTTCAACCGCTCCTCTACGAAGTGGCTACTGCAGCCCTCTCTCCCGGAGAAATCGCCGTACCCCTTCGAGAAATTGTTAGAAGAAACAATCATATCACTGTAATCATGGGAGAGGTTGTTGATATTCAAAAAGACTTAAAACAAATTCAATTAGCTAATGGGGATAAAATCAGCTACGATTTCCTTGTTCTCGCAGTAGGGGCTAGACACTCTTACTTTGGAAATGATCAGTGGGAAGAATTTGCTCCAGGACTTAAAACAATTAACGACGCAATAAAAATCCGGGAAAGGATCCTTGTCTCTTTTGAAAAAGCAGAACGGATGGACAGCCTTATCGAAGCTTCCAAATATTTAAATTTTGTCATCATTGGCGGAGGACCTACAGGGGTCGAAATGGCTGGCGCTATTGCAGAGATTGCCCACAGAACACTGTTTAAAAATTTCCGCCGGATCAAACCTGAAAAATCAAAGATCTACCTTATCGAAGCTTTTAA
>JABDHB010000065.1 GCA_013285775.1 Chlamydiota bacterium | reverse complement strand
GAGTTTTGTAAACGCTTCCGCAAGTTCTTTGTTTTCCGTTTTATCAAAAGCGCCAGAGCCTTTTAACCACTCTACGTAGTTGGTGGGGATCTCGGAGAGAGGTTTGCACCTCCTGAGCTTGAGAGCATTTCGATCACTTTTTCAATGGGAATGTCATCGATCATTTGAGAAAAAACTTGGAAAAGGACCATCACGTCGTCCAGGGCTCTGTGAGCAGAGTTAGCTGCAATTCCATAGGTTTCTCGTAAATATTGAAGTGTGTGGCGTGGAAGATCAGAACGGTATTTTCTTGACCATTTTAAGGTATCGACATAAGGCCATGCAGGAATGGTTAGGCCATGTCTTTTTGCTTCTGCTTCTAGAAAAAGTTTATCGAACGCATCGTTATTATGTGCAATGAGAACAGCATCTGCACCGCAAAAATCAAAAAACTCTGCTCCGACTTCTTTAAATGTACCGGCAGAGGCAACCATTTCATCTGTGATGTGATGGATCGCTGTAGCTTCTAAAGGAATGGGTATTTGGGGATTTACAAATTTAACGAAGGATCGATTCTCTATCGGATCGTAGGCGGCAATTTCGATGATTCTGTCTTTGTCGTTTTTCACACCTGTCGTTTCTGTGTCGTAATAAATAGCTCTTTTTGACATGATAGTATCCTTTTTAAAAGGAGCTTACCATGCGCTGTGTATTTTTTCTCTCGATTTTTTTTGTTGCTGGTTGTTTTGCTGAAAGCAGTGGCAATGCACATTACAAGGTGTATTTTTCACCTGATGATCAAGTAGCTGATAAACTTGTAACGTTAATTAATAATGAACAGAAAAGTATTAAGGTAGCAGTCTATTCTTTTACGCATCGAGATGTGATCAGCGCGCTTGTAAGAGCGAAAAAGAGGGGAGTGGATGTAGAAGTTGTGGTTGATCCCTTTTCTGTGAAAGCAAAATCCCCTTTGCACAGACTTGTAAAAGCGGAGATTCCTGTATTTGTTTGGGATCCTCGGACTGTTGAAAACAGACGGTGCTTGATGCACGATAAATTTTGCATTTTCGGAAACCATACAGTATGGACGGGCTCGTTTAATTTTACCTACGATGCCACTACTTCCCATCAAGAAAATGCTCTTGTTTTAAAGGGAGATGAGTTAGCAAAGAAGTATGCAGAACAATTTGAGAAAATCAAAAATCGTGGTTGCAGCCCTTATTTGGCTTTTGTCAAAACCAAGAAAGATAAACATTCTAGAGCCTTGGCTGCCCGGTAGTTGTAGATAAATGCCAAAAATTAACGCGAAGACGCAAAGACGCCAAGTCGCAAAAAGAAATTGAAATATTATAGGAAAATTTTTGCGTCTTTGCGCTTTTGCGTCTTTGCGTTTATAAAGATAAAAAAAAGCGCTTTTACTTTTTTGGAATAGGGAGTATTCTTAGTCTATGAAAGCTATTATATGTATTTTTTTAATGACCTGTATTTCAGGCTGCTACCAGGTTCATTCTGATGATGACCTTAGGACGACCCCTGTGACAAATAATCCTCTCATTATTCCCGATTCATCCAAAACCACTTCACCTATCTCAGGTTTATAAATACATGAGTAAATATCATTTTTTTCAATCTGATAAAGAAAAAGTTATTGGTTCTTTAGGAAAGGAAAAGCTTCTTGCTTGCTTGAAAGAGATGCTCCTTATCCGTAACTTTGAGATTCGCGCGGAATCTGCCTATCTTGCTGGTAAAGTGGGAGGTTTTTTTCACTCTTATATGGGCCAAGAGGCGATACAAACAGCTGCAGTTTTGGCTATGGGAACGGAAAATTGGTGGTCAACTTCTTATCGTTGTCATGCTTTGGCTCTCTTACTTGGGGCAACCCCTAATGAGCTGATGGCAGAGCTTTATGGCAAGGCAACAGGCAATGCGAAAGGAAGAGGGGGCTCAATGCACTTTTATACTCCTCGTCTTATGGGAGGATCTGGAATTGTCGGTGGGCAGATCCCTTTAGGTACAGGGGCTGCTTTTTCAATAAAATATTTGAAGAAAAAAGAGGTCTCTACCTGTTTTATGGGAGAAGGGGCAGTGGCTCAGGGTGCATTTCATGAGTCTTTAAATATAGCCTCTCTTTGGGATCTTCCTTGTATCTATGTAATTGAAAATAATCAATGGGGCATGGGAACCTCTGTGGAAAGAGCGATCTCTGTGGCGCCTATTGCAGAAATTAAGGCTCCAAGCTTTGGGATGAAAGGGTATACCTTTGATGGGATGGACTTTTTTAATTGTTACGCGGGCTTTAAACATGTTTACGAAGAAGTGATCCGCACATCTCGTCCTGTCTTAGTTGAAGTGATTACAGAGAGATTTCGTGGACATTCTATTTCTGATCCTGCTGCTTACCGCACTAAAGATAGTTTGCAACAATGCATGGAAGAGAGAGATCCTCTTGTTATTATGTTAAAAGTTTTAAATTCTGCAGGGATCATCTCTGAAGATGGATACCATAAGCTTGACAAAGAGCAAAAAGAGCTCGTTGTTGCTGCGATGAAATTTGCAGAAGAGAGCCCCTGGCCAGATCCTATAACCCTTGGCGAAGATGTCTTTGCTCCCTCGGAGGTGTAATATGATGCAAACAATTGACTTGCGTGAAGCAATTAGGCAGGCATTAGATGAAGAGATGGCAAGAGACTCTCGCGTTTATATCATGGGAGAAGAAGTTGCTGAATATAATGGCGCCTATAAAGTAACTAAAGGGATGCTTGCGAAGTGGGGAAAAGAGCGGGTGATTGACACACCTATTGCTGAACTTGGTTTTGCAGGCTTAAGCGTGGGAGCTGCCATGACAGGCCTGAGACCTGTTGTTGAGTTTATGAGCTTTAACTTTTCTTTTGTTGGCTGTGATCAAATCATTTCAAACGCTTTAAAGATGTATTATATGTCGGGAAGCAGGTTTTCTGTGCCGATTGTTTTTCGAGGACCGAATGGCGCTGCAGCCCAAGTATCTTCTCAACATTCTCATTGCGTTGAAGCCATTTATGGAAACCTTCCTGGACTCATTATTGTAGCCCCAAGTAATCCTTACGATGCTAAAGGACTTTTAAAGTCTGCGATTCGTGATAATAATCCTGTATTTTTTCTAGAAAGTGAACTTACTTACAACGATAAGATGGAGATTCCTACGGAAGAATATCTCGTTCCTTTAGGAAAAGCTAAAGTTGTAATGGAAGGGAAACATGTGACGCTTGTTTCTCATAGCCGGATGGTAAATCTTTGCAAAATAGCTGCACAAGAACTTGCAAAAAAGGGGATTAGCGTTGAGCTGATCGATCTACGGACAATTAAGCCACTTGATATTGCAACAATAGCGGAGTCTGTACGCAAAACTCATTTTTGTGTACTTGTAGAGGAAGGGCATGTTTTTTCAGGGATTTGCGCTGAGGTAGGCTTTCAAGTAATGGAACACTGTTTTGATTTCCTAGATGCGCCTGTAACTAGAGTATGTCAGTTAGAAACTCCTATGCCTTATTCTAAAGTTTTAGAAAAAGAGACAAT
>JABDHB010000064.1 GCA_013285775.1 Chlamydiota bacterium | reverse complement strand
AAAGCAGCAGGACAGCATAATGCGCAATTTTTTCTACAGCTTAATCTTACAAAAACTTTCATCCCCGAAAACGATGCCGAGCGTCTTGCTATACTAGCATGGCAAGAATTCTCATCAGACAAAGATAAATGCTTTTCAGAAATAGTGCATAGCAGCAATAATTAGACACCTATGTAGTTATAACCTGAATTTTTGGTTACTAAGCAATCCTAATCTCTAAATGTTTTCCTAATGCGGTAACAGCCATCACCAAAGACTTCAAGCTACAACTTTTGTTGGGATCTAATATACGATCAATTGCGGCCCTGCTTGTTTTTAACATTTTGGCAAATTGAGATTTTGTAATTTTCTGTTTCTTCATTTCTTGCTCTAATTGAAATGCAATCACCCTTTTGATGGCTTCAGCAGTGCATTCTTCAAGAATCCCCTCTTCCTTGAGGAAATCGTCGAAGTCTGATCCAGTGTGTTTATTTTTTTTCATTTTGATTTTCCCACTGTTTTAATCTTTTTAGAGCTAACTCCTTATCATGTAGAGGCAGCTTATTAGTTTTTTTAATCATACCATGTAACAGGATCATTTCTCCTGCTTTAGCTACAAACAATATCCTTGCTATCCCATTTGGAATTGTACTCCTTACTTCCCAAAGACCATTCCCAATGTTTTTTACTAGAGGCATCCCTAAGGGCCAACTAAACTGAACGGTTTTGACATCATCTCCTATTGTCTTTCGCTCTACTTTCGTCAATTCTTTAAGCCATTCTTTGACTGGTTCATTCCCATTATCAGTGGCAAAAAAGCGTACTTTCAACTTAGGTACTAATAGCATGAAGCCCTTATTTCTTCTAAATGTATCAAAACTGGTACTCTTTTGTCAAAGAAATAGTAAAATGAGCTATTCCCGATGTGGCTTTCCCTAAAAAAGTCTCATGACCCACCTCAATAAATAACATAATTTAGCCTCCTAGCAAATTACCTAAATATTCTTCAATAAGGCGGTTCACCGAATATTTACCAACTTCTTGTCCAATTTTTTCTTAACACAGTAATTGTCAAGGTAATACAGCCATGATCATGGCATTTTTTCTATGGGATTCAACGTTAATAAATCTCATATGATTGACATTTGTCGTTCTTATGAGGTAAGATGAGCCCTTAACTTTACCTCATATAAATGACATGAAATTCATCGGTCGCAAGAAAGAACTCGAATCCTTAGAATTACTCCTCAAGAAAAAGTCGGCCAGCATGGTCGTAATCAGGGGAAGAAGAAGGGTTGGGAAGAGCAGGCTAATAAAAGAATTTGTATCAGATAAGAAGAGCTGGATCTTCTCAGGACTTCCCCCTGTTCCCAAAATCACCAAGCAACGACAATTAGATGCATTTTCGGCCCAAATATCCCAAAACCTGAACATGCCAAAAATACAGGTATCCGAATGGATTGAGCATTTTAATTTTCTTGGAAATCAAGCCAAGGGTCAAAAAATCGTCATTGTCCTGGATGAAATATCTTGGATGGGTTCGGAGGACCCTGACTTCTTAGGCCAGCTTAAAACAGCATGGGATCTTCACTTTTCAGAAAACCCGGAACTTGTCCTTATCCTTTGCGGATCTGTATCCAGTTGGATTGAAGAAAACATCCTGAAGAGCACGGGGTTTGTTGGGAGGATATCGGTAGACCTGGTGCTGGAAGAACTCCCTGTCGCAGAATGCGGTGAATTTTGGGGCGCTCAAAGAAACAAGATCAGTGCCTATGAAAAATTCAAGATGTTGTCCGTAACCGGAGGAATCCCGAAGTACCTTGAAGAAATCATCCCCTCTCAATCGGCTGAGGACAACATTCATAGACTTTGCTTTCAGTCAAAAGGTTTGCTATTCCGGGAATTCGATCAAATCTTTTCAGATCTATTCTCTAAGAGGGCTCAGACATACAGCAACATCTTGAAAACTCTCGCACATGCTCCTCTTACCCTTGGTGATATCTGCGAAAAGCTAGATCTGGAAAAAAGCGGGTCTATTTCTCGATGCCTGGATGACCTTGCGCTAGCCGGTTTTGTTCAAGAGGATTGCACTTGGAATCTATCAACCAATGAAGAATCTCGCCTAAAGAAATTCAGATTAAAAGATAACTACCTCAGGTTCTATTTGCGGTATATAGAGCCGAATAAGGACAGAATTACCAAGGACCTATTTGAATCCAAATCGTTCATGCATATGCCGGGTTGGGAGTCCGTAATGGGCCTACAGTTCGAGAACTTGGTCATAAATAATCTAAAAAGTTTGTGCAAGATACTTCGCATCGATATTCTTGAGATTGTCAATGCAGGTCCCTTCTTTCAAAGGGCAACGAAACGTCAAAAAGGATGCCAAATCGATCTAATGATTCAGACGAGACACAATGCTCTCTACGTATGCGAAATAAAATTCAGCACATCTGAAGTTAAAAGCTCTGTGATCGAAGAGATGGAGAAAAAAATCGAAAGCCTTTCCGCCCCAAAAGGATTCTCAATCAGGCCGGTCCTAATCCACGTTAATGGGATTAGCCAGAAAGTATTGGAAAGCGAAACATTCAATGATATTGTGGACTTTTCACAGTTCTTTGTCGTTTAGATGCATCTTCATCATTTCGTGAATATTCCAATCCACCGCTTCGTATTTTGCACACAAGTGAAGGGATTCTGGCGTATTCAAGTATGCCATCAAATAATCTTCAAGCTGCTCTTTCAGGATGTCTTTTACAAATGAATCTGACCATTCCAAAATGTGCAAATTTTGATGGACATGACGAATAAGACGATAGCATTCCTCTTTAATGTCTTTATATTCAATTGCATCGTATTTTTTACCGGCTTGATTTGCGCAAGAATTTACAGGATTTGCGCTAATAAAAAATAGCAGTATTAAAATAAAACCAACAAATTTCATGTAGCCCATCCCATACTGAACGCTCAGCCTTCAAAAATGCCGTAATATTGCCGGAATTACGGATTTCCTTGCCTTGAAATAGATTACCTTCAATTGCCAAATTCTTCTAGAAATAATTTGTTTCTCGCTATAGCATCAAGCAAAACTGGTTGGTCTATGAACAATAAACGGAAGAAATTCTTAGTTTTTCTGTTATGCTGCAACTTTTTTACTACATGGCCGTTAATGTCATACAATTTTCAAGTATTGCAAAAAGAAGAACTTGCTGCCTGTATCGATGATCTTGCAGACCTTAGAATTTCTGTTTTTCGTGAATATCCTTATCTTTATGACGGCAACCTTGAATACGAAAAAAAATATCTCAAACAATACTTGATTACATTCTGCGAGGTTGTTTCTCCTAAAAATGATCCAAGGCGGCCGCCTGATTATTTTTGCTTAGATGAATTTTGGACAAGAAGAGGATTTGTGAAGATTCCTGATTTAGTGACTCAGTTTTCTTGGAAAGAAATCGATAGCGAAGACGAATTTTATCATCCGATGGTGTTCTGGAGCAAAAAATTATGATTACGGCACTTCTCAGAAAATCCATGATTTGCACATTGCTTTCCT
>JABDHB010000063.1 GCA_013285775.1 Chlamydiota bacterium | reverse complement strand
GTCTTGATCGAATTGGATTTTATGAGGTTCAAAAAGGATGACTAAACAGGATCCCCCGAAAGAAAAATACCCTTTTTCGTCTCCTTTTGCATATTGTTTATTGGGATCAAAAGTTTGGTGAATGGTACCTACATTTGTAGCTCCCACTTCAATGTAGAGAACATCACCAAAATTTTTAGTATGTAGATGTGTCATCATCCGCTTATTTTCAGAAAGGATTTCGATGTTTCGGCGCAGGGCTAGAGGATTTACGGAGTAAAGGGGTCCATTAATAAGCTGAGGAACACTCGGCATACAATTAGAGATAAAGTGAAATCTATGATAATCCACAGGGCAAAGACGGGCAATTGCCATCGAGCCATGGAGGTATTTTTCTGCTAGTTGCCTATCTTGCAAGAATTTTTCTAAAGAGAACTTTTTTCCTTTAACGAAAAACCCTCCCGTTTCTGCAATATCTTGATAAAAGAGGTACCTGGCATCAGCAGGGAGAATAGCCACATCATTTCCAGGTTCTATAGGACGAGCTGAGGGCTTCAGACGGCGAATAAAAAAATCATTAAACGAAGTATAAGACTCAGGAGAATCTAAAAATTCTGAAGAATCTATAGAATATTTTTTAATAAAAGGAAGGACCTTTTTCTTGCTGCAAGATATTTTTTGAAAATACCCATAGATTCTGGATGCAAGGGAAATTTGAGCAGATAAAGGGAGCAGTATGAAGGAGATAAGTCTTTCGTACCACCTTTTTCCATAGAGGATTTCGAGGAAAAACTTCCCATAGACCTCCTCCTTTTCTTCCTTTTGTGTCACCCGATCGATATAATAGATGTCGCGCATAAATACTTTAGACGTTAGAATATACGTATAAGCTATAAAGGAACATTATAATGTTTGGAATAGTAAAGAAAATATTTGGCACAGCCCAAGAAAGAACTCTCCATAAATATCGAAAAATTGTTTCTCAGGTAAATACCTGGGATGAGCGGTTCAAAACCCTTTCTGATGATGAGCTAAAACAAAAAACCAAAGAATTTCAAACCCGTTATCAAAATGGGGAAACTCTAGACCAACTTCTTCCTGAAGCTTATGCTGTTGTAAAAGGGACTTGCCGCCGTCTGTGTGGTCAAGAGGTTCATGTTTCTGGGTACAATCAAAAATGGGATATGATCCCTTACGATGTACAAATTTTAGGCGGTATCGCCATGCATTATGGCGCAATTGCAGAGATGCAAACAGGTGAAGGGAAAACTCTTACCGCTTCGATGCCCCTTTATCTTAATGCCCTTTCTGGTGGGTCGGTTCATCTCATCACTGTAAATGATTACCTCGCTCAAAGGGACTCTGAATGGGTTGGAGCGATTTTTAAATGGCTTGGACTAACAATTGGAGTATTAACAAATGCTACTCCCCAACATTTAAGAAAAACTGTTTATGCCTCTGACATCGTTTATGGAACATCGTCAGAATTCGGCTTTGACTATTTACGCGATAATTCGATGGCTCAAAGCAAAGAAGAACAATGTCAACGCAACCACTTTTTTGCAATGATCGATGAAGTCGACTCTATATTAATCGATGAGGCTAGAACTCCTTTAATTATTTCAGGCCCATCTGGCTCATCACGCCAAATGTATGATGAACTTAAAGAGGACGTCTCGCAGGTTGTCAGGCTCCAGCGCGACTATTGCAATCGATTAGCCTCTGATGCAAGAAAAATTCTCGACCAGGAAAATCTTTCTGAGAAACTTACAAAAGAGCAAGAATCGGAAGAAAAAGATGCCTACCAAAAATTATGGCTTGTTGGCAAAGGGATGCCTCAAAATAACATCTTAAAAAAGATGAAGGAAAATCCCTCTTTCAGAGCAAATATTGAAAAATGGGACACCTATTATTACGCTGAGCCAAATAAAGAAGAAAGACATGAAGCCTTAGCTGAACTCTATATCATCGTAGATGAACGAGCAAGCGAATATGAGATCACCGACAAAGGGATCCACGCATGGGGAAATGAAGCTAAAGCAGAAGATTTTGTCATGCTCGATTTGGGCCATGAATATGCAAAAATCGACAACAATACCGATCTTTCAGAAGAAGACAAAATCCAACAAAAAGTTGTCTTACGTGAAAAAGATTCAAATCGAAAAGAGCGCGCTCATAACTTAAGACAATTATTTCGTGCCCATCTTCTGATGGAAAAAGATGTCGATTATATCGTAGCGGAGCAAAAAATTGTCATCATCGATGAAAATACAGGTCGTCCTCAACCTGGGCGCCGCTTCTCAGATGGTCTACATCAAGCAATCGAGGCAAAAGAAGGGCTCTCTATTCAGGGAGAGACACAAACATACGCGACAATCACACTACAAAACTATTTCCGCATGTACGAAAAACTTTCTGGCATGACAGGAACTGCGATGACAGAAGCAAATGAATTTAAAGAAATTTACAAAATCGACGTCCTTGCCATCCCTACACACCGTGGCTGCCACCGTAAAGATGAAGATGATGAAATTTACATGACAGAAAGGGAAAAATACAACGCCATCATTAAAGATATCGAACAAGTCCATGCTGCAGGACGCCCCATTCTTATCGGGACAGAATCTGTAGAAGTATCGGAAAAACTCTCTCGGATCATGAGACAAAATAAATTAGAGCACACTGTCCTTAACGCAAAGAACCACGCCAAAGAAGCAGAGATCATTGCTGATGCTGGAAAACAAAAAGCGATCACCGTTGCAACCAACATGGCAGGAAGAGGAACCGACATTAAACTCAAAGAAGGTTGCGCTAGCGCTGGCGGTCTGCATGTTATTGGAACTACAAGACACCAATCTAGAAGGATTGATAGACAGCTTCGAGGAAGAAGCGCCAGACTGGGAGACCCAGGTTCTTCTAAATTCTATGTTTCTTTTGAAGACTCTTTGATGCGCCTTTTTACATCACCGCGTATCACCTCCTTCTTACAACGTTTCCGTCCTCCAGAAGGAGAACCTATTTCTGCTAAAGTATTAAATAAATCGATCGAAACTGCACAAAAAAGGGTAGAACAACGCAATTACAATATGCGCAAACACACCCTCGAATACGATGATGTGATGAATAAACAACGCGCAGAGATCTACGCTTTCCGCAATGAAGTACTCCATACAGAAACACCGATTGCGCTTGCGAATGAAATCTTAGAAAACATTTGTGTTCAAGTTGTACAAAAATACTTCGTCAGCAAAACACAGCCTGGCGGATGGGATCCGATCGGTTTTAGAAACTGGCTCATCACCAATTTCCCTGTAAGCTTTGAAACAGAAGACCTCGATAACGATTATATCGACGCTGCAGAAATCGAAAAAATTTCCTCCTCAAAAGTCATGGCTGCATTTGCGCATAAAATTGCCCATGAAACAGTTACCATTTTTGAAGCACAACAACGAGTTGGAGGAAATAGAGAGATGACCTCTCCTGAAAATATCCTCAATTCTGTTGTACGCAATATCCTCATCCGTTCAATCGATCGGTTGTGGCAAGAACACCTTCTCAACATCGATCATTTACGCACAGAGGTTAGCCTCCGCACAGTGGGCCAAAAAGATCCTCTTCTAGAATTTAAACATGAAGCCTTTGCTCTCTTCGACGAGCTTAGCCTCAAAATCAAAGAAGAGATCTCTCACGCTCTCTTCAAATTCCAAATGGTCCTCCCCGAGCGCAAGCCTCAGGAAAGACCCCCAGAAGAAGCCATCCAAAGGCTACAACACCGTACCAACCTATCCCTTATGCCAGAACAGCCAATGCTGAATGATGAATAATAAACGGAAGAAGGAAATCTCTCTTTATCGCAAAGCGATTTTGGAGTGCGCAAATTTATTTGCGCTTTTCTCATCGGCGATTTATCGCCGCCA
>JABDHB010000062.1 GCA_013285775.1 Chlamydiota bacterium | reverse complement strand
TGTCGTCCGGATGGGGTGGTTCAATTTCCTGAGGTGAAGCGCTTTGCAGAGGGGGATTCGCAAGATGCTGTATCAAGATTGCCCTATGACTTATTTGCCAAATGTGTGGAGTACCTGCCGCCAAGTGAATGCCTTCCTCTTAAGCTCACAACGCGCCGTCTTTATGACCAAACGGTAAAAGCTGTAACACAACAGTCCTCAGCAAAAACTGTGATGACTTTTTCAGAATTAAAGGATCTGGCAAGATTTTATGGGGTAGGGCTTACACAGTATGTGAGGTTATTAACGTTGCAGCACGTGAACAAATTATCCAAGCTTATTCTATCAAGAATGGATTTTCCTGTATTTTTGAATGCAGAAATAAATAAAAAAATTACCTCTCTTGATTTTTATGATGACAACGATGTAGATAAGTTTAGAACCATTATTTTACAATTCCCACACCTTGAAGAGGTTACAATACGAGAGTTGCAAGAGTCTATGTCTCAACTTGATGTTCTGACCCAATGCCCCTTGCTGAAATCGATCACTATACTCGATCTTTGGGAAGATCTTGCCCATGAAAGACCCGAGAGCTTTTTTACGTTTTTATCTGAGCATCCTCATATTAGACTCGATCTTTTCGAGCAATCTGCACTTGCTATTACAGAACTTCTAGAGGTGAGTCGTTTTGTCCTAGGGCGAGATGCTCTACCTGGAGAACATTACCTATCATCGATAGCTCCTTATTCTCGCCTGCTTAGGCATTTAAGGGTTACTCGTGAGGAGTCTGTTTTAGAAATAATAAGACAAGGAAATCTCCCAATAGAAATACGTAATCAAATTGAAGAGCTCACGTTTTCTCTAAAGATCTTTCCAGATGCTCTACTCGTTAGCAAAGCTTTAATGGCTCTGTTTCCTAATGTCACCAAACTGAATTTATATTTACCTAAGATAGATGATGAGGTTTTAGAAATTTTGGGAGAATGTTCTCCTCTAATTAATCAAGTTGTTGGTTGTCCTAAGACCGATCAATCTCCTATAGCTCTATCTTTCTCTTCAAAAGCTCTTCATAGCTTGCTTCAAAGACACACGGATCTCGAAGGAAAATTGAACTTTGCACTCGATTGTTTTCCCGAAGATTTCGATGTAAATCTCTCTGATCTCAAAAAAATTGCCAGAGGAGTTGATCCTGAAAATAAGGGAGAGGATTTGAGTAAATTGGCTCCTTTTTGCCCAAGAATGAACAAACTCGTTATGTGGTCTCTAAATGAGTTACCTTCTTTGAGAACATTGCCTGTAAAAATACGAAACAATATCATTGAAGTGGAATTCGGAGATAGTGTCACTCCAGAAGCAAAACAAGCCATTCAAGCAGTGTTTCCTAAGGCAGAAATTTTGATGTGGTTTGACGCTTGACGCTTTACGATTTGCGTTTTGAGGCTGTTTGATTTATCCTAAGTTCCATGGCTACGTTAGTGATGAAGTTTGGCGGGGCATCTCTTGCTGAACCAGAAAATTTTGAAAAGATTGCTGAGATTGTATTAATGCGAGCTCAGGAATATGAGCGGATCGTTGTTGTGGTGAGCGCAATGGGCAACACTACAGATAAGCTTTTGGAGCTGGGTCGAAAAGTCCATCCCCATCCACCGAGGAGGGAGCAGGATATGCTCATATCGGCTGGAGAGCGGATTAGCATGGCTCTTTTGGCGATGGCTCTTTTGGCTAAAGGAAAAGAGGCGATCAGCTTTACAGGTAGCCAATCGGGGATCATCACTTCTACAGAACATTCAGAGGCGCGTATTATGGATGTGCGCCCTTTTAGACTTTTACCTCATTTGGAAGCGGGGACAGTGGTGATTGTCGCGGGGTTTCAAGGGGTAAGTGCAAAAGGGGAGATCACAACGCTTGGAAGAGGGGGATCTGACACAACGGCTGTGGCTCTAGGCGTGGCATTAGGTGCTGATCAAGTGGAATTTTATAAAGATGTTGCAGGCGTTTATGCTGAGGACCCCAAAAAAAATCCAGATGCTCCCATATATTTGAAACTTTCCTATGAAGATGCTTATGACCTTATGCAAAAAGGGGCAAAAGTGTTACATTCCAGATGTGTAAGTTTAGCTTTTAAAAACAAGCTTCCTCTGCATGTACGCCCGTTTAGCGATTTGGGGTTATCGGGTACATGGATAGGGGATGGATCAAAGGTAGGCGTACCTGTCTATGAGCACCAGGATTGAGACAGTATTTGATGCAGGCGCAGGTGGTATTGTCTTTAATCACCCCATTCAAAATATTTTACGTAAAATTCTCCCTCACGGCTTTTTTTTTCAAGAACCTGAAATTTTTTTGGCTGAGCTAAATGCGATGCTTCCCCTTGTTAAATGGGTGATGTGGGAAACAAACGCCGTTTCTGTTTTTCTTCTTTGTCCCGAAAGACCAGAAGTGGGGAAATTTTTCTACGATATGATCAGTAGATGGCTTTTACCCGGTCAACAGTTAAATATTGGTCTGTTTTTTTCTACGAGCTTTACATTCCCTGAACTGAGTGATGCCCGATACTCCCTTTCAAAGATCGTGATCTCCTTGGATAAAGATCAAGATATGGAGCTTGTGAAGAACAATCTTGAAATCATTGAAAATGAGATCCGTCTTGGAGTGAATTCTGCTTTTCATGCGAGTCGTATTTTAGAAATTAAAGGATTATCGATTAACCAAAAAACTTCCCTTATTCAGGAGAGGATCTCTACATTAGTAAATAAACGTCCTGACGTATTTGATTATGACATTTTTGGGTATATGCAACAGTTTTTAGGAGGATGCAAGGAGGAGTTTAAGGAGATCAGGGAATATGAGCATCTTTCCCGCATTATTTATGTCCTCTACCTTTTTCAGAAAGCTCTTCAGATGCAAGCAGAGCAATTTCCGGGCGCTAGACACTTAAGTCTTAAATTATGCAGAACACGCTTGAATTTGCCGTTTGGTTCAAAAGTCACTCTCGCAGTTTTTGTGGGGGTGAATTTCTTAAAGGAAAATGAGATTTTTGAAGAGAAACACCTTCTGAAAGCTCTATCCCATCACATCCCTGACATTCAGATGGTCGAAGATTCTTTGTTTACAAATCATGACAGAGAAAATAAAAACCAAACTTTGTATCTTGAAATAGAAAAAGGATCAGATTTTTCCTCAGAGGAGATCGCTGTATTGCGAAAGGTTCTTCCGATAGAGCTTAAAAACTCGATAGAGCAGCTCGTTCGCCCTATTTTTATGCCGCGCAATGAAGAAGAGGTGATGCGCAATATTCTTACTTTAAGCAATCAGTTAAAATATATCCGCGATATCCCGCAGATGATCATCTCTTTTGATGAACAGACAGACAAAGAACTCTCCTTTACCGTCGTCCTTTTAAGAATTTTGTTTCCAGATTCAAGTTCTGTAGGCGATCTATTTCATAAGTCGAAAACCTTTTTAAAATTTATTCCCGATCGAGTGAAAAAAGTGGGCCTCTTGCGTAAAAAGCATATTAAGGAAGCTACTGTTTTTAGAGTTAGACTTCCCAACACAGGATTTTTAAGAGAAGACCATTCGGTTGACCTCTATAAAGTGAGATTGCATGTCGTAACCGAATTGCAAAGAATTTTAGGAGAAGTGCGCGATTATAATGGGGGGATGATCTCTAAACAGATCGAGATGCTCTCAACTCTTAAAAACATGCTTGGAGAGGTGGCCAAGAAACAGGAATTTTTACTTGAAAACTTCTATCATTCGATCACTCCCGTTGAAATGCGCACAGTTGTAAATCCTCTCCTTTTAAAAACTCTATTTCTTATGCTCCTCAAACCAGAGGATCACGCTTTTTACCAAGATCATGAAAATTACTACTTCATGATAAAAACCAAAAAAGAAGAGTTGATCGCTAAGATTT
>JABDHB010000061.1 GCA_013285775.1 Chlamydiota bacterium | reverse complement strand
CCTTGTTCGTAGACGAGATTGCCGCCGAGGGCGGCTGTGGGATTTTTATTTTGATGAGAGGTGTAATCGGGGAAAAGGTTAGGGAAAAGTTTATTGAATTTGATCGAGGCACGTGATACAACTTTAAGAAACTTGGTTTTGTGCGAACTATATTGAGACCATTACATGAGTGCTTTCCTCGAGAAAGCGGCTGACAGGAAAAGAGTGATTTGCGAGCAAAGCACTTATGTAATAGTCTTATGATATAAAGCAGAGAATGGTCTCTAGATACAGGATTATTTATGATGCTTATTCGACTTCTTCTCTTTTTCCCTTTATTTGGTTTTTGTAATTTATTGATTCATGATGAAAATCTGGAAAATGAAAGCGCGAGCTTTCAAGAGACAGTAAACTTAGTTGTACAGATTATTGAAGAACAACCGACAGCAATTGAAGATTGGACAGGGAACCGAATATACTTAGTTCCTGAAAGAATATCTATTAATCGAGTTGGGACGTGTCTGCGCCAAAAAAATTCAATCATACAGTTGCCGTCACTTGCATCAGATAGTCGGGGAATCTTTTTGAAATGCGGCCAAAAATTGGAGAATAAGGAAGCTCAGGAACATTATGATAAAGCCGCCGCTGCTTTAAGAGATGCAGTCTTCCATTCAATAGGTGTGGGGGCTGTCGTTGAAATACCTCCTTTAGCCGCTATTGAGCTGTATAATGCTGTACAAGCTTGGAAAGAAGCCGCCATGGAATATAATGCAGGTTATGAATGTGAACATGGCCCTTATGACCCCTTTGGAAAAAATAGTAGTTTAAGTGATAGAAACACAAGGCGTGAGGCCAATGGTAGGAATGAACCCCCAGATAATTCTTATGATCCTTATCATTCTAACAATTAGGTGAAAAATGAATACTGATATATTAGAGAGTGTAATTTTTGTTGGTGGTATTTTGTGGTTGTTTTATAGGTATTTTAAAACAAAAAAGGAGCGCCCTCTTTTTGTGGCACTTCTTGCGATCTGTTTGCTCCTTACGAGATGGCCACTTTTTTTACCTATACAAGCAACGCTTTCTCTATGGTCTTTTCTTGCAGCAGCAGCGCTATTCAATGAGCATTATCGTAAGAAAAGTAAGGAGTATAGTCTTGCATACTTCTATATTTTATTTTTTGTAGGATTTGGCTGTATTTTTTTAGTCGAAGCTATATCTCAAAAATATTTCAAATGAGCAAACAAGTGAGTTATATCTGAAGAACTTGAAAAATCGCAAATTAGCGTTGACCGTTTGAACCAGATAGGATGGCGGCTGAGGTGAGGGGGTTTGGGACGGCAGCGCCTTGTTCGTAAACGAGGTTGGCTCCGAGGGCGGCTGTGGTGAGGAGAGTGAGGGTTCTGAGGTGCATTATTTTAGAAGCGGATTCTTTGCCAGCGGTTTTGGAGTAGGTCTTTGTAATTGGCTTTTTGTTTTGGAGAGAGGAAACTGCACTCTAAGAGTAATAGCCATTGAGGATATGCCTGAGTGAATTTTACCATTTCATCATCGAGGGTTTGTGTGGAGAGGCCGAGCTTGGTCATTGCAAAATAGTCAAATAAATCGGACCGATTAAGTTTATTTTTCTTTCCTCGAAGAGCTAGAGCAATTTCTTCTTTTGACTTGAGGTGAATGCTTGAGTTCAAAAGATCGTAGGCAGGACTCAGTTCTACTTTATCATTGCGCCTGATAAGGGAGAAGTTTTTCAGGTGCATATCTTCATTCCCCACGAGAAAATTAAAAAGAGTTAGCCGAAAGAATTTTATTTTTTCTAATACGGGAAAGGTACAGTGTTTTTCGATGACGGGAATGAGTTTTTCCATGCTGGATTCATATTTGGTATCACGACTATAGCCAAGAAGTTGGGAAAAATCTTCAACAGCAACTTTGTTGTTATTTGGTAATCGATCAAATCGTTTGATGAAATAAGTCAGAGAAGAATCGCTATTATAAATCATTCCATGTAGAGGTGTTTCTATTCCTAATAGTCGGGCCATCCTCATGGTAATGTCTTCATTTTCAGGAAGTTCGTTATAAATTTGATGAGGAGGTTTTAATATAAACGTTCCACCTTTTTCTACTGTTTCGAACTCTTCTTTTGAAACGTTTAATTTAACACTAAGCTTAGGCTGCACGCCTTGAATGGAAATTTTTGAAGCATAATGTAATGCGAGTTCTCTTTGTTCCTTGGGAGTGAACGGAAAATGTTTGAGATTTTTTAAATCCTTAGAAAGAAGTTTAAGGCCGTTCGAGTCATATTCCTGGGCGTTGCAAAATTCATAGGTAATTGGACATCGATTCATTAATATGCCTCGACTGTAACGTTGCCAACCAAGTCTTTACCAACTGTGATAAGTTGACCCATTAGATCATCTCTGTCAAGTTTGGATTGTTTTAATAGGCCCTCAAGCATAATGCCTTCGGGTAACAGACCTTCGAAGAAAGGAGGGAAACGTTCATATTCATATACCATTTGGGTTAAAGGCATTTCTAAAGAAACAGAGAGGCCCTTGTATTCATTTGCATAGATAAAGCGATAATGTTTTCCTCTGATCAGCTCTTCTAATATGCCCGCAAATTCTCCATTTATAAATACCTTAGCCCTTTTCATTGTTATCCTTAAAAATGTGCATTAGCGGGCTTTTGAATTCTAGCTTGATATTTAGCACGTCAAAAAGCTTTAGAAGCGTGCTGAATTTTACGCTTAGCTTCTCGTTTTCAATGTCGAAAATGACTGTTTTTCCCAAATCGGCAAGTCTGCCTAATTCTGCTTGAGTTAGTCCGCTTTTTTTACGATGGAAGCGAACCATTTTGCCTATTTGTTTCTCGTTCATGCCATTCCGCTAGTTTTACTGCTATAGTAGTAAATATACCCGATTTATACAATTTTTCAACAGAAAACATGTGAAACCCTCAAAATTTACCGTTATAGCAGTAAAACAAGGTGGATTTAAGTGGTTTTTTAGTGAAAAGGCGAGGGCTTGGCGAAATTTACTGCTTGGACGGTAAATTTGATGGGGTGGATTGGACGGCGGCGCCTTGTTCGTAGACGAGATTGCCGCCGAGGGCGGCTATGATAATGATAAAGACATCTCCTCAAGCATTGCATGGGATCGACCTTCTTTGGAGTATCCGCCGGATATGAGAATTTAAACATGACGGACACTGTTGGTGATTGATGGGTATCCGCCGTGTTTACAAAATTTTGGAAGAGGTGTGATTAGATTAGTGATTTTCTTGGCTCTTGCTATTGCAGAGGCGATGCCAATGTCATGCACTTCACAACGCGCATATATATTGAAATAGTGTGGAAGATAAAATAGTTCAATGCCTCTTGTATCGCTTTGGTATGATTGCTCTAAGGGGCTTACGTGGCTGCCACTGCTGACTTGGTACCTGGTGTTCTCTTGCCTTTTCTAGCTCTGTAAGTAATTTATCGTAAGCGCTAATAAGCTCATGAGCTGGCTCTGGAAGTAATCGAGGCTGTTTCATGGCTGTTCCTACAAAATCCTGACGCGATATTCCAATCATTACAGCACGTTTTCTAGCTCGTCCTGGTAACAAACACCATAGGATATTTCGCATCTCATCTTGTGGATCGTTCGGTAATGTACCTTGGAAGTCGAAAATAACCAGGACTGAACTCTCAATCCACGCAATAGGGAAACATTTTTCAGGGAAATGGACCAAGAAAAATCCTTTTTTGTAGCCAGTTGCAAAATGCTTTCTTCCTTCAAGAAAACGGGGGTAATCTCCCTTTAAACGTGTACCATCAACTACCCATACCATGTTTTGATAAAAAGCCTCTCGTGCCAGCCGTTCCTGAGGATCTAGGTGCGAATGTTGGAACTCAATCACAAAACCTTGATCAGTTTTTACATCAGCGATGTGTTTTTCATCATTTTCAGCTTTATGGATAATCTCTTGCCATTCTTTAGGAAACTGTTCCTTC
>JABDHB010000060.1 GCA_013285775.1 Chlamydiota bacterium | reverse complement strand
GAATCGAGCGTTTTTTTCTTTAGGGCTTTTGCTATTGCCTTTTTGTGTAGAGGCAAAGCCGAAAATTTGTCTGAACATGATTGTTAAGGATGAGAGTAAGGTCATAACGCGCTGCCTTGATTCTGTAAAGCCTATGATTGATTATTGGGTGATTGTTGATACTGGATCAAAAGATGGTACTCAGGAGATCATTAAAAACCACTTGAAGGGTATTCCTGGGGAACTTTTTGAGCGTCCTTGGAAAAATTTTGGAGAGAGTCGGACAGAAGCTATTGAACTTGCGATTGGAAAAGGGGATTACATCTTGTTTATGGATGCAGATGATATCCTTGAATTTGAAGAGGGTTTTAAATTGCCAGCTCTCACTCAAGATGTCTATAATTTCTGGCGTGGAACAAAGGACTTTAGCTATCTAAAACCGCAACTTGTAAAGGGAGATCTTCCTTGGCGTTGGGTGGGTGTTACTCACGAATATTTAGACTGCCCAAAACCTCATACTACTGCGATTCTTGAGAAGGTGAAATATACTTCTTGCGATGGTGGAGCGCGCTCAGTTGGAATCAAAAAGTTTCTCGAAAACATTAAACTTCTCGAAGATGGTCTTGTAAAGGAGCCCAAAAATGAGCGCTATGCGTTTTATCTTGCGGAAAGTTACCGTGACGCTGGTCAAAAAGGAAAAGCGATCGAATGTTATCAAAAACGGATCGCCATGGGCGGTTGGGTGGAAGAAGTTTTTTGGTCCAAACTTCAAATTGCCCTAAACCTGCGTTATATGGGACTCTCTTCAAGCATTGTCACTTCTGCGTTCAAAGAGGCCCATGATTATCGTCCTCATCGGTTAGAGCCTGTTTACTACCTCGCTGAAAGTTATAATCAGCAAGAAAATTACACCAAGGCTTACGAGTATCTTAAAGCTCAAGCTTTTGTTCCTAAACCTTCCCAAAAAGACAGCCTTTTCAACGAAGACTGGATTGATCAATATGGTCTTCTTTTTCAACTCTCCATTTGCTCTTACTATGTGGGGAATTATCAGGAATCTTTAGATTCTTGTGATAAGCTTCTCGCCATAAAACATCTACCTGAAGCCTGGCGCAAACTCACAGAAACCAACCGTACTTTTGCGCTTGCCAAACTCAAGTCAAAGATTGAATCAGAAACTGTGAAATAATTCTTGAGGAATTTCTTTTTTTGGATTATATCTAACGAAAATATTTAATCCAAAGAGGCCTCTATGATCTTGTATGTATTCTTTCCATTATTGGTTTTTGCTACCACTATCACGAATGCAATAGAGATAGGGGATCAGAATCTCAAAGAAACTGTATTTGCTGATTGTAATCGGGGGACAGGGAATTGTTCAGCAGCTGCAGCTGCAGCTAGTACCGCTGCTACGGATGCTGCACGTGCTGTAGAACGAGCAGCTCTTTTTGCCAATCAAGCTTGTGCTTGTGCCTCAGGTTGTATGGGAGAAACAGGGCCAACTGGTTCCACGGGCTCTACAGGTTCAACTGGACCCACAGGGCCAACAGGTACTGGTCCTACTGGTGTGACAGGACCAACAGGATCAACCGGACCAACTGGTGCTGGTTTAACTGGCTCAACGGGGCCTACAGGAGCAACTGGTACATCAGGAACAGCTGCTACAAATGATCATATGGCGAGATATACTACGAGCGCTCTTAGCTTAATGCTTGGCGTGCCAGTGACTTTTTCTGGCGCAAGTGGAGCAAATGGGACTTCTATTTCTATAAACTCTCCTACGGATACGCAATTCACATTCAATAATGCTGGGCATTATCTCGTGATCTATTCAGCAGAATCAGCTCTGATTAGTTTGCTTGGAGGATTTGAGTTTACACAAAATGGAACTGTGGTTCCTGGAACTGCTTCCACGCTTTTGTCAGCGGGTGCTACCCTTGTACTGCAATCGATCATCGTTGCAAATGCTGGTGATACTTTGGAGGTTGTTACTACAGGACTTGGACTTACTTTAAGTATGAACCCATCTACCATTAGTATTGTCAGACTTCTTTAGAAGGTAAAAATATTTCTTGATAAAAATATTTTCATTTACTATTCCTGGCTTTAAATAAGCCAAGGTATACACATGTCTATTTTAATAGTGCTGGTATCTGCAGCATTGCTCATGTTGTTCGCGATATTTACTAAATTAAGCAACTATTCTCCTCACAACGTTTTAG
Organism: Chlamydiota bacterium; assembly: GCA_013285775.1. Lineage (GTDB taxonomy): Bacteria > Chlamydiota > Chlamydiia > Chlamydiales > Rhabdochlamydiaceae > JABDHB01. The sequence goes on along the minus strand of JABDHB010000060.1, from coordinate 1,800 downwards.
TAGAAGAGGTTTCGGAAAATGTTTCTGATACGGCCAATGTACACGCTGAACAGCATTTTGATGTTCAATATGTAGATGATTGCAACTATTGCTGTAAAGAAAGTACTTTGCCGTTTCTTGCCGGAAGTCTCCTCTATTTGCGCCCTTTTGAAGGAGGGTTTGTTTGTGGAGGTGGGAGCGCTCAAATCTCCGATACGATAGATGCAAGTGGTGATGTAACATCTGTCATCAAAGGAGGGTCTGAACATCCTCATTTTAAATGGGATTTTGGTTTTCGTGTTGCAGCTGGCTTTGAAGTAGAAGATAAAGGTTGGGATGCAGGAGTATATTGGACCCATTTTGATACGAAAGAGAATATGCATGTTGGGAAAGGCGGTTCTTTACATTGGAATCTCCATTTTGATGATTTAGACCTCATCATAGGAAGAAAAATTCAAAGAGGATCTTGCTTTAGCGTTAGGCCTTTTGCTGGTTTGCGTGGGGACCTTATCAAACAAAGAATTTCAAGAAGTTTAAGCAGCACCGTAGCTATTACTACGCCAACGAGCGTATCGACGAGTGTATCAACGGAAAAAGATCATGATAAAGAAACATTCATAGGAGTAGGTCCTCTGCTTGGCTTTGAAGCAGAATTTCATTTTACGCCGTCTTGGAGCTTTTATGGAAGTATTGATGCTGCGCTCCTTTATGGGCATTTTCTCGTAAAATTCGGCGACCAAAGTGCTTTTGCACTTTCTACAGCTTCCTTTAAGGCAAATCAGTCTTTTGATACTTGTCAAACCGCTGATGATGCAACATTGGGGATTCGGTGCAGATGTTCTCTTGGAAATGCATTAGAATTGCTTCTTCAAGCAGGTCTTGAGCATCACCGCGTATTTAACTTTAATCAAATTGGAGATTACGGGGACTTGTCTTTAGACGGAGCTTCCTTTTCTCTTGGCCTGATTTTTTAACTTTTTCTTTTTTTGTGTTTTGGCGTAGCATTGGCTTAAACTTAGAAAAGGAATAAAAATTATGATGAAAAAAGCTGTTGTTTTGATAGCCGTGCTATTGTCTCTGAATCTATACGGATATGAACAGAACATGGATTTGGCTCAGCTCTTTCGTTATTATGGTAGTGACAAGGATATCAACGGCTATAGCTGTGTTTATCACACTCTGTTTGATCACTTGAAGGATAAGCCTATTACGATGTTAGAAATTGGGATTGGCACGTTGATTCCTGGAGCTCATAGTTCCATGGTGGGCTATTCGCTTAAAGGGTATAAGCCTGGAGGTTCTTTACGCGCATGGCGAGATTATTTTGTTCATGGGGTGATTCATGGAGTGGATGTCCAATCTGATACCCAATTTACGGATGAATACAGGATTACAACGCATATTTGTAACTCCACAGATCCTCAGCAAGTAGAAGAATTTATCAAAAAACTCGGAAACATCGAATTTGATATTATCATAGATGATGGTTCTCATTATGATGAAGACCAATACAAAACATTGAAAAACTTCTATTCCCACTTGAAGGAGAACGGGATCTATATCATTGAAGATATCTATCCGACAAGTCGGATCTCTAACAATCCCCGCTTTTTGGCCTCCCTTTGCAATAATGACCCTTATTTTTTTACGGGGATTAAAAACAATATCTGCGTCATCCATAAAAAACACCTGGATCGCAATATTGCCAGCTACAATTATTAATCGGTGTGCCGATTAAAAATCGTCAAAATTAATCGATTCAGCGATTGATTTTCGTAACTTCTTAACTCGCCTTACGCAAAATGGTGTCGCCAGTTCCTG
>JABDHB010000059.1:771-4108 GCA_013285775.1 Chlamydiota bacterium | reverse complement strand
CTAAAAACACTTCGATAACAATCAGAATGATGATTGTCCATTCTAGCCTAGAAGAATGCTGGTGATTAAGCTCATTGCGTAAAATTTCGAAAAGTTCGTGTATGACATCCAGCCTTTTATTGAGAACATCGACCCGTTTGTTCACATCAAGATAGTGGGAAGTGCGTCTATAAAACGGTTCAATCTCGGGGTGGTTCCAGAAAAATTCAGGGGTATCGAGCATTTCAGATTGGGTGTTGATAAAATTCCTTTCCATGAAGAGCTCACCCATTTTTTTTGATATCTCTTTTCGAGAGAGTTTGATTTTCCCAACCTTTGCAAGTTCTTGAGGAAGATTTTTCGTCAAATCGATCGTTTTTTGAATCGCTTCTTCAAAAATAGTTAATTTGACCGACTGAGCAATTCCATGGGAAATAGCTAATTTAGTTAGGGTGCTTTTATTGTGGAGAATAATTTCATCTTCATCAATTTTCATCGACTCTCCATGAACGAACGTAAATTCGTCGATATCTGGCTTAGAGAGAGGCTCTTTTTCAAATTCTTTTGCTAAGCTAAGAAAATTTCTCTCCTCCTCGTCAGTATATCCCCAAAAAATGGCCACTCCATAGGGAAAATAAAAAACATCTCCACGAGAACGTTTTTCTTCTTTAGTATGAGTATGGACCACGTCTCTGTAAAGTTGAACAGTAGCTCCCTGCTTTTGAAGTGCTTGAAAAAGTCTAGGAATATCATAGCCGGAAGCTATACAATAACCTGTGCAACGCATGTGTAAGTCCTATAATGATTTTTTAAGTCTTGCTTTCATTTTAGAACTTTTGGATAATAATTTTCAATTTCAATGCGAAAGTGGCGGAATTGGTAGACGCGCTACTTTGAGGTGGTAGTGGGGTTTCTCGTAGGGGTTCGAGTCCCCTCTTTCGCATTTCCCCAAAGAGCCCAGGCCAAAAGCCTGGGCTTTTTTATTTTCTAAAGAATAGATTTATAAACTTTTAGGATTTTTTGTTTGAGGTGGGGGTGGATGGGGATGTTTTTAAGGTCGGAGAAGCGGGTAGAGGTGAGGAGGGGGAGGCAGATTTCAGGGAGTTCATCGAGGTTAAGGACTCCTTCGTGTTTAAGGAGTTTTAGATAGAAACTACAGAGAAGGGGGGTAGGATCGGGGAAATTAGAAATCTGAGGAAGGTAGGTTTTCAGTAGGGCATAGAGGAGAGGAGCTGGTTTTGTCGGCATTTGTGAACGGAGGATAACGTTTGTGAGTTCTCCTGCTGCTTGGAGATGGGCAAGGCTATTTCTTAAAAGGATATGATTATCGAGGACAGTGCCGTCGTGGAAGCGGTAGAGATCTGATTTCCCTTTAGTATAGATATATTCCCCTTTTGTAAAAGGGGTGGTCAATCCAAGATTCCCATTTTTTTTTGTCAGGATGAGACTCATTTTCCCAGCATCTTCGGTAAAAAGGGTAATAATCTTCTGATTTTCCTTAAAATCAAAGCTGTGGAGAACAATTCCTTCAGTTTTTATCATATTCTTTGTATCATACATTATCTGCACCGATAGCTCAATGGATAGAGTACCCGGCTTCGAACCGGGTGGTTACAGGTTCGAGTCCTGTTCGGTGCATATACTCTCAAGTCATTCTCGATGAGTTATTTTTCTAGAGAAAAATAACTCATCGAGAATTTAATTTACCCTAAGTAAAAACAAATGAGAACAGAATATATTGTAAGCCAAAACTTACTTTGGCCGGCCCATAGACATGTCGGGGACACAGCACTTCGTGTCGGTGTCCCCCGCTTGCCCCCTTGAGCCCCACCTCGCTGTGCCAAATCGTGTGCTCGGAGGCGGGGTGGGCAAAGCCCTACACCCGCACGGCTGGAGCCTCTCCTGTGCTACGATTTTGCTTTGCGATCTGGGGCCATTGGCTGCAATGAGCGTTCGTTCCCCGCCGGACTTCGTCTCGGTTGCGGGGCCCCTCTCTCGTCGCATTGCAGAGCCATTCTTGGGAGCTCCCTGAAAACTTATTAAGACTCTACATGAGAGAAAAAGATAGTTCTGTGAGATGACGTGGAGGGGCCCCGCGAAGCAGGGGAGGAGCGCACGAGCAGCCGGCGGCCTTGGATCGCAAAGCAAAATCGTAGCACAGAAAAGCGCAGCGTGCGGGTGTAGGGCTTTGCCCACCCCGCTTTCGAGCACACGATTTGGCAAAGCGAGGCAAGGCTCAAGTGGTCGCGGGAGGTGTGGCCTAAAGCGCACACCATCCGACATGTCTATTCATCGCTAAAATGCCAAGAAATAATTTTGAAAAAAATCCAAAAACTACTACATCGGGAATAGCTCACTCTCATTTTCTTCTAGTCAAATTGGTCCTATATTTGTAGAATACGAATCAACGGGAGGTATCTATGGTTAATGCGAAAAAATTTGCAGAAGAAGATGCGGAAGGTTACGCAGTAGTGGTTGTTGGAAGAAACGTTCTTGTCTCAGAGGCAATGAAAAATTATGCTTGGGATAAGCTTGATAAGATCGATCGGTTTCATGACCACGTGATGCATGTTACTGTTACTTTAGATATTGAAAGAACAGAACACATCTGTACGATTCTCTTGAAAATTGATCATTTGGAAGTGATTGTTAAAGCTTCTACCACAGATATGTACGCTTCAATTGATGAAGCGATCAAACGTCTTCAAACGAAGCTAAGACGGTTTAAAGATAGGATTCAGGACCATCATCATAAAAAACTTTCTGTTATCGATATGAAGGTGAATGTTTTCCAAAGACCTTATGATGAAACTGCTGAGTATAATGCAGAAATTGAGACAGAAAATCAAAAACAGGCAGGAGTTATTCCTCCTAAAATCATAGGCACCGATACACTTCCTTTGAAAACGCTTAGATCTGATGAAGCGATCATGAAAATGGAATTATCTGAACGTCCTTTTCTGATTTATAAAGATGAAGTCGATCAAAAGATTAAGGTGATGTATCGCCGTACTGATGGCAATTATGGGCTTGCCCAGCCGGAGTAAACTCTACGATCCGGTAAGGAAAATTTGGGTTACAGCCACTCCTGAAGAGAAAGTAAGACAAGGATTGCTTGCCCATATGATCTCTTCTTTGAAATATCCAAAGGAGCTTATCGCTGTTGAAGTTGCCCTTAAGGAATGTGATAGGCGAGTAGATATTCTCTGTTATGGCAGGGGAAAAAATTCTTTATTTCCTCTGCTTATTATCGAATGTAAGCAAAAAAAAATTACTCAAACGACCCTAGAGCAAGTTCTCGGCTATAATTACCACACGCAAGCACATTTTATAGCTGTTGCCAATTCGGAAGAGATTC
>JABDHB010000059.1:0-761 GCA_013285775.1 Chlamydiota bacterium | reverse complement strand
AGGTAAGATATGGGGATAAAATTATCCACTATTTACCCAGTTACCATGAACTTCTTAGAGCAATTGAACCTTCGTAAAGATTTAGCTGTTTCTGATTTCCACGATTTGGGGCAAAAAATCCTTTCTAATATTTTAGCGAATGTTCCCTCTTATCATAGATCTAAAAGAGGGCGTGAGCTATTTGGTAAATTTCAAAATATTCCTTCCAAACAGTCCAAAGAGGATTTAGGAAGGTTTTACAAGCAATCTCCTCTTCCAACTCAAAATCTGCAAGGATAGAACTGGACGAAAGCTCTGTTTCTGAAAGGAGTTTCGTGCAAAGCAGCCTTGCTCTTGCAAAACTTTTTTCTATTTCTTCTTCCTTTGTTTGCGTGTCAATAAAACTCATTTGAGAAAGCTGATCGTTAATCATCCCTTGTAAATCGTACGTTTTTTCTAAAAAGAGGTCCTTTGTAATAGGAAAGGCACTCATCCATTCCTTTGCCAAAAGCCAATCTTTTTTTATCTCAGAAGAAGCTTTTTCTTCAATCCCCTTGGCATAAAGCCTCCCATCCACTGCCCCAAAGTCCATTCCTACAGAAATGATTGGATGACAGCCTAAAGAATACGCAAGGGCTGTGATAAAATTAGCTACAGTCCACCCTGAATCAAAAGTACTTTCTTCTCCATACAGGAATTGCTCTATCGAATAATTTCCATTTCCCTCTATCCATAATAAAGGTCCTTTCATCCGTTTTAGTAAATCTTGAGACACACGAGAC
>JABDHB010000058.1 GCA_013285775.1 Chlamydiota bacterium | reverse complement strand
AAAAATGATAGGCAGCTGCAATAAAAGAGCCATTTAGGAGAAATGCGGTGAGGGCAGACTGTTTTTGGCCGAGGTAGAGGTATCCAGCGCCGGGAAGGAGAGCGTTAAGCCCTTTTGCGAGGCCTACAGACTTCTTGCAGGCTGCGTAGTTAGGCAGGTATTCTTCGTAGCCTGGGCAAGCTTGGAGAAGGGTTGTCGAGGTTTCTAAAGTCTCTCCAGTTTCGGGATAGGCCTGTTTGATATATTGGAGCATGGCCTCTGCGGTCTTTTCATCTCCTGATTGTAGATAGCTGTCATAGAGAATAACAATGAGATCGTGGAAAGCTGGGAACTCTTGGGTTACCCCTCGCAAAGAGCTGTTTTCGTATGTATAAATCAGTTCGTCATATTTTTTCCCAAGATAATAGGAGAGTAGAATTTCATATTGAGTCTCTTTTTTTCTCTCCCCTTGAGGAAGGAGGATATCAGCTCTTTTGAAGGCGGTGATAGCCTGATAGAGATCGAGCTGTTTTGCAAATGCAGTCCCAATGATATATTCTCTTCCCCAATCCGTTTTTTTCTCTTCATCAGATAGGGGTTGAAAAGGGGAAGGAAGCCCTTTTAAATATTTGTCTTGTACGCAATAAGAAATTTTAGGCTCTAGATTCTCCGTATGGCGATGGCAAGAATATAAGAATACTACTGCGAGAATAAGATAAATCTTATTCAAGTGTGCAGTCCAATTCGCTCTCATCAAAAAGTCTAGATTCATTTACGGGTAACTTCACCCAATCCAATCCATGATCAAACTCCTCTTTTAAAATAGGAGCACCGGCTTCATCTTTAAAGAGCACCTCTTGATGCTCGGTAAGTGCGCGGTAATCGTCATCTGAATTGATGATGTGGGGCCTTAAAAAGATAATAATGTTATCCTTTGTATCACTTCTGTCATTTTCTGAAAAGAGCGCTCCTATGACAGGCAGGCCACCGAGACAAGGAATCGCAGTCCTAAAATGGGTTTTTGTGTCGTTAAGCATCCCGCTCAAGGCCACAAAATTGTCAGTTGGGACGTGGACTTTTGTCGACATGCTCGCATGAGTTGTCGCAATACCATTTATTTGAAAATTGACTGTGTTCGTATTTAGCTGGAGTTGAGAGGAAAGATCTAGGTTGATGTCAAGGGTGACAATATCGTTATTTCCAAGTACGGGAGTAACACTGATGTTCACTCCAATATCTCGATATTCAATATTTCCAGTTTGAGCAGTGGTAGTAGCTTGTGTAGCAATTGTTGTAACAGAAGAGTTATAAGGTAAGTTTTGTCCAACAAAAATCGTTGAGGTGTGGTTGTCTTGTGTAATGATTTTTGGATTTAAGACGATAACAGAATCAGTGTCGGTTTGTAGGGCTTGCACAAGGCTTCCGAGCGATATGAAAGAGCGTCCTTTATGCATAATGATATCGCCCAAAACTCCCAAATCAAAACCGCTGCCACCAGGCTGAGGAAATGAGGTAGTAGAGGGAAAGGAAGAGCCGCTAATATTATTTAGGCCGTTTGTAAAGCTGGAATTCGGGAAAGTAGTCGAGCCGGTGCCAGGATTCACGCCAGGGGATAGGCCAGTTCCAGTAGCAAACTTATTCAAGTATTGCATTTTTCCACCCCATTGTAGCCCAAATTGCTGCGTGTTACCGAGTGTTGTTTCAACAACGAGAATTTCAATGAACACTTGTCTTAAGGGGACATCCAAATTGGCAATAAGTTCGCGCAATTTTGTTAAAATCCCTTCTTCTCCTGTAACAAGAAGAGAGTTTGTTACAGTGATCCACTGGACAGACTTAATAGCCTCTGAAAGGGACTTGTTTGTTACAGAAGGGTTCTTTCCAAGTTCTACCGCAATTTGCTTTAAGGCGTCGCTAATTTCGCCTCCTTGATGGTATTGAAGCTTGTAAACCAAAAAGCTCACATTTTCAATTGCTTCAATAGAAGGTTCAGCTCCTTTTTGAGGGGTATCGAATTTTTGGAGGAGCTCCATGACCCGTGTAACAGAAGCTTGATCGCCAGAAATTAAAATGGAAGAGGTTTTATCGATCCACTTCAGGTTATTGATCGTAGTAAAGAACAGATCATCTTTAACTCCCGTAGCGATCAAATGTTGCTCAAAGTCGTGAACAATATTGATCAGATCCTCTCCACTAACATAGTGAGGTTTATAGAGAGTAAAAGAAGAAGGGCCAGCTTCAGGAGCTCTGGGCTTTAACTCCGTGATGTCAAAACGGCTGACAAGATTTTCCACTTTTTCAAGAGCGGCTTGCGTCCCTGTAAATAAAATCGAGTTTGTTTCTTTGATATACTTCATCGAAGCAAGGGCTTGTCCGAGTTCTGGATCAAGAGAGCTTTGTTTTTGTAAATCAGAAGCCACCGATTCGAGAGAGGAGATCAATTGATTTCCCGTTACAAACTTAAGCTTATAGATTAAAAATGTGAGGCTTCCCACGTGTTGTACGCCGGTGCCTTCAGATCCTTTTACATCAAGCGTTACTAAGATTTGCTTTAACTTTTCGATTGCAGTAGGAGTGCCTGTAAAGAGGATCGAGTTTGTAAGTGGAATATGTTTGGCGCTTGACGCTGCGTCCAAAAGATCAGCATCTGCAAGTCCGGAACTTTCTAAGTCGGCAGCCATTTCTTGTAGAGATTTTTCTATTTCTTTTGGCGCTGTATTCACGGGCTTATAGATAAAGAAAGTCGTTTTTTCAATACCTGTTGTAACATCGTAGTGGGCTATAATCGACTTTAATTCATCAACAGCTGTTTTTGTTCCCGTAAGAGTGAGTGTATTGGTGTCTTCATCCCATCTGATTTCGTGAATAGCTTGAATGAGGGCATTATTCGGGTAGCTCGAGTCTTGAAAATGTTTTCCTAATTTATTTAGCTGAGTAATGACTTTATTTCCCTTTGCATGTTGCAGGGGGTAAAGGAAAAAACTATTCTCAGAGATCGTTTCGATATCGATAGAAGTTAAAATGTCTTTAATTTTTCCAGTTGTTGCGGCATCTCCTGTGAAAAGAAGAGAGTTGGATTGAGGAATGGGCTTTACATTTTTGATCGCATTGATGAGAGGTGCAGGAGAAGGTGTGGTCGTAGATAAATCATCAGCTACTTCTTTCAATTCTTGGATCAGCTCATCGATCCCCTTTTTTTGCACCTTGTAGAGGAAAATAGTTTGCTCTCCAATGGGGCCTGCTTCTTGAGTGGGAACATCGAGATCTTGCATCGCACTGATTGCTTTTTCAATCAGATTAGGTGTCGATACAACGTAGACGGTGTTTGTTCCTGTTTGAGGAGCTAAAATAAAAGGATTTCCTTCAGCAAAGGGAGCTATGATCTGTTGTGTCAGCAAGATCAGATCTTTTGTCGAAACGTTTTTTGCCACGTATGAATCAATATCCAGAGGAGTATGCGGCGCATCTAAACTCATTAAGAGAGATCCGATATTATCGATATTTGATGCAATATCTGTAACAACAAGTTGTCTTGTTTCAGGAGAAATCTCAACAAGAGCTCCTGCTGACGTAAGCGGTTTTAATATCGTTGCAAGAGTTGCCAAATTGGCATTTTTAATTCTAAAAACGCGGGTGATCATAGGCGCTTTTGTCATTTCAGAATGGGGGATGTCTGAAGAAACAACGGGGGCCACCTGACTTATAGCTTTATTTGTGGTAATAAGTACTGTATCGCCATTATCAACCATATTCAGATTGTGCACACGAAGCACTTGTATCAGCGTAGAGATAATACTTTTTGCGCTTACAGGCTCTTCAGAGACAATAGTCACATTAAATTGCAAATCTCCTTCATCAAAGACGAAGTTTACATTCAATGTCCTGCTGACAAATCTCAAATATTCTGTGATCGCAACGTTATTGAAATTAATGGTGTAGCTAAGTTCTGTGCTTTCTGCTGGCACAGGCGTTGGTTCATTACTTTCCTTAAACAAGGAGAAGTTCATGAGGGAAAGCCCTAAGAAAATGGTCAGTGCGCGTCTTGGTAATTTCGGTATCATTTCTAAAAATTCCTTACACAGCTTTCAGTTCTGTAAACTATTTAATAGACTGACACGATCCTAAAATACGCGCCTATTATTGTAAAGGGTTCTAAGAAAAGA
>JABDHB010000057.1 GCA_013285775.1 Chlamydiota bacterium | reverse complement strand
ACCTTCAGATACAAGCTTATGGGCATAAGTATCTACATATATCATATATATTGGTGAAGGGAGGTCTCCAGATAATATCTGGAATATGGATGGGCTAGACGGGTTTGGAGATGATGTATTCGATGGGGTAGTTGAGGAAGGTTTTGCCGAGGAGGCGGAATTTTTCTGGGTCATCGGAGACGTAGAACTGGTAGTTGGGAGTATCGTTTTGGGGATTCAGGAGATTTTTTTTAGTGAGAAGATCTTTTACATAGTCGGCGCAGCTTGCAGCGGGATCAATTAGTGTAACTTCTTCTCCGAGAATTTTTTGGATGGTGGTAAATAGCAAGGGGTAGTGGGTGCAGGCTAAGAGTAGTGTGTCAATCGGTTTATGGCGAAGAGGACGGAGATATTCTTGAATGATGAGTTCGCTCACTGGATGTTCTATGTATCCTTCTTCAACAAGTGGGACGAGCAGTGGACAAGAGATCGACATGATCTCTGCTTGCGGAAGGCGCTTGCTGATTTCTTCTTGGTAGACGCCGGAAGAAATTGTTGCACGTGTTCCTAAAATAGCAACGCTCCCTTTTTTTGTTTGCTTTACAACTTCTTCCACAGCAGGAAGGAGAACACCGATGATAGGAACTTTGCTCATCTTTTTTATTTCGTTAAAGGCAATGGAGCAGGCTGTGTGACAGGCAATCACGAGAACTTTAATTCCTTGGTCGACAAGAAAGGCTGAATTTTCAAGTGTGTAGCGGAAAATTGTTTCGGGACTTTTACTTCCGTAAGGAACTCTTGCGGTATCTCCAAAATAAATGATGTTTTCATGGGGCAATACTTGACGGATGGCGCGCATTACAGTGAGTCCGCCAAATCCCGAATCAAAAATTCCTATGCTTGCATCGTTAGACATCTTGCATAACCTCATTTACCCGTTAAAACAAATCTTTTCGGGCTAATTTTTATATCATCATCTCAGCGACTTATTCAAGTCGCTTCGCCTCTGCTATCCGAGCCAACTTCGTTGTCTCTAAAAATTTGCCTCGAAAATTTTTTGTTTTTCCGGGCAAAGCAGGTTACGCAAGAAGTCTATTAGACATCTTGTCATTCCGGAACTTTTAAAATTTGGCCGATGAAAATTTTGTCAGTTTCTAAATGGTTTACCTTTTTTAAGGTATCGATTGAGGTGTTTTCAGCTCTGGCAATTTTTTCCAGATTGTCCCCACCTTTAACTTTATATGTTTTGTAAGACTTATCAACAGAAACAGCTGCAGGTGCAGCTTCTTTTTTAACATTTTTTGAAAGGCTAATAAGGGTGTCTTTTAATTTTCCGACTTCAGAGAGCTTTGTTTCAATTTGGGTTGTATGATTGCTTAGTTTTTCATACCCTTTTTCAATGGCTACAAGCTTTTTCTCTAAAATGAGAATTTTATCCTCGAGACCAATCATTTTTGGTTGTTGCTTGATGGTGTTTTCTTGCTTTCTAATTTTTTCCTCTGCGATTCGTAAATCTACCTGATACGTATGCAAAGCGTGTTTTAAATCAGAGATTTCAAGGCGGAGCTCATCCATAGCCGCATCGGTTTGAGTACGGCCATGGAGTGAGAAAGAAAAAATTACACAAAGTAAGAAAATTCGCATCATCTATTTTTGGTAAATTTTAAATTGTGCACGTCTATTCTTTGTCCAAGCATCAGCGCCGTGGCCAAGAATTGCAGGTTTTTCTTTTCCATAAGAAATAGTATGGAGCTGGTCATGGTTCACTCCTCGTTGTACAAGTAGTGTGCGGACATAGTTCGCTCTTCTTGCACCTAAAGATAGGTTATAAGCCTCAGGGCCTCTTTCATCGGCATGTCCTTCAATAAAGACATAGGTATTTGGGTGTTCTACGAGATAGTCAGCAATACTATCGATTGTTGCCAAAGCTTCTCTTCCGCGTAGAATGTGGTCATCTGTATTAAAGAGGACATTGCGGAAAATAGATGCAAGTTGAGAAAGAGGTGCGCGGAACATCTCCATACTTGGAATGCCGCTTCCTTGCTCTCCAGGAATCAGGTTAGATTGCGGTGTTGCTTTATCAGCAAATTGTGCTTTTAGATCTTCGTCTTTTAAAGGGATAAAATCTTCATCAGCAGGGCTTAGCAACCCATCTTTGTCAGAAGCTGCAATCCCGTCTTCACTTCCCCATAAAGATCCTTTAATTTTGTAATGTCCAGATGTTCTATTATCATCCCAGACGTCGTCATTTTTTTTCTTTTTGCAGCCTGATATTCCACAAACTAAGCTGACAATGAATAAACTTAAATATATGCTTCTCATTTTCTTCCCCACGTTGGATAATGTTTTTTGCCTGGGCCATGAGTTATTTTTATGGCTTCAGGTTGATTTAAATTTGCTAAATATATTTCTGAAGAGAGAGGATCGGTCGAATTAAACGCAAGATGCAAGCTATCGGGCGCCCAGCAAGGGTTCTCTTTATTTCCAGGACCTGATGTCAATTGCCTCTCTTCTCCAGTTTTAAAGTCATAAATCCATATTTGTCTTATTGCATTTGTTTTAGCACTATAAGCTAATTTTGTGCCATCAGGAGACCATGCAGGACAAGAACTTTCTTTATTTTGTTTTGTAATCAGTTGTGCTTCAGCTCTTTTTCCACTGTCTGATACGGGAATAATATATACGCGTGGAGGTCCATCTTTATCTGAAACAAACGCTATTTTTGAGCCATCAGGACTAAAAGTAGGCGAGGCTTGTGTAGATCTGGGATAAGAAAAGAGTTGGATGGGCTTTCCCATCTCTTGCCCATCTTGAGAAAAAGGTTGAACAAAAAGATCAGTCCTTCCTGCTGCATCACAAATAAAAGCTAGTTTATTCCGAGAAGGTGTTAATGCGGGAAGAAGTTGATTTCCTTTTAAATCAACGAGGCGCTTTCCTACCCCTTCATTTAATGAGGCGATGTAAATTTTTGGCTGACCGTTTTTATAAGAGACATAGATAAATCGATTGCCGCTTAAAAATACTGGACTTACGCAATAACTATGTTCTTTTGTGACTTGTCTTGCATTTTTTCCATCCCAGTCACATTGCCAAATTTCAGAGGCAAACTTATCACTTCCTTGAACGCAGTACAGAATATGTGTATTTGCAAAGTTGGATGTGCTGAAAAGTTCTTGATTGATCGCGTCAGCAAGTTTATGAATTTGTCGCCTATCTTGAGCGATCTCTCCTGTAAGCGGAATTTCTTTAAAGCTTTTTTGTCTGCCTGTTTGTGTGGAAAGCGTTATGAGAGTTAAATGGTGGTCATGAACGATCCCTTTTACTACGTATGCAACACCCATTTTTTTCCAGGTCATTGGCTGAAGATCGCCTAGCAAGAGTTTTTCTTTTTCACTTTCCTTTGCTATAACGTTTGTATGACCGTTATATTGCAAATCAAATTTTAAGACTTTTTCTAAATCTTGCAAATACTCTTCGCCAAAGCTGCTTTGCTTTTTTTGGAGGGTTCCTAAATAGAGAGGAGAGAGCAAAGATTCTGTTGTGAGATGGACGCGGATCTCCTCCTGAGCTAAAAGAGGGAATAACAGAAGGCTAAATATCGTTACAAAACGTAAGTACAAAAGTCTGCTCCGGTTTTTTTATTCCTAACACATCCAATGGAGGAAATTGAATTGTATATAGATGTGTTTCTAAATGTTTTTTATTTCTTTCGCTTTCTGCGTTTAACACAGAAAGTTTAATAACACTGCCGTTTTTACTTAAAGTTAGTTTAATCTTTACTTCACCAAACTCGGGCAATTGAAGATGTGAGCGCAAATGCGCAATCAAAACTTCTTCATACCCTTCTGCATAATCGAGTTTGAGCGTATTGTCAATATATACTGTAGCATTTTTCCCCTCTATTTTCGCAATGCTTTCTTCAATTTCACGCATCAATTGCTCAGAAATCATTGGTTCAGGTTCAGTTACAGATTTTCTTTTTTCTGGAATAGCCTTTGTTGCCTTTGTCGTTGTTGTAGGTTTTTTAGGGGAAGGCTTGGCGCCAGGTTTTGCAGGAGCTGGAGTTAAAGGTTTCACAGGCGTTGGTTTCGGACGAGCTGGCACAGGAACAGGTTTTGGTGGTTGTGCTGGTGAAGGAGCAGGAGGAGAGATCTTAGGTGGCTGCGGAGCTTTAGGGGCCGATGGAGGAGGTTTTGGCTTTTGT
>JABDHB010000056.1 GCA_013285775.1 Chlamydiota bacterium | reverse complement strand
GCTCGGAGGAGGAGGTGCATCTTTTCCGTGGGTTCCTCACATCTGAGCCAGGAACTGGCGACAGTAACGGAAAAAGAAAAGGGCCTATATCCTCTTTCCCTCTTCAGTTCAGCGTTCATTATTCATAGTTCATCGTTTTTTAGTTGTTGAAGGCGATTTTACGGTCTATGCGGAGCATATCGTTAAAACGCTTTTCTGAAGTGGGCTTGCCGCTATAGTACCATTGTGTTTGCGCTTCTCCATCGATATAATAGGTGGTGGCGCCATGTTCCATGTCATCTTCCCAAGAAATTTCTTCTGAAACCTTATCTCCATCGAGAAAATGCACTTCCACGCCGTTCTTTTTTCCTTCAATGAAGGAAACTTCGTGCGATTTGTTGCCATTTTTATAATAGATTGATCTGCCATGGAGCATACCATTGATATATTCTTCTACCGCGATAGGTTCTCCTGTTTCAGAAAATGATTTTTTCTCTCCGTGGAGTTTCCCTTTGATGTAGTTGGCAATGCTCTCAGGCGTTCCAATTGTATAGAAAGATTCTCTTTTGGCTAAATAGCCTTGTTCCATTTTATCTTTTGAGAGAAGGAGCCCTTTTTGATCTCTACGAACTCTTAATCCATTTCCTTTGTCTACACGAGACTCAAGTTCGTTGGTTGTTGTGAAATATTGTCCATCCATAAGTTCATCATTTGCATATTCTTCAATGCTCATGGGTGTTCCATCTGCATACCATAAAGTAGTGGCATGGCGTGTAGAGGAGAGTTGTGTTGTTTCTTTCAAAGGCATCCCTCTAGGATCGTATTTCATTTCTTTAACGAGATTTCCTTGATTATAGAAAAAATAATTTTCTATAATTTGGCTATGGGGATAGCTATGTGTTTGTGGGCCGTTCAATACGCCATTTTCGTAAGTTGAGGTAATGGTCGAGCCATTTTTAAGCACAGTAACCACTTGGCCAGGATAGTTTTTAGCTATCCATTCTTGCTGAGATACAGCGTATCCATATTTATGGATATAGCGCTGAGAGACGACGTTATCGGAATTATTTTGTTTTTGGCATCCGCAAACTGCGAGAAGAGTGAACATCAGGATTGCATAATTTTTCATAGAATACCTCGAGTGTTTTTTACATGGTTTATGATATTCGCGTGTTCCTTCTCAACAGTTTCAAAGGAAATAGTTTTTTTCAAGTCGCGATATTCAAACCTTAAAGTGATATTTCTCCTATCTTTCCCTATTTTATCACTTTTGTAAAGATCCAAAAGTGTAATTTTTTCAAGAAGGGGAGATTTTTGCGCATAAATAGCGTCAATGACAGTGTTTAAGGGGGTGTCTTCGCCTAATGTGAAGGTCCAGTCTCTTTCAGAAGAAGGCAAAGAAGAGATCTCTTTTGTAGAATAAGTCTGTTTTTTATAGGGAAGAAGCTCGTGAAGATTGATTTCTGCAAAAAAGAGTTTTTGATCAAGCCCGAATTCTCTTATTTCTCGAGGATGAAGTTCTCCTAGCATTCCAATTGTACTATCGTCAATCAATATTTTTGCTTGGGCGTTTGGATGAAAATGGTGAAAATGGGATGGTTCAAAACGGACCGGATAAGAGTGAAGAAGGTTTTCCAAAATTCCTTTTAGATCAAAGAAATCCACTTCTCCTGGTTTGGGATTAAAATGGTAGGGCGCTTTTTTCCCTGTCATGATAATTCCTGCGCAGGAATATTCTTTGAATTGATCGTTATCTTTGAAGTGAATTTTTCCGACTTCAAAAGCGCTTACATTTTTGTTTTGATGATCGATATTATATTTTGCAGCTTGTAAGAGTCCGGGAAGCATAGAAGCTCTTAGTACGGATTGATCTGTATTGCTAGGACAAAGAACACGGATCAGATTTTCCGTAGTAAAGGTTCTTTCTAGACAAAGCTCAGCTAAACTTTCACTCATTAAATCGCATGTTAAAAATTCTGTAAGCCCTTGGCCTAAGAGTTGGGTGCGCGCTTCTGTTTCAAAAAGGTAAATAGGGGAAGAGGGGATTCTAGATGAAGCAAAATAAGGGACTTTTTTAGGGATATTATTGTATCCGTACACACGCGCTACTTCTTCAATGAGATCGATCTCTGTTGTAAGGTCATTTCTGTAAGAGGGGATAAGTACCGATAGACTTGTCTCATCGTGAGTCCTTGCAGGCATTTCGAGTCGTTCTAGGTAGCTTGTGATCTCATGTAAACTTAAATGGGTGCCTAAAATTTGGTTGACCCTGTTTTGACGGAGCAAAACGGTCTTTTGTAAAATAGGATGTGTCTTTTCGTCGATCAGTTCTTTTGAAACATGCCCTTTAATCAGGGATGCTGCTCGATCTAGAGCAAAAATAATTGCTTCGGGATCAACTCCCTTTTCAAAACGTTCTGAAGCATCTGTTCGGAGTCCCATCCTTTTGGAGGATCTGCGGATCGAATCAGAAGTAAAAATAGCAGACTCGAGGAGAATATTTTTTGTATTTTCCGTTACAGCAGAAGATTTTCCTCCCAAGATGCCAGCCATTGCTAATTCTTTTTTCGTATCGCAAATAAAAAGAGTTTCTATATCTGTTTTATATTCTTGGTCATCAAGCCCTATAAACGAAGGGCAAGAAGTATGGGATTTAACGATGATCGTTTTATCTTCAATTTTGTCGTAATCAAAAATATGAAGAGGCTGTCCAAGCTCAAGTAAAACATAGTTAGAAATATCGACAAGATTATTGATGCTTTTCATGCTGCATGCTTCTAGCCTGTCTTTTAGCCATTTGGGGGATTCTTCCACTTTGACATCGCGGATCACTCTGCAAGCATATCTCGGACAATGGACCTTATCTTCGACAATCACCTTCACCCCTATTTCATGGGCGCTTGGGGCAAAAAAAGTCTCTGGTTTTTTTGCCTTGGTTTTTAAGTGTGCGGCAAGCTCCCGAGCAATGCCAAAAATGCTCATGCAGTGACCAAGATTTGGGGTTAGGGAGATCTCGAGGACAGGCCCCACTTTATCGACTTCCAAGCCGGCAAGGGTGAGCACTTCTGCTACTTTATCTGCAGTGATATCGAAATCGACGTATTCTTTAAGCCAAGATAATGGAACTTTCATAAAAATTGTGTAAAAAGGTATACATGTATATACCACAAAATCGGAAATCTTTGATACCACAAAATGTATTCTGACCATTGGATGAAAAAAGCTAAAGGATTGACGCAAGCGCTAATCATCAGCGGCACGTTGAATATTGGGCTTATTTCTACTTTTGTCTATTTTGTTTTAAAAGAGAAACAAACATCTGTTTCTTTTGAACTCAAGCCCTCTGAGGAAGAGGAGCAATTTACTCTGACAAATAAAGAACTTGTGGAAGCTTACTTGACTTTAAGTTTTCAAGATCTTCTCTTAAGGTTAGAAGACCGGGAGTTCATAGAAGAGGGCTACGCCAAAAGGGATATTGCTCTTGCCTGTCTTGTCAATTTTCATCATTTCAATTTGGAAGGAGCCTTGGGAGGCTTTGTTCCTCAGCAAAGATATATTAAATTTTTCAATGAAGATGGGGGAGAGTCGATTGATTTATCGATCTATCCTGCCTTAACAGAAGACCAATTTCAAGGCGTGATACAATACGCTCGGACGGAAAAATGGCCATTTACGAGTGAAGGGCTTTTTTTTGAGCTCAAGCGGACCACTCTTGATAAGTCTTTGCTAGATGCTTTTTATTTGATGCCTGAGTTTCATGCAGTCCACACTCTTTTTGTAAGGGCAGGGCTGAAAGTTACAAGGGAAGAAATTATCCAACTTTTAACAGCTGGTGATTTTGCTTCTCTCGAGATTTTTACCAAGGAGCAAAAGCTTTTGCAAGATTTATCTCCTAATAGGCTGAAAACGTTTCTTGTGCAATATTTGGATAAGGATTCTTCGGTAGCCGCTAAGTGGCTTTTAGATCTAGATGTAGAATTCGTGACAAAACGTTTAGACGACAGGCAAACTCTTGCTGTTTTGCATCTTCTTACTGAAAAAAGCAATACGCTTGAGCATTTTGCAAAAGAATTGCTTGTAAGCCCTAGATCAGATCTCATCTGGAAACAGGCTGCAACCCTTCTGTATTCTTTTGTGGGAGAAAAACTTCCAGAGCCTTACGATCCGAGTGTCATTCGTGCCCGTTTTCTTCCCCATTTAATCACTCCTAAGAAAATTGAGGCAGTAGCTCAAGTGTTCCCACAAAAAAAACTTCCACAAAAA
>JABDHB010000055.1:2836-4652 GCA_013285775.1 Chlamydiota bacterium | reverse complement strand
CTGCCCATTGGATCGAATTGTGAATGCCCAGCATTTGTCCTTGATTTTCCTTATCGGTGAGCTTGGAAACTAAAGAAGAAGCTGCCGGGCCAATAATTGCTTCCCAAAAAGCAATAAAAGGAAGAACCCATAAAAGATCGATAAAATCTTCACAAAGGAGCATCAGAGGCAAGAAAAGAAAAAGGCCTAGCCATGATATTTTTAAAAGGTGGTGTGCCGCAAATTTCTTTAAAAACGGGCGAATCAGAACTCCTTGACATAGAGCTACTAACACCCCTACATAAGCATAAAAATTTGCGATTTCTCCTACACCAAAATGAAACCTACGCATTAAAAACAAAGGAGAAAACTCTGTAAAAAATCCCCAGCCAAAGCTGAAAATAAACATAGCGCAAAAAATTCCACGTAGCTCAGGGGTCTTAAAACCTTTTTTAATATTGCCTATCCCATCCCAAAAGCTTGTTTTTGCCGTCACCCGAACAGTTAAACTTTCTTTAAGCCTCCAAATAACAAGAAAAGTATTTACTAAGCAGAGGACAGAAGCAATCCAAAGTGGATAAGAAAACCCTAATAAAGAAAATTTTCCTCCTAAGTAAGGACCAATAATGAACCCTGTTCCCCAAGCCATATTGATTAAGCCAAAATTTCTGGCTCTATCAGTTTCTGTTGTAGAATCGACGATAATCGATTGAGCAATCGCGTAGTTTCCCGCAGCCACTCCACTAAGCAATCTTGAGATGAAAAGAAGGGCGATATTCGATCCAATAATGCCCAGCCCTCCAAATAGGTAAGAAGCGCAGGCAATCCACAAGCTATAAACCAAAATCTTCTTTCGACCAAACCGATCAGAAAGCCTCCCTAAAAAAGGGCCTCCGAAAAACTGTCCTACGCAAAAAGTGGAAATCAAACATCCAAAAATCCAACCTCTAGTTGCCAAGGAACAGCCTGCACTCAGCAGCCCACCCTCATCCATAATTAAAGGAGAAAGTATGGGAAAAACAAGTCCAAATCCTAAGCTATCGATAAATACTGTCAGCAAAAGAGGGAAGAAAGGCAAAGTGCGCATGAATCAATTCTAGCAAACAAGACGATAAAATGATACGCTATCCTCCATGAATTCAGTAAATGCGTCCTACTATTGCAGCCCTCCTCCTCCACTGACAAACTATTCAGGATCTTGCGCAACTTTTTTTGGAGGCTGCGTTTCTGACGGCAAAAACGCTGTCCGTTTATGGCATAAATCAGAAGACACACAAGACACTGAAGGAAAATGTAATGCGATACTTATGGGCACCCGGATCCCTTTAGCCTGCGGCAGAGCTAGTTCCAATATCACAACTGTTCCTCTTCTCACCGAACTCATTACTCAAATTGCCACAACAGTCCGTTTTGCGATTGATCAAACCCGTCTTAGCTCTATGGCCTTTTCATTCAGTATTATCGGCCTCATTTTTTGTATTGTCGATAGCTTTAGAGCTGCGCGCAATATTTATTATACACATGAAATTAGAAACCTCATTGATTTTTCAAAAACAGACAATAACTCTTTAATTGAACACCTCCAAAACCTTAAAAAAAATTATTTTGAACCAAGCGATGATGAAAAAACACTTATCGGAAACGATCCCGTTCTTAATGCTGAATATCATCAAAAACACTATAGCCATCTTGTTAACCGAATACGTCCCCACATTGCCGCAGAACTTTTCATTAACTCGAAAGGGGAACTAACAGATGAAATTATCAACCATTTTATCGAAGCAATACAACGAGGAGACTCAGCAGAAACAACCAAAGCACACGAAATGCTCGACAG
>JABDHB010000055.1:0-2826 GCA_013285775.1 Chlamydiota bacterium | reverse complement strand
ATTTCTTTAGAGAGGTGATTTTTTTTTGCTTTCAGTTCTTCCACTTCTGCTTTGATCACGCGTGTGCGTTCATCTAGTAGACATCCAAACAAAAAAGCTGATCTTTTACTACTCTTGTTTACTCCTCTCTTTTGCTATCACTATTATTGGTATCTCCTTTGGATTTGCCGCCTATTCTCCAAGAACAATTATTGCTCTTATGGGAGCCTCCCTTTTCTTATCTATTACCACGACTGTCATTTGGTATTGCCTCGTCGAAACTAAAGGGTGGCATTTCGAACCAAGCAATCTGATCCCTGACTGCATTAAGAATACCTGCGCTAAGGTCCAGTCCTGCTTTAAAAATTGTTTACTTTAAGATACCTACCCATTATATTTTCTATATGATTGATATAAAACTCATACGCAAAGACTCGAAAGAAGTTGAAGCTAAGCTAAAGACAAAGGATGCAAGCATCTCTTTAACACAAGTGGTGCAACTAGATGAACGCACACGCGTGATCAAAGCAGAAGTGGAAGAACTGAAAGCAAAAAAAAATCACCTCTCTAAAGAAATTGGAGAAAAAAAACGGAAGGGTGAAGATAGCGCTTCTTTGATGCAAGAAGTTTCTACTTTCGGAGATCGAATCACACAGTTAGACCATGAGCTGATCGAAGTAGAGGAAAAGCTCAAAATGGAGCTTGCTGCTATCCCCAACATTCCGATGGATGATATCAAAGTTTCCCACGATCCAAAAGAGAACGTTTGCATAAAGACATTTGGTGAAAAACCCACTTTTTCCTTCCCCTTTAAAAATCACGTAGAGCTCAATGAAAAGCTAGAAATGTTTGATTTTAAAAGAGGCGCAAAAATTTCTGGAAGTAATTGGCCTATCTACAAAAATATGGGGGCAAGGCTCGAATGGGCTCTTTTAAATTATATGCTCGATATCCATTTAGATAATGGTTTTGAGTTTTGGCTTCCCCCTCATTTAGTGAGACCTGAAATCATGTTTGGTGGAGGACAACTTCCTAAATTTGAGAAACAACTTTTTAAGATCCATGACGAAGACTACAACCTGTATCTTATTCCCACCTCAGAGCTCGCACTCAACGGTCTTCACTATGATGAGATTCTCAAAGCGGAAGAGCTCCCTTTAAGATATGTTTCGTACACTCCTTGTTTTAGAAGAGAGGCTGGTGCTGCGGGATCATCTGAAAGAGGCCTTATTAGAATGCATCAGTTTAACAAAGTCGAGATGTTTTGCTTCACAACACCAGAGCAGAGCATGGATATGTTTCAGGAAATGCTTAAAAGCGCGGAGCAAATTTTAGAGGGGCTAAACCTCCATTATCGAGATATGCTTCTCGTAACAGGTGATATGTCATTTGGAGCCTCTCGCACAGTGGACTTAGAAGTATGGCTTCCTGGGCAAAATAGATATTACGAAGTTTCATCGATCTCTAATTGCACAGACTACCAAGCAAGACGCTCCCATATCCGGTATAAGAAAAATGAAGAAAAGCCAGAACTTGTTCACACCCTCAATGGCTCCGGGCTTGCAACTTCCCGCTTAATGGTTGCCCTTTTAGAAAATAACCAGAGAGAAGATGGATCTGTTTCTATTCCTCTCGTGCTACATAAATATCTCAATGGTATAACAGAGTTGCGCCCCGAGGTATAATGCATCTATTACAAGATTTAAAAGATTTTTTAGATAACTCTCCCACTTCATTTCATGCAACAGAACAAATTGCAAATAGGCTTGCCACTCTAGACTTCATCCCTTTAGAGGAAGGAGACAAATGGCATCTTGAAAAAGGAAAAAGTTATTTCGTTCAAAGAAACGGATCGATTGCCGCATTCACATTGCCTAAGAAAACCCCTTCTAGAGCTACCATCTTAGCTGCCCATACAGATAGCCCCGCTTTAAAACTCAAACCAAATCCAAAAATCCAAAAAGAGAACATGACCCTCTTTGGAGTAGAAGTCTATGGAGCGCCTTTATTAAGTTCTTGGCTGAATAGAGATCTGGCGATTGCAGGAAAAATTGTCGTTATTTCAAATGAAGGAACTGCAGAAGAAAAACTCGTTTTTTTAGAAGATGCACCTCTCATTATTCCCCAGTTAGCTATTCATCTTGATAGAGAAGTCAATGAAAAAGGATTGGTTTTAAATAAACAAGAACATCTCGCTCCTATCGTTGGACTAGATAATCACAACCTTGAAGATCTCCTGCGCCGCTACCATTCTTTTAATACACTTCTTGCATTTGATCTTTTTGCCATTCCACTAGAACAAAGTCGTTTTATTGGAGCAAATGCAGAAATGATTGCTTCCTATAGAATTGACAACCTACTCAGCGCTCATGCTTGCACAACCGCAATCGCAAAAGCTAACCGAGAATTACTGAACATCGCCTTTTTTTGGGATCATGAAGAAATAGGCTCTAAAACCATTGATGGAGCAAACTCCCCTTTTCTGAAAGAGATCTTAAACCGAATTGCCCACGCCTATACAATGAATCAAGAAGATCTTATCCGTTTAAAAACCTCTTCACTCGCTATCTCTATCGATATGGCCCATGCACTCAACCCCAACTACATCGCCAAACACGACCCTCAGCACCAACCTCTTTTAGGCAAAGGGATCGTCATTAAATATAACGCCGATCAAAAATACGCCTCCAATGCAAAAACCGCCTCTCATATCATGCTCCTTTGCAAAAACCTCTCGATCCCCTATCAACAATACGTTACCCGTTCCGATACTTCCTGCGGAAGCACCGTCGGCCCCATCATCGCCTCAACACACGGCATCCCGACCGTCGACATCGGCTGCCCCCA
>JABDHB010000054.1 GCA_013285775.1 Chlamydiota bacterium | reverse complement strand
GAGCAAATCCAAAATGAGATGAATCTTTCCCTTGATTTGGGGCTTGATTCTTTAGATATTGCGCAGATCTATCTTTATTTAGATCAACATTACGAAAGATCTGATCTAGAGCATGGGGAGCTCCAAACTGTAGCAGATGTTTTGGTGGCAGCATCGGGCCATAAGGAAAAGATAGATCCCACCCTCGATCAGAAAAAAGGAAAATCTTTTTGGCCCAAAGAAAAAAACAGAAAGTCTGCCTCGCAAATCAAGGCAAAGACGATCCAAGAAGCATTTCTACAAATTTGCCGCGAGAGAAAAAATGAGGTTGCATGCGCTGATGCAATGTCAGGTGTTTTCCGCTACAAAAAATTGAAATTATCTGCGCTTGTTTTATCGAAATATATCGAAGAGTTGGAAGGGGATTACATTGGGATCATGCTGCCGTCGAGTGTAGGGGCTTATATTTGTATTATGGCAACCCTTCTTGCAAAAAAAACTCCCGTTATGCTCAATTGGACAGCTGGTAAACGTTCTTTAGAACATGCCTTAAATGTCACGAAGCTAAGCGCGGTGTTAAGCTCGCGCAAATTTTTAGATAGATTAGATAGTGGAGACATCACTCCAATAGAAAAAAAACTTCTTTTGCTTGAAAACGTCAAGCATCAAATTACTTTCAAGCACAAGTTAAAGGCTGTATTTTCTAGAAAGAAGAATTACAAAGAAGAAGATGTTGCAGTTGTTTTATTCACAAGTGGTACAGAGTCGTTGCCAAAAGCAGTTCCACTAACTCACTATAATATTCTTTCGAATCAAAATGGCGCCTTCTCTTGCGTTAATTTTACAGCAAATGATCTGATGTATGCGATCCTCCCTCCCTTCCATTCTTTCGGTTTTTCTGTTACAGGACTACTACCGCTTCTCACAGGGATAAAAGTTTTCTATGCTCCTGATCCAACAGATAGCAGGGGAATGGCAAATGATATTGCCCGTTATAAACCCACTCTTTTCTGTGCAGCACCAAGTTTTATCCTTTCCATTTTCAAAATTGCCCGTTTAGAAGATTTAAAATCTGTCCGTCTTTTTGTCTCAGGTGCAGAAAAAGCATCGCAGGAACTGCTCAAGTATGTCAAACAACTGAAATCAGAGTTTATCGAAGGGTATGGGATCACCGAATGTTCTCCTATTGTGACGTTAAACCGTCCAGGCGAGCCTCTTAAAGGGGTCGGAAAACCTGTACCTGGCGTGGAGCTCTGTACGATTGAAGAGAATGAAGTATGCATTCGAGGACCGAATGTATTTAATGGATACTTAGCAAATCCTGTTAATCCCTTCGTTGAAATAGAGGGTAAAAAATGGTACCGTTCAGGAGATATAGGAAAAATCGACCCCGATGGTTCTCTTATTTTATTAGGCCGTCTAAAGCGCTTTATTAAAATTGGGGGAGAGATGGTCTCTTTAGCTGGCCTCGAAGAGGAAATTCAAAGATTTACTTCTAAGCCTATAGCTATCAGCGCGAGGGAGCCTGAAGGGGGTAAATCTGAGCTGATCCTCTTTACTACTACTCCTCTCGATAAAGAGCAGATAAACGCTGCTTTATCCACCGCAGGGTATGGAAGAATAGTAAAAATTTCTCAAATTAGGCAAATTAAAGAGATTCCCTTGACGGGGACAGGTAAAACCCATTATCGTCTATTAGACGAGATGTGATATGAAATTAAAATTATATAATACAGAGACTAGAGAAAAAGAGGAGATCGCTCCTATTGATGGGCACACCATCAAAATGTATACCTGTGGACCTACCGTCTATAATTTTGCGCATATCGGCAATTTCCGTACCTACATCTTTGAAGATCTTTTACGTCGTACGTTAAAATTCTTTGGTCATAAGGTTTTTCAGGTGATGAATATCACTGATATCGACGATAAGACTATTAAAGGAGCCCTTGCCCAAGGGATCAAACTCGAAGAATTCACACAGCCTTTTACAGACGCTTTTTTTGAAGATCTCAAGACGCTGAACATTGAACCTGCAGAAAATTATCCGGCTGCTACGGATTACATCCAAGATATGATTGTTGTGATTCAGAAGCTCTTAGAAAAAGGGACAGCTTATCATGGCACAGATCGAAGTGTCTATTTTGCAATTGATCAATTTCCTTCTTACGGCCGCCTTTCTCACTTAAAGATTGATGAATTACAAGCGGGCGCTTCCCAAAGAGTAGAAGCAGATGAATATGATAAAGAACATGTTTGTGATTTTGTTCTTTGGAAAGCCTATGAACAAGTCAGAGATGGGGATATTTTTTGGGATAGTCCGTTTGGCCCAGGACGACCTGGCTGGCATATCGAGTGTTCTGCAATGGCGATGCAAATTTTAGGTGAGTGTATCGATATTCATTGCGGCGGGGTGGATAACATGTTTCCCCACCATGAAAACGAAATCGCGCAATGTGAAGCCTTTTCTGGAAAACATTTTGTAAAACATTGGCTGCATGCAGAACATCTCCTGGTTGATCATCGTAAAATGTCTAAAAGCCTAGGCAACTTCTTCACCTTGCGAGATCTTCTTAATAAAGGCTACCACGGTCCTGAGATCCGCTATCTTCTTTTGCAAACACATTACAAAACACAACTGAACTTCACCTTTCAAGGACTAGATGGGGCAAAAAACACCTTAGAGCGCCTTTCCGACTTCATCTATAGACTTAAAGAGGTCAAGGACGCTGCAAATTATGATCTATCCCTTCCTTTCCTTGTAAAAGCTGGAAAAGCTTTCAAAGAAGCGTTAGCAGATGACTTAAACATCTCTCTTGCCTTAGCAGCTCTTTTTGACTTGGTCCGCGAAATCAATTCCTTATGCGATCAAGGGAAAATTGGAATGCGGGAAGCTAAAACCGTGTTAGAACACCTGCATCACATGGATCAAGTATTAGGAGTTCTCCCTTTAGAAGAAAAAGCCCTCCATATGGCTTCAGACCTCGAAGAGGCTCTCCAAAAGAGGCAAGATGCTCGTACGCAAAAAAACTGGAAAGAAGCAGACAAATGGCGTGATTTTATCCATGCTGCGGGATATCTCATCGAAGATACCCCTTCTGGCGCCCGTCTTAAAAAAGGAAAAGTGTGAATCTATGAATCAAAGAATGACCAAAGACGAACTTTTTCTCCTCACTCTCTACAAAACAGCTCACGCAAAAGGGGATCCCACCCACGAAGTAGACCGGTTTCTCGTTGGCAAAGCGATCAATCAAAATGAGCGCATGTGCGATAACATTGTCCGCCATCTTGCCCAAGCTAATTTCATCAGAAAAGGGGATGAAAACTTCATCTACCTCACTGAACAAGGCCTCCGCCTTGTCGACCAGCTCCTCAACCCCGCCTAATTTTTATCTCAACATACTGATATTAAGTGTATTACGCTCTATTATGTAAATATTTTATTGACATATAATTAAGATTTAGTTAATATTAAGGACGTAATGTAAAGAGAGATAATAATAAACAATAAGGAGAAAATATTATGGCTATAACAACTAGACTTTTAGGAAATTGTACTAAGTACGGTACATGTGATACTCAATTAACAAGGGAAGAAGTAGCGGCTTCTAAGAAAGAGACTGTGAGCTTTGCAACATTTGAAAAGGCTGTAGCAGGGGTAACTGTAGCTGCGAAAAAAGCTGCAACAAGTGCAGGTGATAAACTCAAAAACCTATTTAGTAGAACACCAAAACAAGATGTCAAAGTAGCTCAAGAGCAATGTAAGGTTGCGCAAGCTAGTATTGGTGATTTC
Source organism: Chlamydiota bacterium (assembly GCA_013285775.1). GTDB lineage: Bacteria > Chlamydiota > Chlamydiia > Chlamydiales > Rhabdochlamydiaceae > JABDHB01. The sequence goes on along the minus strand of JABDHB010000054.1, from coordinate 948 downwards.
CAAGTTACTCCGTGTGGAGAGGGAGATGGGGAAACATATACCTCTTTTAACTCTTATGAGTAATGCTGTTTTCGTGGCTTCAACGAGGAGGTCCTCATCTGCAGATTATGGTACTTGTAGTACCGAGACATCTGTGGATACTCGGAATCATCTTCGAAAGTTATTAAATCTTGAAGAGGCCTTAAACAAAAATATGGGTCTTAAAGAACAGCAAGGCATTTTTAAAAGTCGTGTTGCTAAAGCCAAAAACGCTTTTCCTGATTTTGATAAGAAGGCTCAGCAAATTGATAAGGCTAAAGAAATTATCAAAGCAGGTCTTGCTGACTGGATCCCTTATAGAAATTTTGGGGATGCAACAGGATTTGAGTTGATGGAAAAATTCGTCGCATCTGATGAAGCCAAGACAATTCTTTCAATTAGAGAATTAGAAATGAAGGTTCAATTGTATGACCAGAAGATACAGATAAGTGAGCAACGATTGGAGGCTAAGTTATGGGGTCATTGACAAACTTAAGAACATCGTATGGAACTTGCGATCTCAGCACGGAAGGTAGGCATTCCTGTCCTTATGGCAGCTCTATGCAAATACCCGGTGATCTATCTGAATGGATTCCGATAAATGACTTGATTCCTCAAAAAGTAAGAGTAGCAGGGGAATTTCTCCCGAAATTTAAGGTTAAAAAGCGGGATTTAGAAGAAGAACAGGCAACATTGGCTGTCTCGATCAAAAATAAAAAATTAGGAATTGAGGAGTACGATGCCAAATACCTTTCGATTGCATCTTTTGGCTCAGAAGAAAAATTAGGCCTTATTTACGCAGAACTCAAACCTGTGTTAGATGACCTTAAGAAATTCAAAGCTGTTGGTGCAAAGGTTCAAGAAATGACAAGACGGATCAATCTTCTTGATGACTTAGAAAGAGACGGAGTAGAAGTAACATCAGACCTT
>JABDHB010000053.1 GCA_013285775.1 Chlamydiota bacterium | reverse complement strand
GGTTATTTATCCTACACTTGCACGTATGGCTCAGAGTTGGGCGATGCGTTATACATTAGTTGATGGACAGGGAAACTTTGGATCTGTGGATGGCGACCCACCAGCTGCGATGCGTTATACAGAAGCTAGGCTGACCCATTCTTCCATGGCCTTGATGGAAGATCTGGAAAAAGAAACTGTCGACATGATTCCCAACTACGACGAGACAAAAACAGAGCCTACTGTTTTTCCTGCGAAATTTCCGAATCTTCTTGCAAATGGATCGTCTGGTATTGCCGTGGGTATGGCGACGAACATCCCTCCTCATAACGTAGGGGAGCTCATTAATGCGACCATCCTTGTACTAGAAAATCCTTCTACTTCAATTGATGAGATTATGACAGTGATGCCTGCGCCTGATTTTCCTACAGGGGGCGTGATTTGCGGTTACAGAGGAATTAAAGAGGCCTATTATACGGGACGTGGAAAACTCCTTCTAAGAGCTGTTATCCGTGTAGAAGATATGGATTCTTCAGCTGATAGACAGCGTCTTGTCATTGATGAGATCCCTTATAGCATCAGTAAAGCCGCTCTTATTCAAAGAATTGCAGAGCTTGTTAATGAAAAGCAAATTCCCGGTATCTCAGATTTACGCGATGAGTCAGATAAAGACGGAATGCGAGTAGTGCTTGAATTGAAAAGAGGGGAGATCCCAGATGTAACCATCAATCAACTTTTCAAATACACTGACTTGCAAGTGACCTTTGGCTGCAATATGCTTGCGCTTGATAAAGGTTTGCCTCGTATCATGAACATCAAGCAGATTATCTCTGCATGGATCGACCATAGAATAGAGGTGATTCGGAGAAGAGCTCGTTTTGAATTAAATAAAGCAGAAGCGAGAGCGCATATTTTAGAAGGGTATCTTAAAGCTCTCGATCATTTAGATGCTGTTGTAAAACTCATTCGTGCAAGTAGTAATAGAGATAACGCTAAACAAGAACTGATGGCAACCTATATTCTTTCTGAAAGACAGGCCAATGCTGTTCTAGATTTACGCCTCTACCAACTTACAGGCCTTGAAAGGGAAAAAATTGAAGGGGAATATCAAGAGCTTCTTGCAAAAATAGCCCACCTCAGAGCAGTACTAGCTAGTGAAGCATTAGTGCGCGGGATCATCAAAGATGAATTACACGAGTTACATAAACACCATACTTCAGATCGTAGAACAAAAGTGATCGCTGCAGAAGGGGAATTCCAAATTGAAGATCTGATTCCTGATGAACAGGTGATGATCACAATTTCTGAAGATGATTATGTAAAGAGAATGCCTATCGATACGTTCCGAGAGCAGAGAAGAGGGGGCCAGGGTATTATTGGAATGGAAATGAAAAAAGAGGCTGATACTATCAAAGATGTTTACGTCGCCTCTACACATGACCATCTGATCATCTTTACAAGTTTTGGAAGATGTTATTGGCTCAAAGTTTGGCAAATTCCTGAGACGGGAAGACGTTCTAAAGGAAAACCATTGATCAATCTTCTTGAAGATATCCAGCCAGGCGAAAAGATTGCCGCTATTTTAACAGTAAGAGATTTCAATGCTCCAGCGTTTATTCTTCTTGCAACAAAGCAAGGCGTTGTGAAGAAAACAGAACTTGGAGCCTTTAGCTCACCTCGAAGAAAAGGGGTCTATGCAATTAATATCGATGAAGGGGATGAAGTGATTGCGGCTAGACTTGTAAAAGATGATCAGCAAATCATGCTCTTTACAAGACAGGGAATGGCGGTACGCTTTGATCAGGCTCAAGTACGTCCTGTAGGACGCGTTGCAAGAGGTGTTAAAGGAGTTACGCTACACAAAGAGAACGACGCGATTATTTCGTGTGAAATTGTCATAGAAGACGATAACATTCTTGTTGTTTGTGAAAATGGATACGGTAAGCGCTCTAGAGTGGACGATTTCCGTCAGACAAATAGAGGGGGAGTGGGAGTCCGCTCGATTATCATAAGCGAAAGAAATGGGCTTGTAGTGGGAGCTGTTTCTGTAAAAGACAAGGATGGAGTATTCCTTATGTCTAATTCAGGTCAAACTGTGCGTATCCCAATGACTGATGTGCGTGTTATGGGTAGATCCACACAAGGGGTGCGTCTTGTAAACCTAAAAGAAGGAGATCTTCTTGTAGCATTACAAAAAGTGGAACATATAGAACCTCTTGAAAAAGCAGGTGAACCTGCCCCAGCAGCACCAGAGACACCAATAGAGATAAAAGAATAAAAGAGAAGTATGCAGGGAGTTTTAATCACTTTTGAAGGGGGAGAGGGAGCTGGCAAGACAACGTTGATTGAGGCTCTTTTCTCCCATTTGAAAAAAGAAGGAAAAAATCTTGTAAAAACGCGTGCTCCTGGAGGAACAAAGACAGGAGAGGCGATCCGCGATCTTCTTTTGCATAAAAATGAGGTGATCCTCGCGCCAAGAACAGAGCTTCTTCTTTTTCTTGCAGATAGAGCGCAGCATGTAGAAGAAATCATTTTGCCTGCTCTGAAAAAAGGGGAGATTGTTTTGTGTGATAGATTCAATGACTCTACCGTAGCGTATCAAGGAGAAGGGCGAGGTTTTGGAATAGACAGGGTGAAAGAACTTTGCGCATTTGCTTCAGCGGCAGTCATTCCCAATCTCACTATTTACCTTGATCTCGATCCTAAACTCGGCTTAAGGCGCGCTTCAAGCAATAAAGATAAGATTGAATCAGAAACAGTTGCATTTCACGAGAAAATACGACAAGCTTTTCATCAGATTGCAAAAACAGAGCCTAAAAGGTTCCGAATTATCGATGCAACGCAAACAAAAGAAACAGTGCTCGCTCAAGCTTTGGAATTGATTTATGCCGTTCTCTAAGTGTCTAGGAAATGATCAAGTAAAAAACCGGTTGCTCTCCATGCTTGAAACCAAACGGATCCCTGGTACATTGCTTTTTTCAGGACTTGCGGATAAAATTCCCTTTGCAGAAGCCTTTGCCCAAGCTCTTACAAGTTCTTTCAATGTGCATCAGTATAAGCCAGAAGGAAAAAGTGGGATGCATAGTATGGGATCTATGCAAGAGCTTATTAAAGAGGTTCATTTGCCCCCCTTTGAAGCTCCTTACAAAGTATTTATTATTCACGATGCAGAAAGAATGTTGCCTACAAGTAGTAATGCTCTTCTAAAAACACTTGAGGAGCCTCCTGCTGACACAGTCCTAATTCTTCTTGCAACAGAGCCTAAAAGCCTCCTTCCCACTATCCTTTCTAGATGTTCCCATGTGCCTTTTTTTGCTACAGCTAAGACTACAGAAACAAAACCTTGGGAAGCAGACCTCATCGCTTTCTTAAACGGCTCTGCAGATGCAACAAAACTAGAAACCTTTTTTACTGATCTTAAAGAAGAGGAATCGATCCAATGGTACAAAGAGGTAGACCTCCTTTTCGAAAAAATCTTCCACTACCACCACTCTCAAGGCAAGCCTATGGAAAAGATCGCTGACCTCATCCAGGAATGCCGCGATGCAGTCCAATCCCACATCAAACTCAAAAATATCCTCGAATACTTCTGCATGGCCTTGTTGCGTAAACAGACTTAAGCTTAAGCCGTGGAATGCAAATAATTTACCACAGAGATAATAGACCTCTTTCGAAATTTCATTCGCCCGCTAAAATCGCCCTTTTCTCGACCTTTCGATCTGCTGCTGCTACGCCTACTCACTTGAGTATGTCTTGCAGCAGCAGATCGAAAGGCCAAAAAAATCATCGATTTTTTCGAGCAAAGCAAATTTCGAAAGAGGTCTAATGCACCACAGAGAAAAATACAAAAAAATAAATATGTTCTACAATAGCTTGCGAGTAACTCATCTTACTCACTTTACGCAAAATGGTGACGCCAGTTCCTGGCGTGGGGGAGGTGGTGCATCTTTTCCGTGGGTTCCCACCCACGGCTAACAACTGCCATCGGTTCGCGATTTGATTACCGCTTTGCGGTTAAGATTAAAGCTCTGATTCTGTTGTTAAAACCTGATCTTATCTTAACCGCAAAGCGGTAATCAAATCGCGAAGCGATGGCAGTTGTTAGCCGTGGTGTGACGAACGAATGTGAGGAACCCACGGAAATCGTATGCTCCACATCTGAGCCAGGAACTGGCGACACTATTTTGCCTAAGGCATCAAGTTATGGATCCAGTGATCGGGGAGGCCAGCAGCTTTGCGGCTCTCGCTGTTGAAGAGGAAGCCTCTTGCTCGTTTTGGGGTCATAAGGGGTGGAAGAGATTTTTCCCAAAGATCCCAATCATCTGCTTCTCCTTTCATTTTTTTTTAGCCAGTTATAGCCAAAGGAAACGTGTTGAATTTCATCTTCTAAGATGATTTTCATTAATTCTGCAGATTTTTCATCTCCATGGGAGGCAAATGATTTTCCATAATGGGGAGCGAAATCGAGGTTAGCCATTTCAAATGTTAAACTCATCACAGAAATGTACTTTACAGGATCTGTTAAATAAGGAATGTGAGCCCAGAAATGGCGGTATAGGGGTAAATCGCCAAACTTAAGTCCCATCTCTTCCATACGCGCAACATAGAGGCGTACGTGTCCCTGTTCTTCTCTAAGGGTATTTGCTACTCCTTTTCTGAAGTGTTTTGGAGCTTGTGGAAATGCAAGCAATGCATAAGCCATGATTTCGACTGCTAAGAGTTCATGTCCTGCAAATCTATGCAGGCAGATAGCTCTTTTATCAGGATCGTTATGCTCTTGAAAACTA
>JABDHB010000052.1 GCA_013285775.1 Chlamydiota bacterium | reverse complement strand
AAAACCCTTTATGAAATTTTTCCATTTTCCATACTTATGAATTCCATCGAAAATAAGAAGAGGCATCTCTTCTGATAACTGTTCCAATCCGGCCTGCCTAGCAATAGCATCGGGCCCTTCAATAAAGAGGAGTCTTTCAGCGGGGTTGTCCCAATTGAAATAATAACTAGTGAGCGAGGTTGCAGCCTCTTGACTAAGAGTGGTTTTACCTACCTGGCGTGGTCCCATAAGAAAGACCATTTGTCGATACTTAGAAAGGTGAGAATGGATAATTGCCTGGTATATTCTGCGCATATGACCATTTTACGATATATCGTATTTTAGTCACGACTATTTTACGATATGCCGTATTTTAGTCGAAAATTTCTTTTTCGTGATTTAGGAGCCACTCTTTGCGTGCAATGCCTCCTGCATAGCCTCCGATTGCGCCATTTGAATTAATAGACTTCTTTCGAAACCTCATTTGCAGACAAAACCGCCCTTTTTTCGAATTTTCCTCTTCCTGCTGCCCGCCTACGTGTTCAAGTATGTCTTGGCAGCAGGAAGAGGAAAATTCGGAAAAATCATCGGTTTTTTCAAGCAAAGCAGGTTTCGAAAGAAGTCTAATGACGCGGTGGCAAGGGATGATGATGGCAAGCTGGTTCGCCCCATTTGCATTGGCTACAGCTCTAAAGGCTGTAGGTTTACCGATAGCAACGGCTATATCTGAATAAGCTTGGGTATTTCCTAAAGGGATCTTTTGTAATTCTTCCCAGACCCGTTTTTGAAAGTGAGATCCAAGAAGAAGTAAAGGGGTCTTAAATTCTCTTAATTTTTTGTTAAAATATTGATCTAGTTCCTCTTTAATCGAAGAGATGGGTGGAGTAGTGCCGGGAATAATGGTTGCTCCTGTTCTTTCTGTAAGCCTTTCAATTTCTCTCTCTAGGCCACGACAATCAACAAACTCTAAAAGATAAAGGAACTCTTCATCTCCAATTGCGATCATAGGGCCAAGTGGTGTATCTAACGAACTTTGCCGGTATTCTTTTTTTCTCATATCCTGCAATTATACAGATCTCTCAAAAAGCTGTCGCCGAAATTATGGAAAAGTTCAGGTTTTTAGGTCGGCAAGGAGGAGCTCGAGTTCTGTGAGAAGAGCTTTGGTTCCTTCGGGATGCTCAATGAAGGAGCGGATGATTTTATAGAGATCTGATTCGGGGTTGCTTTTGTTGAACTGTTCTGCAGCTTTTAAAAGGGAGATATTTTCAGAGGCGCCCTCTATGCTAAGAGGCTGCTCTAGAATGTTGTTTACGATTTGGGCAGCGTCTTTAATATCTTCTTGCTTCATACAGATTTTGCCTCTTTGCTCAGTTGGAGAATAATTTTCGCAAATTCTTCTGCATTTGCATTATAAGGGTTATTTGCAAAAGTATTGATCTGCGCAGCAAATTTCGAGAGTGTAGATAACGGCTCTGTTTGAGGATACTGATTTGGGAGGGGGAGCGCCCCTCCAACTTGTGATGGTCCTTGCATATTTATTGAATAACAGATTTATTCTTTTGATGCAAGTTATGAACGGTGTCGGAAATATTCGTCAAGCTTGCCGTCGAAGAGGTGGAGTTTGTTCTCTTCAAAGGCTAAAATTTTATTCGCGCCATTATTGAGAAGATCTCTGTCATGGCTGGCAACCAAAACGGTGCCTTGGAATTCGTTAATAGCCCAAGCAAGCGCAGAAACTGCTTCAAGATCAAGGTGATTATTCGGCTCGTCTAGGATGAGGACATTATAGTTACAGAGCATCAATCCTCCGATGATAAGCCTTGCGGTTTCTCCTCCGGAAAGGTGGGAGATGGGTTTAAATGCATCATCACCTCCAAAAAGCATTTTTCCTAGAATACTTCTTATTTCTTGATCGTAGACCCCTTCTTTTCTTTTTTTGAGCCATTCAAATGCGGTCATATCGCTTTTTTTATCAATGACCTCTTCATGGTTCTGAGGGAAGTATCCAATTTGTATTTGGTGTCCGAGCTCAATTTTTCCGCTGTCTTGAGCAAGAACTCCTGCAAGCATTTTTAGGAGGGTGGTTTTTCCTCGGCCATTGTTTCCGATGAGTCCAATTTTATCCCCTTTTAATACATCCATGGTAAGGGATTTAATGACAGATTTGTCATCATAGCCTTTGCTGAGTTTTTCTATTTTGTAGACAATTTGTCCAGACGGTCTTTCTGGTGGGTAAAACCGGATGTAAGGGCGTTGAATATTGGATTTTTTGAGTTCTTGAGGCTGTAGGCGCTCAATTTCTCTGATTCGTGATTGCACTTGGCTAGCTCTTGTTCCAGCACCAAACTTGGCGACAAACTCATTGAGCTGGGAGATCTTTTTTTCTTTCGATTTATTTTCTTCTTCTGTCCGATCACGTGCTGCAGTTTTGGTAACTAACATCATGTCATAATTGCCGGGATAGATAATTAAAGTGTCGTAATCGATATCGGCAATGTGTGTTGTGACAGCATTTAAGAAGTGTCTATCATGGCTGACAACGATCAGTGTTCCTTTGTATTCATGTAAGAAAGATTCCAACCAACCAATAGATTCCAAGTCGAGGTGGTTAGTCGGTTCATCTAATAAGAGAGCTTCAGGATTGCCGAATAGCGCTTGGCAAAGCATCACTTTAAATTGTTGGTCAGTTGGGATCGTATGCATTTTTTGATTATGCAATGGAGAGGGGATTCCCATGCCTGTAAGAAGAACTTCCGCTTCAGACTCAGCTTCGTATCCGTTTTCTTCCCCGATGATTTCTTCAATTTCTCCAAGTCTAATGCCCACGGCATCGGTCATCTCTACTTCATACAGGGCATCTCTTTCTGCAAAAGCAGCCCAGAGACGTTTATTTCCCATAACAACAACATCAACCACTTTGAAATCTCTAAAGGCTTCGATATTTTGTTTTAAAAACCCGACTCTTTTAGGGAGAGTAACAGTTCCGCTTGTGGCTTCTTCCACACCCATGATGATTTTTAACAGTGTCGATTTGCCAGCTCCATTAGGGCCAGTAAGTCCATATCGGTTGCCTGTGCTGAATGTTGCAGTGACGTTTTCAAAGAGGGTTCTGATCCCCATCTTTTTTGTAATAGCATTTAATGTAATCATGTCGAATATTGTATATATGCGAGGGGATTTAGATCAATTTCTAAACTATATGCAGGCAGTAAAAAATGCCTCTCCCCATACTTTGCGGGGTTATAGACTCGATTTAGAGGCTTTTTGCGCTTTTCTTGAAGCTGAAAAAATTGTTGCGGTCGATAAAAAGGCTGTCCGCTCTTTCTTAGCCCACCTGAACCTGAAAAAGGCTAAAAAAAGAAGTATACTTCGCCGCCTCTCCTCCCTTCGTTCTTACTTTAAATATCTCATGAAAGAAAAAAAGATTTCTACTAACCCTCTCGACGAGATCGAAAGCCCAAAACTAGAAAAGCAGCTTCCGACTCCTCTGAACTATGAGCATATCGAGCGCCTTTTTTCCCAAGCTGACACAACAACTCTTTTTGGATACCGAGACAGATGCGCCATGGAGCTCTTTTATAGCTCTGGCTTGCGCATCAGCGAACTCATAGGTCTAAATCAACAAGATTTTGATGGTGCAAACCTCACTCTTAGGGTGAAAGGGAAAGGGAAAAAAGAACGAGTGATCCCCGTCACTAAAAATGCAGCAGAGTGGCTTAATACTTACATATCTCACCCAGAACGGGAGGAGCTTGATCGGCAAGCGATCTTTTTGAATAAATATGGAAAAAGACTCACTGTCCGCTCTTTAGACCGCCTATTTAAACAATATCTCGCGCAAAGTGGTCTCTCTGGCCGGATCACTCCCCACACCATCCGTCACACAATTGCCACTCATTGGCTCGAAAAGGGGATGGACCTCAAAACTATCCAAATTCTCTTAGGCCACAGCTCCCTTGGCACTACAACAATCTACACTCAAGTCTCTAAGCGCCTCAAAAAAGAAGTCTACGACAAAGCACACCCATGGGGAAACGTTGAACGCTGAACGGAAGAGAAGAAAAGACTCTCTCTAGTGAGCGTAGCGAACTTTTGGAGTGCGGCAATTTATTGCCGCTTTTTTTCAAGGCGATTCATCGCCGCTAGGTTACACATCGATGAATCGATGTGGAGAAAAGCGCAAATAAATTTGCGCACTCCAAAATTGCTTCGCAATGAAGAAAAGAAATTAATAAAAGTTGTTAAAAAAAAGCCCAGGCCGTAAGGCCTGGGAAACTGGGTGAGCGATAAGCCGGATTTTGTCGTGGGCAATCATTCTTCTAGGGAACCTGTCGCCAGACTCCTCAAGCGATTATTTATTGGCCCCTGCAGAGTACAGTATGCGGACCAATATTCTTGCTTCAGATAGGGTTTATAATGCCTTGTATTTCTACAAGTGCAGCCAATTCTTAAAATTGGCATTTTCAGCCTGTCTACTTGTTACAGTAGCGGATATTTTCTGTTACACTTTCCGTAGCCTTGCGGCCCCCAGTCTTTCACTGGTATCTTCTCTTATGAAGTCCAGACTTTCCTCTGCCATTTTTGTGACAGCGATTGCCTACTCCCCCAAAAATTGCGCTATACTTGTGTTCGTCTGCGACGTCGTTTCGTTGCGACGGTATTGCCTTCGAGTGCTACGCTTTCTAGCCAGTAGAGGATGCGTGAACAGTGTTCGCAGAAGACGAGGTTTGTTCCTTTGCGGACCATGTTTTCGTGTTGTGCTGTAAGTACAATGTGGCAGCCGCTGCAAGTACGGTTTTCAATGGCGACAATCACTCTGTCTTTTTTATTACGTAAAAGTCTTTCGTAAATTTGGAGAACTTCTGGATCTGCATCGAGAATGAGCTCATCCCGTTGTGTTTTTAATGCGGTTGTCTCTTCATCAATAAGGGAAATGCTGCTTTGGATCTCTTTTTCAAGAGCAATGCTGCTGGCTTCAGACGACTTTAAGCTGTCTTTGATCCTTTCAAGCAACTCTTCTTCCA
>JABDHB010000051.1 GCA_013285775.1 Chlamydiota bacterium | reverse complement strand
CCCCTCTTCGCCACAGTTCCAGCTTTCATTGTCATTTGTACCATCATTGTTATTCTCTCTATTAGCTAGATTGTATTTTTCTTGATAAGATACGAGGTCTTTAAGACTAAATCCATCGTGAGCGGTGACAAAATTAATGCTATGGTAGGGGGCTCTTCCCTGTCCATATAGGTATTCAGAACCTGTGATCGCTTTTGCAAAGTTACTTACCTGATTGTCTGTCCCTTTAATAAAACGTCTGACAACATCTCTATATTGCCCATTCCACTCTGCCCATCTGCAATAGTGGGGAAAAGAACCTACCTGGTAAAGGCCTGCTGCATCCCACGCTTCTGCGATGAGTTTCACGGAACCTAGTTCGGGATCGTTTGAAATCGCGTGAATGAGGGGAGGATCGCTCATCGGGTTTCCGTGAGTGTCTCTTGTTAAAACGGAAGCAAGATCAAACCTAAATCCATCAACATGCATTTCAGAAACCCAATATTTTAGGCAGTCAAGGATCATTTTCATTACAATAGGATGGTTGCAGTTTAAAGTATTTCCACATCCTGTATAATCCCGATAATTTCCGTTGGCATCAGTCATATAATAGATGTTGTTATCGAGCCCTTTCATAGAAATAGTCGGTCCATTTTTATTTCCTTCTCCTGTGTGATTAAATACGACGTCTAATATTACCTCGATCTTATTTCGATGTAGTTCTCTAACCATTTTTTTAAACTCATGAATGGCGTCGTTATTTGCATAACGGTTCATTGGAGAGAAGAAGTTTATGGTGGAATATCCCCAAAAGTTTTTTAAGGGACCTGGTATTTCACATTCGTTAAATTCAAAAACGGGAAGAAGTTCTATGGCATTTACTCCAAGCTCTTTTAAATAAGGGATTTTTTCGATGATCCCTTCATAGAGCCCTTTATGTGTTACATTGCTAGATGGGTGGATGGTGAGGCCTCGGACATGCATTTCATAGATAATTAAATCTTCGAATGGAATTAAAGGAAAACTCACCTCTTCCCAATCAAAAAGGAGATTTTCTTGTACAAGGCCTTGGGGATCACTCATTCCTTTACCCCATTCATTGGAAGTATTTAACTGTTTTGCATAAGGATCTAGAAGAATGAGCTTTGAATTAAATTGGAGCCCTTTTTCTTTAGGACCACAAATTCTATAACCGTAGGACCATTGCCCTGAGGGTAAGTTTGCAATGCAGACATGCCAGATAAATCCCGTTTTATTTAGGCGTGGGTTTAAAGGAATTTCTAGGAAAGAATTTTCTGTTGATAAACAAAGGGAAACAGATGTTCCATGTCTGGTAAATACAGCAAAGTTCATCCCTTCTTCGGTTTTTGAAAAACCCAGAGGGGAAGGAGCCCCTTTAAGGCTTTTGTAATTTATCGTGCTCATCTCTTTCACATACACTAAAAAAGAATATCTTGAAACATCTCTTGACTTTTAATCGGATTTTCATTAATTATGGGTCTTTTAACGAAAAAAGGAGGAAGTTTTCATGTCATTTGAGAATGCGAAAGACAATCTGAGAGAATTTGCAAAGGAGCTTAACCTTGAGGGATTAGGATTTGATGAAAATAATACCTGTATTTTAGGCATTGATAACGAGTTTTCCCTGCACTTAACTTTCGAGCCAAACACAGATCGGTTATATCTCTATTCTCCTATCTTGGATGGACTTCCAAAGGATGATAAAACGAAATTGAAGCTTTATGAGCATTTGCTCGTAGGTTCGATGCTTGGTGGACAAATGGTGGGTGGCGGTATTGGTGTTGCTGTGCCAGAAGAGCTTATTCTTATGCATTGTGTTCTCGATATGGGTATTGGTACAGATTCTTCTGCTTTAAGACGCTTTGCTCCTATTTTTGTCGAGTGCGTGGAAAAATGGAGAAAGAAGGTTAAAGACATCATGGAAGGAAGAGAGCCAGCAAAAGAAGCGGTTCCAGGGATGCCAACTCCACAACCTCATGGTAAACCCGGCGAGCGTGAGCGTTATATTAAGATCTAGTGCTTAATGTTCTTTAAGGATTGTTTCAACGGAGCCGATGATTTCACTATCACCGGCTTCAATTTTTTTAATGATTTGTTTAATTGAAGTCATCACAGTCGAATGGTCTCGAGAAAAAAGCTTCCCAATTTTTTGATAGGGGAGGCTGAGCTCTTTTCTGCATAAATACATCGTGATTTGGCGAGGCAAGGAACATTCTTGCGATTGCGACTTACCTAAAATATCTGCAGGTCTGATCCCATAGTAGATAGCTGCTTGTTGAACAATTTTTTCTGAAGTGAGTTTGTTCTTAATTTCTTCTTCGAGGTTTTCCTTTAGAAGTTTTGTTGGATGGGTCGTTTTTTGAAGATGAGATCCCAAAATTAGGGTCATTAGTGCTTTTTGTTGTGATTTAATGCTATGAAAATTTTCTAATAGAAAATAGGTGAGTTCTTCCGTTAAAGGAAATCCTAAAAGCTCTGCCTTTTTAAGAAGGACTTCTTTCAGATTTTCTTGTTTTTCAAGGTGGAGGGTGATTCCCCATTCAAACCGACTTACAAGTCTTGGTTCAATCTCAGAAAGGAGCTGAGGGGCGCAATTGGCGCTTAGGATAATTTGCTTTTTTTCTCCATGAAGATAGTTAAATGTATGAAAAATTTCTTCTTGAGTGGCATTTCTATTAGCAAAGAGATGAACGTCATCAATGATCAATAGATCCGCGCATCTGTAACTATTACGGAAGTTTTGCATCATTCCCATCCGTATCGCTTTAACAAGATGGTTTGTAAAGACCTGTGCGTTCACATAAATGACTTTTTTTCCTAATTCTCTAAATTTATGGGCAATTCCCATGAGTAAATGCGTTTTACCTGTTCCACTTTTCCCATAAAGATAGAGGGGATTATAAACAGTGGGTCCAAGCTCTTTGATATAGGTAAAGGGGATTTCATTAGACTTAGCGGGGATGTAATTTTCTAGTTTTGCGTAGGGATCTAACGTTTCAAATTCAAGCTGAAATTCTAAAATTTCTTCCTGTGTCCGTCTTTTTTTTTCGACTCCATGAACGCGCAGGTGCACTTTGATGAGTTTTTGGTTTTCGTTTTTAAGATCAGGGAGTTTTTTTCGTATATGCTCTTCAAACCACTCTAAATGAAAGAGATCTTTGCCTTCTAAGTACAAATTACATGCATCGAAATTCACAACTTTTAGGCTGTGGAGCCATTTATCAGCAACATCGCTCCCAAGCTCTTCTGTCTGTCTACGTAAAAACTCATCCCACTGCTTCATCCTCAAATCGTACCTAATCATCATCAAGATATCAAGCTTATGTTATGGCAAGGTTATTTATGCTTTTTTTTAACGCAGAGAAAGAGGAGAAAGAAAAGAAGACGCAAAGGACAAGAATTCACTGACTATCTTCAGGCGGCAGAATTTAGGAATTTACCGTCTAGTTCCCTTTTGCCGCCTGAAGATAGTCAGTGAATTCTTGTCTTTCTATTGAAGGAAGAAAAAAGAATACGAATAAGTTTATCCGAGAATAACTTAAAAGGGATCTTTTGCATTCCTTTCTATAATAAACAAAACACTGCTCTAAGCGAAGCGAAGAGCAATGTTTTGCTTTGCGTCTTCTTTTCTTTCTCTTCTTTCTCTGCGTTTAAAAAAAGGCATAAAAAGCTTTATCATAATCCTTTAAAGACAAACATATCTTTCCCTTCTATTTTTTCTTGGTGGGGGTGATGTCGACAACTTTTGAGGAGGTCGCTGCTGCGACGGTCATTCTGCGCATCATCCACCATTGCTGCACAATCCCAAGAACCATCGAGGAGAGCCAGTAAAGGTTCAGCCCTGAAGGGAAATGGTAAAACATGATAGCAAAAACAAGAGTCATGATGTTGCCCATCATTTTTTGTTGTTTTTGCTGCTCTGTCATGAGCTTAGGATCTTTAGGTCTTGGTGTGCTAAGACGTTGTTGATAGTACATCACAACACCTAAAATGATCGGAAGTAGGTGGAAATTTGTTCCAAAGAAAACTACAGGATAATTCCAGCTAAATAAGACATCAGGAGCTGTCAAGTTGTCAATCCAGCCTGGAATAAAGCTCGCGCCTCTTAGTTCAAAGGCTGATTTTAACAAGTCGAACATCCCAATGAGGAAAGGCATTTGAATGAGTATAGGGAAACATCCAGTAATCGGGTTAACCCCTTTTTCTTTGTAAAGGGCCATCACTTCCATCTGGGCTCGTTTTGGCTCTTTCTTGTATTTTTCTTGGATAGCGGTTACCTGAGGAGCGATCTGTTGCATTTTTACAGTAGATTTAATAGACCAGGCATTGAGCGGATAGAGCATGACCCTTAAAGCTAATGTAAGCAGGATAATGGAAAAGCCCCAGGAATGGGTGATGAAATAAAAGAAATTCATCAGAATCATTAAGAACTTAGCAAAAGGTTCAGAGATAAATGAAAACCATCCATGAAAGCTTTGAGCACTTTTATAATTTACTCCATAAGCAGTATCGACCGTTTCTAAAACTTCTGTTGCAAATGGTCCTGCAAAAACTCGAAATTGAGAAGTTTTTGCTGTCTGAGGGAGAAATAGACCCATCTCATATCCTGGATATTTTTCTGCAGGATATAAATCATATTCTGAATCGACAAGAGTCAATCTTGTAGGGAAATTTGTTCCTGGGATCTTGGAAACGGAAAACCCTCCACCCATTTCTGTAAGAGGCTGTAAAATCAGTCCAAAAAAACCGTTTGAATTGCTAACCCATTTAGGTTCAATAGAAGGTATTGTAGAGCTATTTTTTGGTAGGTCAATGAGTTCTACAAGGGGTCTTTTTCCTTTTTGAATCTGATATTTAAGTGCAGGGGCTGGATTGCCAGAAATAAGCTCTACTTCTGGAACGCCTGATGTCAACATTAATCCTTTAGAATCACCATCTATTTGAATCGAAAGATCAAAACAATAAGGGGCATTCTTCCCTTCTTTAGGAAAAGAGAAGGTTTTTATGATTTTTCGGTTTTCAGATATCCCTTCGAATACAATGGCATCCTTTTCGTATTTGCTTACGTTGTAAAGAATATTTCCTTCCTCGCTACCGAGGACATTTAGAGCATAATAACGGGGATTTTCTTTTGTTTTTCCTACAATGGAGCGGCGTAATAGGGGATAATACCCTCCTATTTTTCCTGTTTGTTCTCCTCCATTTACTTCTTGGTAGGCAAACTCGGGGAAATGGTCATTTTTGCTATAATCCATTTCCATGACTTTATCAGCTCTTATTGGAAGAACATTGCTATCAGGATTTTCTTTGCTTTTGATAGGTAAATTAATTTCTACTAAAGATCCTCCAACATTGGAGAAAACGAGTTGTTGGAATCCATTTTCAAGGACGTAATACTTTTCTCCGTTCACGCTCTCTTGGATAGGAGCAGGCGTAGGCAGCACGGGTGCTACAACTTTTGCAGGCGCTACTTGTTGTTCTTGTCTTCTTTCTTGATCTTTTGAAGAAAAATATTGATTTACAAAGTACAGTGCAGCTGTAAGTCCTATCACAAAAATCAGAGAACGCTTATTCATCTTTTGTCCTAAAGTTAAAATTGGTAATCATAGCCAACCTTACAAAAAAAAGAAAGAAAAAGCTTAAGTCGCGT
>JABDHB010000050.1:4731-5949 GCA_013285775.1 Chlamydiota bacterium | reverse complement strand
TTCTCTCTTGACTGTTCTTCTTTTTCCGCTGAGAGCGTTGCAAATTTCTTACTTAAAGATTTTGCAGCTATGATCCAAGCGAAAATGATAGCAAATAGAATTGCAGCTACATAAGGAGTAATCGCTGCAAGTGAACCCAGCCATACGATAAGTCCTTGTTGAACGAGAGATCCACCTGATTTTCCAAGGCGAGCTCCCACTACGTCAATAGCAGCTTTTCCTTTAACTTTAGATTCTTGGTCAAGAGGAATGTAAGCCATTTCTTTAGTCGGATCAAAGAGAGAATATTTAGAAGATTTACTCATAATATTCTGGATTGTTCCAAAGACTACTGCAATCATAAGCGGACTTGTGCCGATAATGCTGATCATGCCAGCTAGAGAATCTCTAAAGATAACAAAAGAGAAGAATCCAACGGCTGTAATCAGAAGAACCACAGGAGTAATGAGCGCTCCCATGCCCCATCCGAATCTGCGGATCACGTTACCACCAACAAAGAGCATCATTAAGATAGTTGCAATACCTGTAAAGGTAGAGAAATATCCCATGAAGGCACTGTAATCGTTAGGGTTTGGATATTGAAGCTTAAGTTGTCCTTTCCAGGTAACTTCCACTAAGTTGATCGCAACGCCGTAGCTGATAACGATAACTGCTAAAGCAAGAATATATTTTGATTTTAAGAGGAATGCAAAGCTCTCTCCAAGTGACATAGAAGGCTTTTCTTTCTTTGCTTTTTTAACTTCAGTAACGTCAAAGAAGCGGGGATCTGTAAGAACATTTTTGTTAATCCACCAGTAGATTCCCATCACGATCAATCCTGAGAGAACTACAAGGCTAAGCATATAATTTAATGATACGCCCCAAGCATCTGCTCCGGCAGGAAGCTTAGATCTAATGTCTGAGAAATAAATAATTGCTGGTCCTGAAAAAAGCATCGCAAAGTTAGCGCCAAGGCCGAACATTGCATAAAAACGTTTAGATTCAGAAACTCGTGTAGTATCGTTTGCAAATCCCCAGAAAAGAAGGGAAATCGCAACGCTTCCCCAAAGCTCAGACATGATGTAAAAAAGTGCATATGTCCAATTTCTGAAAAGAGCTACAAGACCGCTAAGTCCATCGGGTAAAAATGCTTGAAGTTGATCAGCTACCACTGTTGGATTCTTCTCTTTTGTTATCTTTAGAGATTCTCTAGCTGGCATGATCAGCATTATCGGCACA
>JABDHB010000050.1:0-4721 GCA_013285775.1 Chlamydiota bacterium | reverse complement strand
CGCGACAAATATCCATTTATCAGCTACCACTGTTGGATGGAGTGCATCACGTGCAGGGTAAAGGAAGAGAGCAAAAATACCAAAGAACGCAATAAAAGATGTGATTGTTACATAGAAAAGTGCTGGTTTGCTCAGTTTGTTAGCTAATTTGGAATATACAATCATGAAAAGAATGGCGACGGGTAATACCCCCCATACTTTTAAGAACGGAATTGCTTCAGCTCCAGAGCCTGGGGCTGTAACAATTAATGCGTCTTTTGTATCTCTTAAGATAGTGTAATTAAAGTTAATGAAGAAAAATAGAAAGAACATGGGAAGAAGCTTTTTTAGCTCAAATCCATGCACAGGCCAAAAAAATGACCTCCATTTTCCAAATGCTGCTGGTTGGGTTTGTTGTGACATTTGATACCTTTAGGGTTAATAATGCAAATTTAAAAAGCCTATTATAGAGGATTTTGATTTAAAAACAACAGAAAAATGCAAGATAGAGATCTAGGCCATGAGGCCTAGATCTAAAAAAATTTATTTTGACATCGCTAAATCATTTGAATAAGCATTTAAAATTGCTTGTTGAGCATGGATACACTCCCCATAGCTAGTCCAAAGTTCTTGTTCAATTTTTCCGTGTCTAATAGATGCAATGAGTTCTCTTTTGCATGTAGCTAAAGATTTTTTTGGGCTGAGCATGGAAATCATTTCTTTATCGCCGGCAAGTCTCGCAATGTTCAGCATTCTTTCTAATTGGCCTCTATTAAAGGTATATTGGTCGCGACGTTTGCGCGATCCTCTTGGAGCGCGTTGCTTTGGAGCTACTGAAGTAGGTCTGTCGGAGTTAATAATAAATTTTTCTATAATACTAGAAAGTTCTTGAGGTTGCTTAGTTTTCATTTTACGGAGAGTAAAATGGTGCATATAGCCCCCTGTAGTCATAGGAAGATATTTACAAAGATCATTTTCTTTTCTTACATTTACTTTCTTTATTGCTTTTGCAATAACATCTTCAACTTCTCGTAGGTTTTTTGGTTCACTCATAATTAGATTCCTCATTGGGTTTATAAAGCGGTTTTGCTCAATTACTGGATTTTATGGATTTGTGATATTTTCTTGCAACAATTTCATTTTATATCTGATAATATCGAGATCATAAATGGTGATCTCATATGAAAAAAATATTTCTTTGTCTACTTCTTCTCCTAATTAGCTGTAGTCAAAATGAAAATCGAAAAAGAAGTGATTTGGAAAATTGGTTAAAAGATAATGGCAAAATTAAAATTCTTTCTACTACAGGAATGATAGGAGATTTGGTTTCGCGTGTAGGTAAAGAGAGGATTGATCAATTGACACTGATTTATGGAGATGTAGATCCTCATACGTATGAACTTGTAAAAGGGGATGATGAAAAATTTCAATTTGCTCAGATAATTTTTTCTAATGGGCTCGGTCTTGAGCATGGAGCTAGTGTCCAAAGACGTCTTCAGATGCATCCTAGAGTAGTTTCTCTTGGGAATGAAATTCAAAAAAGGTCTCCTGAATCTATTTTAACAAAAAATGGACAAGTAGACCCTCATATTTGGCTGGATGTATCTCTAATGAAAATGACCGTAGACACTATTGTAGAGGCACTTTCTGAGAGGGATCCTGTTTTTGCTGCAGAGTACGCGGATAATGGAAATATTTTAAAAGAAGAACTAGAAGCTTTAGATCAGAAAATCATGAAGATGATGCAAGAGATTCCTGATCAAAAGAGATATTTAGTAACCAGTCATGATGCTTTTAACTATTTTGCAAAAAGATATTTAGGTGATGCGAGATGTATAGCTCCTGAGGGGCTTGCTCCTGAAGGGCAGTTAAGTGTTTCTGATATTCAAGAAGTGGTTCTAAAAATTCAGCTAAATAATATTCACGTTCTTTTTCCTGAGTCAAATGTTAGTAAGGATTCTTTAAAAAAGATCGCCTATGTCTGCAAAGAAAAGGGGATTGATGTTAGAATCTCCAATGACCCGTTATATGCAGATGCTATGGGGCCTAGGAATTATTTAGAGATGATGCAATATAATGCAGATGTGATTAGCGGAGAACTAAATGAGTGACGAGATCTTTTATGTAGAGCATTTAACTGTAAATTACGATAAAACGGCAGTGCTTTGGGATGTCAGTTGTTCTGTTCCAAAAGGAAAACTTATTGGAATTATCGGACCTAATGGAGCTGGGAAAAGTACTCTTCTTAAAGCTGCGCTCCGCCTAGTTAAACCTCTTTCTGGAAAGATTAAATTGGATGGAAAATCTGCTTATGTTCCTCAAAGAAGTTCTGTAGATTGGGATTTTCCGATCACTGTGTTTGATGTAGTACTTATGGGAGTTTATGGAAAGCTCGGTTTTTTTAAGTGGGCAAAGAAAGCTCATAAAGAAGCTACTCGTCGAGCTCTGGAAAAGGTGGGCATGCTTGGCTTTGCAAACAGGCAAATTTCCCAATTGTCTTCGGGGCAGCAACAAAGAGTGTTTATTGCGAGAGCTTTGCTTCAAGATGCTGATATTTACCTCTTAGATGAACCATTTGCTGGGGTTGATATGGCAACAGAAAAAGAGATTATGACCCTTCTTCGTAAGCTTAAAAAAGAGGGAAAAACAATTTTCGTGGTCCACCATGACTTAACTTGTGTTGAGAGTTATTTTGATTGGGTAATTATGTTAAATACATGCTTGATAGCCTCAGGACCTGTAAAAGAGGTGTTTCATTCAGATAATTTAATGCGCACTTACGGAAGAAGTGCTTTATTATTAGATGAAGCTGCCAAACTCTCCCAAAGCAAAGCCTCTGGCGTCAAATGATTTATTCTCCTTTAGATTTTTTTACTGATCCGGTCTTTCGCGCGCCTACGATAGGCAGCATGCTCATGTGCCTAGCTTCTTCTCTTATTGGGGTATTAGTGATTATTCGGAAGCGTTCTCTTTTAGGAGAGGCTCTTTCTCACGCAAGCTATCCTGGAGTTGTGATTGGACTGATTTTCCTTTCTTCCTATTTTCCTTTCCAAGAAGAAATAATAGGGATAGGAATTTTAGTAGGAGCTTTTTGTACCTCTCTTCTAGCTCTTTTTATCATTCATAAAATGGAAAGGAAACTGAGAGTTAAAAGCGACGCAGCCCTTTGTTTTGTCCTTTCTGTTTTTTTTGGGGTTGGGATATTGATTGCGAGCAGAATTCAAACAACTCATGCGATGTGGTATAAGCAGATACAGTTATTTTTATACGGACAGAGCGCCACATTAATGGATATCCATGTTTTGACTTATGGAATTCTCTGCTGCTTGATTATTACCACCTTTTTTCTATTGTATCGTTCGATCGAAGCGATCCATTTTGATGTAGACTTTTCTAAAAGTATCGGGATAAGGGTGAATTTTTTTGAGAATATGATCTATTGCCTCCTCGTCTTGGCTATTTGCATTGGTATCCGAAGTGTAGGGGTCGTTTTGATGTCAGGGATGCTCATCGCTCCTGGAATTTGTGCAAGGCAATTTACTCATCGTCTCTCTATTTTACTCATACTTTCAGGTTTTTTTGGACTTCTCAGTGGTTTTTTTGGGAATTACTTTTCTGTTATTATTCCTGAACTGATGCAAGTGGCAGGGGAGAAAAATTTTTCTTTGCCTACAGGACCGATGATCCTTCTTTTTGCGACAGCTCTTTGCGCTATTTCTTTTATTATTGGTCTTTCTGGGCGTTATACACGGATTATAGAGCACAAATGGCAGTGTCGACTAGAAAATGCCTTAAAAAGTATGTGGAAGAATGAGCCTTTTGATCTTTCTTGGTCTCTTTCCTTTTGGCTCAAGTGGCAGGGATGGGTGGATGAAAAATATCATTTAACGCCAGAGGGATTTATTTATGCTTCTCGCATTGTCCGTTTGCATCGTCTTTGGGAAGTTTATCTCGTAGATTATTTAGGACAAAAGGTAGAAAAAGTGCATAGAAATGCTGAGGAAATGGAACATATTATTACTCCTGAGCTTGAAAAAGAACTTATGTTGCTTTTGAAGAACCCAAAGTTAGATCCTCATAAACAACCCATTCCAAGAGAACGTCTATGAATCCTTATTGGGATAAAAATTTTTTTCAGGTCTTCATCATTTTTTTCCAGAGGATGATGATCGGATTTCCGAACATGGCTTCAGATGAGGTTCAGATTCTAGTACTCAGTCTAGTTGCCATTTCCACCGGAGTTCTTGGAGTGTTTCTCGTTTTAAAGAAAATGACTATGCTTGCCAACTCACTTTCCCATACAATTTTACTCGGGATTGTTTTAGCTTTTGTGTTTTTAGGGTCACAGACTCTCAATTTTGAGGTGTTGTTTGTAGCAGCTCTCATCAGCGCTCTTGCAACTACGCTACTTACCCAATTTTTAACTCATACAGTTCGGTTACAGGAAGATGCTAGCATTGGTTTGGTATTTACCTCCCTTTTTGCTCTGGGCGTTGTATGTGTAACTGCCTTAACAAGAAGCAGTCACATAGGTATTGAGGCTGTGATGGGAAATGTTGATGCTTTACATATCACTGATCTAAAGTTAATCGGGATAATTGCTTTAATCAACGTGGGAATTTTTACCCTTTTTTTTAAGGAATTCCAACTTACAACGTTCGATTCTGTTCTAGCAAAGGTTTTAGGAATATCCCCGCGCCTTTTCAATTACCTTATTATGATTCTTGTTGCTATGACATCGA
>JABDHB010000049.1 GCA_013285775.1 Chlamydiota bacterium | reverse complement strand
AAGGTGAGTTAGAAATAAGATCTTAGTTTGCGAGCGCAAGTGAGCTTCATTAAAACCCAAAGTCGGTTAGTATAAATTTAGAGGGCTAAATGACAGTGGTAAATAGAACAGATGGTATGAGGCAAGTAGAACCTACGGTTTTTGGAAGAAGATATGCTCCTGAGCGCCACTTACCGCTTGCTGCAGCGGCTTTTGTAGGGGCAACTGCTCTTGTTGTCATTTTCTCGTTGGGTGCAGTAGCCGCAGCAGGTCAAAGTATTAACGGATTTAGCCAAGGAGTAAAGGTTTTAACTCTAGGCGGTGTCATCGTCATAGAGGTTGCTATAGGATCTGTTGCTTTCTATGCCTTTTATCGAGGCTGCAAACACTATGCATATTATACTTCACCTCGCAATCTCAATAATGAAATGCCTAGCGCACCTCTTCCAGGACCTTCAGTACCTGTTATAACTCCTCAAGAGGCTCCCTCTCTAGTTATTGGAAGCCCGCTCTTAGAACAATCCTCTTCTTCTCAGACAGCCCCTCATAGCTTGGCACAAGATTTATATGGAGACGTTGTACGTCACATCATGAGTTATTTGGAAGTCCCAGATCTTCTCAGCGCGGAAAGTACATGCAGATCGTGGATGCGTGAAGCCAGCCCTTCTAATGTACATCAAAGCCCTTGGAAAATGGTGTTTCAAAGAGAATTTATGCAGATGTATAAACAAAGACATACCATGTATGCCCCTTATCATGTGCGCAAGGCCTTAGCAAGTACTTCGAAAAATTTTTCTGACAGACTAGCAGCAGCGGAGGCTAATTTTTTTGGTGGCAACGACAACGATATCATTTTAGACTTAATTGAAGAGTATATAGGCTCTCCAGAAGAGATTCCTCCCATGGCCCCTTTTCGTCGTAATCCCAGACAGATGTACATGGAGCCCTATTTTGGTGAGCGGGCCATAAGACTTGCAGGTATAGATCCTGGCCCAGTCCTCCCTCTGGCTTCGCACCTAACTCAGATCCCAAATACAGCTCATTTGTTTGGGAGCCAAGTATGGATTATGTATTTTCCTGAAACTCTAAATGGTGAGACGCCATGCTTAGACACACTAGAGAAAATTAACCACAATATAACTGGGTCCAATTCCAATGTTTTTGATAATAAGTTAACCTCTCTTACAGAAAAAGAAATAGCTTATATAAGAAGAAAGCCCTTAGAGTTATCAGGTTGGTACTATGTAAGTGTTGTCGGAAAAACCAGAGGGAAGGTCTTTGCTGGTGTAGATGGTAAAAAAGAATTTGTTGAAATTAATGGTCGTGGCCAATGGCAAATTGCATCAATTTGTCAAGTAATGTTTATGGTAATTTTATTCCGTGCTTTAGGGAAATCTTTATTAAACGATGACTCTGCGACTTCCTTTGAAAAAGAGAATGGGTATCCCATAGAAATCTCTGAAAGGCACGGCCGTGAACACGCCCTAAGGGTTTGTCTCATGAGCAACGATTATTACTCCATCGTAGTCGCTCTGCGGAAATTACCGGCATCGTGAGCTTGATTGCTTGCATGTTTCTTCTAAATGTTAATCGCAATTAAGAGATCAATAACTTTTAGCTTTCCTTGCGAACAGAAAATGGGAGCTTAAGGAAGGTTTCGATTTTGGAGATGCAGATTGAGTGGAGAGGGGAAAAGAGGGCCCAGCTGAGGAAAAAGAGGGCGATGGTGCCGCTGCCGACGATGATATCGGAGAGCCAGTGTGCGCCGGTAATGAGGCGTGGAATGCAAAGGAACGCTGCATAGAGACAAGCTATGAGGCGAAGCTTGCCCCTGGTAAAGAATAGCATGGCGCCTCCAAATAAAAGGGCGGTTGTGCCATGATCGCCGGGAAAGCTGCGAGACGCTACATCTTTGACTTTCATCCATGGGACTAACTGAGACAGGCGCACGCAATTTTCGACAATCAATGTGGGGCTTTGGCTGGGGATTTTCAGATGTCCACGAAAGAGCACTTCGTTTACTAAGAAAATAATGAGTGCAACATAGAGGATGCAGAAAAGAAATTCTGCAAGCCTGCGCAATTTAAAATATTTGGGAGCTTGTGAGATATAGATGCTAAAAAACCCAATGATGAAAACATCTTCTACCCAATCGGCCATTCGGTGATTGGCACAGGCCCAGAATACCTGCCACCATTTGTGTCCTTCTAAAGTGGAATTGATTGCCTGAAAAAAGTGGACATCAACCCAATGCCAAACAGGCTTGGCAAAAATATAGGTCACAATCAAAAAGGCAATGATGATGTGGCCAAGGATAAGGCCCTTTAAATTCCACTTTCTGTAGGCGGCTAAATTCTCAATCATAAGAGGGAATTATATTAATCTTTAGCATTAAAATGAATCCCTATTTTTGTAAGGAGAAAACGGAGGGTAAGAAGGGGGTATTGAAAAAGAAATTTTATTAGTAAAAAGTAGGAGGTTCCTTCAATTGTTTTGCATATAGGAGGCTGGTTTTTATAGGCATCTGCAATCCACAGTGGATAGGGAGGAGGAAGGTATTGAGGCAAAGCATTCAAAGGGAAAAATTGAACTTCCTTGGTTTCTGAGCCTATAGAAGGCTTGCCAGAGAGGATTTTGCATTCAAAAAAATAAGTTACAAGAGTGAGTTTATTGGCAGGAAGGTATTTGGCTACTTGCCTTACAATTTGTGTATGGTATCCTGTTTCTTCAAAAACTTCCCTCACCACAGCTTGTTCTGGCGTTTCACCGTTTTCAATGCCACCACCAGGTAATACCCAAACAGGAATATCCCTTCTTTTAATTAAAAGAACTGCATCTTTCTTAAAGATGATCCCACAAACCGCTTGTTTTGACATGCCAAATAGTGTAAAACATATTCAACTAAAAAGGGAAGAAGAAGAAAAGATCGGGCGCGGGCACGCACACGGGCTCGGGCTCGAAAGAGGAGAAGTCTTAAGTTTTCTTTTTTTTCGAGCCCGAGCCCGTGCCCGCGTGCGTGCCCGATCTTCT
Source organism: Chlamydiota bacterium (assembly GCA_013285775.1). GTDB lineage: Bacteria > Chlamydiota > Chlamydiia > Chlamydiales > Rhabdochlamydiaceae > JABDHB01. The sequence continues at coordinate 3,031 of JABDHB010000049.1, read as the reverse complement.
TTTTTAAAAAGGGATAAATGAAAAGTTACAAGCTAATAAGCGTTTTCCTTTTTCTTTGTGCATGTCAGAAGTATGAAGTGTCTGTTTCACAGCACTTGGTTAATAGAGATTATTTGGCAAGCACTCATGCGGGAACGCCTGATCCTCGGCAAGCTTGTCCTCCCATGGGCCAGATGCTGGCGGCGAGCTGGGTTGTTCCTACAGATCTTCTACAACAAGATCCCTATCTTCAATTGCATGTCATTTATAAAAATTACACAGAAGAGATTTTTACTTATCCTATCGAAACTAAGAGGGGATACATCACCTATTTTCTAACAAATGATGAATTTTTCGAAAAGAAAGGGATACTCACTTATAAGGCGGAGATTATTACTGAGAATGGGGAAGTTTATCGAGAGTGGAAACATCAGCTCTGGGTAAATCTCATCAAGCTAGACGAAGTAGAAAGCAGTTCTTCTCCACAGGATAGTAACTCTTCTGTTGTTGACCAGCCGATGCAAGGATCTGTGATGGAAACTCCATAAGCAAGAGAGGAGACATCTTCATTTAATGCTTGATTTCCTTCCAAAAGGTGGCTTTCCAGCATGACCCCCATAATAGAATGATTGCCTTGTGCAATTTGTTCCATTACAGAAAGAAATACTTCTTTTTGTTTTTCATATTTTTTTTGGCTATTACCATGAGAGCAATCAATGAGAATGCGAGACTGGATTCCATGTAAATGGACTGCTTTTAATGCATCTTGCACTGATTTTTTATCGTAATTGGGCTTTTCAGAAGATCCTCGCAAAACAATATGAGAAGCGTTATTTCCAAAGCTTTTCTTTGTGCAAATTTTTCCGTCGCCGCCAACTGTTACAAACACGTGAGAAGATCTTGCTGCAATCACTCCATGAATCGCAGGGTGGATGTCACCTGCATGACAGTTTTTAAATCCTATGGGAATAGAAAGGGAAGAGGCTAGTTGTCTATGAGGTTGTGAGGATGAGGTGCGCGCTCCAATAAATCCCCAAGTGATCAGATCTTCAATATAGGGGGCTACAATAGGATCGAGAAATTCTGTTGCGCAGGGCACACCCATTTCTGCAAGTTTTAGCAGAAGCTCTCTTGTCAAATAAATACCTGTTGCGATGTCGTGAGTTCCGTTTAAATAAGGATCGTACAAGAGCCCTTTCCACCCAATTGTTGTACGGGGCTTTTCACAGTAAACGCGCATCACTAAAAAAAAGGAAGATTGTTCCGCAAGGTTTTTTATACGGCGAGCATATTCTAATGCAAGAGAAGTGTCATGGATCGAACAGGGGCCCATAATGATGGCTATGCTATCGTTTGAGCCTTCAACGATTTGTTGTGCCGTTTGTCTTGAGGAAGCAATAAATCGTTTTTGTTTCTCAGAAATAGGCAGTTTTTTCTTGATCTCATCGGGTGTATCCATGATAGATATATATATATGAAAGAGAAAAAATTAGAAACGAAAGTTCTGATTTCTAGTGGAATTGGAAGTGTGATGGAGATGTATGATTTTAGTCTTTACGCGTATTTTGCCCCCATCATCGCCACTCTTTTTTTCCCTGTTGACAATCCCCTTATAAGCCTCATAGCTACATTCGGAGTATTTTCTATTGGCTACTTAATGAGGCCGCTTGGAGCTCTTATCTTTGGCCATTTAGGAGACATCATAGGAAGGAAGCGGATGTTAATCATTTCCGTTTTGCTTATGGGAATACCAACATTTTTAACCGGATGCCTTCCCAACTACGACGAGATAGGCATTCTAGCGCCCATTTTTTTACTTTTAGTACGTATGTTGCAAGGACTTTCTGTAGGAAGTGAATTTGCAGGAGCTACCGTTTTTATAGGAGAGCACGCTACAAATCATACGAGAGGTTTTTTGTGTAGTTGGGTGATTTTTGGGATCATGCTTGGACTTTTAATTGGATCTTCTTCAGCAGCATGGGTTTCTTCTGGGCTCTCCCATGAAGCGCTTTTATCCTGGGGATGGAGAGTTTTATTTCTTTTAAGCATCGTCATCACACCGATTGCTTACTACATTCGAAAAAGCCTTCCAGAAACCCCTATTTTTCTTGAGCTCCAAAGATCGAATCTTCTTGAGAAAACCCCTCTAAAAATTCTGTTTAAGCATCATCTTTCAAGCATTGTCAATGCAGCTGGCATCACTTGGATTTGCGCTGCTTGTGTGGGCTTGATTTTTGTTTATATGTCTAGTTACTTAACAACTGTTCTACATTTTCATTTTTCAGATGCTCTTATCATGAATTCTCTCAGCATGCTCTTTGTCATAGCTTTGATCCCTTTTATGGGAGCTCTTTCAGATAGATATGGAAGAAAAACCCTTTTATTTTGTGGCACTTTAGGGCTTCTCATTTTTGGTTATCCTCTATTCTTTTGGCTTACGCACACCCATTCTCAAATAGAGATCACTTTGGCTCTTTTTTGCCTTGGATTTTTCAGTAGCGCCATCTTAGGAACGTTTGGCGCAACAATTATTGAAATGTTTCCCTCAAACGTCCGTTACTCTGGCGTTGCCATCTCCTACAACGTCATGGCCGGCACCGGCCCCCTCATCGCCAGCTTCCTCATCTTAGTCACCAACGACCCCGCCTCTCCCAGCTATTACCTCCTCGCCACAGCCCTTGTCTCTCTCTTCTTCATCCTCCGCCTTAAAAGATTAGCGTAATGAGTTTTTTTGCTTGGTGCAATTGGTGCAACTCGCACGTTGCTAGGCTTGCTTATGGTCCAGCAGTACGTTATAAGCTTGTTGGAGATTTTTAAATATTAGGGGAGCTTATACTGAAGCCACAGTATTTTCATTAAAAAGATTTGATTCAAAAAAGAATGCCTATAAATTTTTTAACAAGGTTCTCTGCGTTCTCTGCGGCTCAGTCTTCACTCTGCGCTGATGGAATTCAGTATTTAGACAACAAGACTCCGACTTATTGGCTAAATATCAAATTCCATCAGCGCAGAGTGAAGACTGAGCCGCAGAGAACGCAGAGAAAAATAATTT
>JABDHB010000048.1 GCA_013285775.1 Chlamydiota bacterium | reverse complement strand
CTTTTGGTGGAGATGGAGGCGTTGTCTTTGGCAGCTTGCAAAAGTTCAGGCTCTAGGGTGTTTCCTGCAATTTCTAGGGAATGAAAGATGAGGGTATCGCCGATTTTCCAATTGTCTGTGGTCTCGAAAAATTCTGCATGGGGATTGGTTCCAAGGGCTGGATTATTGGCTGTAAGGATGTGAGGGGTACTTAGACCTTCAGATATCCGAATAAGGCTGGAAAGGCCACAGGAAATGAAGGAGAGCTGGTCTTTCCATGGGCTTAAGATGAGAAGGCTTGCTGCAACGGGGAATGTGAGTATATCGTTTAGCGCTGTCATGAAGGGAAGAGGACGGAAGGGTTCTTTCACTTGTCTGATTTTTTCGTGTACATACATTTTGCACATCCCTTCTACGACGCTTGCAAACATGGTGGCGTCGACATTTGTTGAGAGGGATTGGGCAATGAAAATGGCGTACGATTCATTGGGCCATTGGAAGAAGTCGTAATAGAGGCCAAATTGCTCGGGTACTTTAATTTTTGCAAGGGAGAGTTCCAGGTGGGGCCACTCAGGGGTTGTTGCTGGGCAAAGATGTTGCTGCGCCATATGGAGGGTTTCGTAGCACTCTTTAAGCCTGTCGCTTTCAGGTTTTTCTTTTTGAAGTTCCTCTGATTTTAAGTAAGAAGAGATGTCTGTAATAAAATCGACAATATCGTGATATCTTTCGCTAACCGATACGGCAAGGGCCTTTCCGATGATTTTCTTTAAATTTGGGGGTAAAAACGAGAGGTTAATCATCCCAAAGCTTAGTTTTCCTAAAATGAGTTCATAGGCGATGATCCCAAGAGAATAAATATCGGAGGCATAGGTGACTTTATGGGGGTTTTCTTTTTGCTCGGGGCTCATATAGTCAGGAGTTCCGAGGATTTGTGAGAGTTTCGGATAAAGGATCTCTTCATGGAGCTGAGCAATCCCAAAATCGATTACTTTAATTTCTCCATCTTCTGTGATCAAGATGTTTTCTGGTTTTAAATCGCGGTGGACCACTCCATGGGTGTGTAAATGTAAAAGCGCATAAGAAACTTGGAGGACGATCTCAAGGGAACGTTTTAAAGAAAGGGAGTGTTGCATGATAAATTGCTGAAGGGAAATTCCGCGGATGAGCTCCATCGAGATATAGAGTCCCCCTTCCCATTCTCCTTGTCCATAAAGTTTTACAATATTGGGATGGTTTGTGATCGCAATAATTTGAGATTCTTTTAAAAACCTCTCTTTCATTTCAGGATGGTTGACGTATTTGGGAAGAAGTACTTTAACTGCAAGGGGCTCTTTCGTTTCGGGATGGATCCCTAAATAAAGAAGGCTCATCCCTCCCTTATTAAGTAAGCTTTCGATTTTATAAGGCCCAATTGTGGCAGGCAAATTTACAATGGGCTTCTCTTCCGGAATTCCGGGTAGGGTAGCCTGTTTGTAAAATGCACCGCCAGAGCTCATTTTTATCCAATACTTAAGATTTTTAGGCCGTAGGCATCACCCATTTTAATCAGTTCTCCTTTGGCAACTTTTGTGCCGTTGACGGTGATGTTTAAGCCAAGCTCAGGACGCATGGAGAGTTCTAGAACATTCCCTGGTTGGAGTTGAAGCAGTTTTTCTAGTTTCATCTGCATCCTACCCATTTCAACCGTCAACACTACAGGAGTTTCGTGCATTGAGATCGCTTTTTCTAGGGGAGCCTCATTTTTCGGCTCAGAATCCCCTTCCCACATAGGGTCTTCATTTTCTTGCATATTCATACCTTCCTCATAGTAAAAAGCGTAGTCGAGAATTTTTATCACACCTTCTCTATAATTCGCGTGAAAAAGAGGGGTGTTATTGAGATTGATTGTGACGCTTCCCTTGTTTTTTTCAGGATCGAAGCTTGCATGTTCCAGGAGAACAAAGTCTCCTACTTGCACTTCTTCCCATTTTTGGAGGGAAAGAATTGTGCTACCGATTTTCAAACGGAGGTCTATCTCTATTTCTTTTGCAAGAGGGCTTGTAGTGATAGAAAAGGGGTGGGAAGCAAAGTGATGAGAGAATTCGGTGTGAAAGGCCTTCGGACAAAAAATGCGCGCATGGAAAGTCCCAAATAGAATATCTATACCAAGCCCTTCACCAGAGGGAAGCTCTTGTTCTGAAAGGCTGATTGAGAGATCTTCGAACGGGTTTAGGCTATTTAATGCCTGCATGACTGAGACAGCCAAAAAAACATAAAAACCTTCTTGAAGTTTTGGATCAGAAAATCCTTTTTCTGGTTTTTTTACAGATGCCAAAGAAGCTTTTAGAAAAGCTGCGACATCTGATGAGGACATGATCAAATAGGCTTTTTCAGAAAGAGGGGTAAGTTGAAAGGGGATCACATGGGGATTTTTTCCAAATCCTACAAAAGGATCTGAGAGCGTTTCAGTCTTTTGATGGAAAATTTTTACATCTTCCATTTCTAAAGTTTCTCGAAGTTTTGTGGAAGCTTCCTCCCATGGAAATGGGGGAGGGTTACCCCAAAGAGGGATCGTTTCTGTCCCTTGGAGCGTGTCACTGACTGTTTTAATCCATTCTAGGGGAGCGCTCATTCTTTTTGTTCCTCTTCATTGTCCCTATTATCATGTTCGTTCCTTCCATACAAGGGTTCCTCGTCTCTGATGAGATTAACCTCAAGCCTGTGAATAGAAAAAGGGAGTTCTTTTTTGTGTTTGAAATATTCCATAAGCGCGTCGAGATGTAATTTAAACATGGAGGCTGCTTGAGGTTGAGAAATAAATGTGACATTGAACGTTTTGGGGGAGGTATTAAATTCTTCAATCTGAATTTGTGATCCGTAAAACATCGAATTGGAAAATTGAGGGGAATCTAAGTAAATGGTTGTTTTAGTGTCACCTGAGTGGTGGATAACTTCCATATGGCTAACAATTTTTTCAAATACTTCCACGACTTCATCTGTATTTTGTACAAGGATTTCAGTGGAAGGGATCACTTGGGCAAAAGGGAGGGGCGCAACATAGGGGAGCTCAGTTGCTTCATTTTCTTCTTTATCAAGCCATTCTTGAATAATTTCTTTGTTTTCTTCGAAAAAAGAGACGATCAGGTCTTTAAATTCTTCCTCAGCCAAAAGCTCTTCAATGAGAAAAGGTTTTACTTCTGTCGATCCTTTTGACAGGACAGCTGCGGATTGTTTTACGTTTAATTGTGTTTCTATAGTCATGTGTATCTCCGCTACCTATTTTGCTGATCTCGGTCTTTTTTTTCCTTGGGAATCCTTCGGACCCCCTCATTTAGGGGTCTTCTTCCTGTAGTAATATTCACGGAAATATTTTTCTTCATATATTCTGGAGCTTGAAAAGCGGCTATTAATGAGGCGACATTTTTTTCGGCAAGCTTTTGAGCTTCGTTTGTATCAAAGAGAATTTCTATTTGAAACTGCCCTCTTGCTGTAGAATATTCTTTGATTTCGACAACAGTATTGTAAAAGACGGAATTTGCAAATGCGGGGTTGCTTAAATCAATTTTTGTTGTATGTTCATCCCCTGTAATGCTTTTTTCTTGCATGTAAGAAATCCGGCCAATCATCTGCATCATTAACTGCTCTGCGTTTTTTGAGAGAAAAGGTTGGGTGGGCGTGGGTGACTCAGGAATAGCGCCTCCCATGACAACCATGGGGGTAAAAGGCGCTCCCTCTAAAGGTTGTTCGATAGAGCCTTTTTTTTCTACTTTTGCAGCTTCTTTGTGCGAGGTAGCTTCTTTTCTGATTTCTCCTTTGGTTCCTTTCACGGATTTCTTTTCTTTTGTTCCAGAAAGGGGAGTTTCTTCTTTGATTTTTTCTTTCCCTTCTGTTTTGCCTACTTTTTTGCTTCCCAATTCTTTAAAAAATTTGTCCGATGCTTCAGCAGCAGGTTTAGTTGGGGCAGGAGTGGTAGTCCCTTCAGATACGGTGGGCTCTTGACGCTGTGTTTCTTGGTTTAGGGGTTGTTCAGATGTTTCATTATCAAGGTTGGGAGGGATCAAATCGACCTCCTCGCCAAATTCTGTATCTTCAGGCTCGTCTATAAACGGAGGAGGTGGAGGTGGCGTTTGAGGAATGGGAGGGGGAATTTCTTGAGGAGGGGGCTCTGGAGGTTGTGGTATTTCAAGATCTTCTTCCGTTTCTGGAGTCACTTGTCCAGAAGGTGTGTAACTAAAAATCGTAGGCGGGGTTTCAGGAGCCTCCTCAGGAGTTTCTGTTGGCTGAGGTGTTCCCCCTTTTTGCACGTCTAGAATGCTCCCTTTTTTAGGAGATGTTTCTGTAGAAAAAGGGGCTACCTCTTTTTGAGGAGAAGAAATCCCTTCTTCCTCATCGTCTTCTCCAGGAACTCCTTTTCTCTTTTTTTTCCCTTTAAGTTCTTCAGGAACTTCCTCTACTTTTTCCACGTAAAACTTTTTAAAGTCTGATCCAGCCGGGCCCTCTTTTTTTGAAGGTCCCGATTCTTTAGCTCCCCCAGGTCCTGTCGGTTTTATATTCTCAGACATCTTTTTTCCTTTTTCTACGATGGTGGATGGAAACACCCATCTCATCTGTTTCAAGGGCTTCTTTATGTTCGATTTCCGCTTGGACTTCCTTGTCCCACTCTTTTCTGTGAGTTTTTAATTTTTCTACATCTTGCTGCTTTTTAACCAGGTCTTGTCTTGCAGCTTCTACTGCTTTTTCTGCTGTCGCTACGATCTTTTTTTGGTCTTGTACTTTTTGCTCTTTTTGCTTGAGCTTTTCTTCCACTACCTTCAAATAGCTTTTCATCTGCTGGATTTTCGGAGAAGTGGTTCCTGTGTCGAGTTCATTTCGCAGTTGGGCGAGCTTCTCTTCTCTGTGCTCTTTTACTTCATCCCGCTCTTTTTCAATGTTTTTAAGTTTTGTTTCTTCGTTTTGTAAAAGCTCTTTTTTTTCTTTGAGGATTTTTTCAGCCTCATCTAACTTCTTTTGCTTGATAATGACGAGTTCATGTAGCGGATATTTACTCATTATTTAAATAACGCTTTTAGCTGTTGGAGGGTTTCTTCAAAGCTCGATTTTTCGCTGACTTCCTGCTTTAAAAAACGGTTGACTTTGTCGATGTATTTAATAGCAAAGTCAGCGGCTTTATCTGATCCAGGTTTGTATTCTCCAATTCTGATAAGGAGTTCATTTTTTCTGTAGTTAGCTAAGACCTCTCTTATTTTTCCGATGAGCTGGAGGTGTTCTTTGTCTACAATATGGGTTAAAATACGGCTAATGGAAGATAAGACATCGATTGCGGGGTAGTGATATTGCCGTGCAAGTTCGCTTGATAAAATGATATGACCATCTAAAATGGATCTCACTTCGTCAGAAACAGGTTCATTTAGGTCATCTCCCGCAACAAGGATTGTGTAGAATGCGGTAATGGAACCTTTTTCTGAATTGCCAGAACGTTCTAAAAGTTTAGGCAAGATAGCAAAAACAGAAGGGGTAAAACCAGCTCTTGCAGGAGGCTCTCCGGCAGCTAATCCCACTTCTCTTAATGCTCTAGCAAAACGGGTAACGGAGTCCATCATTAAAATGACGGTTTTTCCCTGATCGCGGAAATATTCGGCAATCGCAGTTCCTACATAAGCAGCGTTGATGCGCAGTTGTGCTGCCTGATCAGAAGTGGATACGATGATAACAGATCTTTCCATCCCTTCTTTGCCAAGATCATTTTCTAGAAATTCTCTTACTTCCCGTCCCCGCTCACCAATTAAGGAGATCACGTTGACGTCAGCCTTTGCATTACGTGCAATCATTCCTAAAAGAGTTGATTTTCCTCCGCCTGCTGCAGCGAAAATTCCTACCCTTTGTCCTTTACCTGCGGTTAATACTCCATCGATACAACGCACGCCTACAGAGAGGGGCTCATCGATCACAGCTCTTTTTAAAGGATCAGGCGGAGCATTGATAACTGACCAGGTTTCTTCAAGTTGCAAGGGGCCTTTTGTGTCTACGTCTAAAGGCTCGCCAAGTCCGTTTAAAACTCTTCCTAGAAGCCCTGAACCCACCTTAATTTGAAGGGGCATATGTGTAGGGATCACCTCAGAAGAAGAACCGATCCCTGTCATTTCACCCAAAGGAGAAAGATACACTTCTTCTTTTGTAAAACCCACCACTTCAGCAATAAGAGGGGCTCCTTCCCGCTTGATTAAGCAGACC
>JABDHB010000047.1 GCA_013285775.1 Chlamydiota bacterium | reverse complement strand
GGCATTGTATCCCAATTCTTTAACAAACAATTTTTTGTGAAAATGATCTTTTTCTCTTGCTGCATAACGGACAAGAAATTGGATCGTACCTTCGAGAACTCCGGCAAGCAAAGGAGCAAAAAGCATCCCACCTATCCATTTTGCAGCTGTAGGATCGATGTTTGGAAGGATATTGCCTAAAGCTACCCCGATTGATTGCCCATAGTTCCAACAGATAATTCCCACAGTCGCTGCAATAATCGTAATCAACATGTCTCTTGCAGAAGGGCCTTCTTTACCGCGCAATTTACAAATCCCCTTATGAGCTAACACCCCAACACTTGTCGTAACAATCCCAAAAATCGTTTGAGACCAGCCGCGGACAAAATAAGGGGTAGTGGCCATACCACTAAAGGTCGTTGGAACCGGCGCTGTAGTTTGCCCACTAAAGCCCGTACCAACCACCGTCTGAATTCCCCACCCAAAATCTCGCATAGCATTGCCGCAAGCTTCATTCATACCAACAGGAGAATCTTGATTGCATGCAGCTACGCTCATAATAAACCCTTATTAAATTTTAAAGGTTAATTATAACAAATATTTATTAATATATAATAAAGATTATTTACATAAGTCGAGTTGTGTCATAAGTGGTTATGGCAAAGCTTTTTACGCCTTTTTTTAAACGCAAAGAAAGAAGAGAAAGAAAAGAAGGCGCAAAGGGCAAACCTCTGGAAATTCTTCAGAAAGCAAAACATATTTAGATACAACTCATCTAGTTGCTTTCTCGAGAATTTCCAGAGGTTTGCCTCTTAATCGAAGGAAAGTCAAAGGTGCTAATCGCTAAATAAAATCTGCTTTTAGTAAAAGCTGCAACTTGTTCAGCAACCAATTTTTCTCTTATCTTCCTTCAATCAAAAGATAAATTTCGTTCGCTATTTTAAGATAGCAAGAGAAAAATGATTTGTGAATTTATTAGATCACTTGCTGTCTTAAAAATAGTGAACGAAATTTATCCTTTGCGGCTCCTTTTCTTTCTCCTCTTTCTTTGCGTTAAAAAAAGAACATAAATAGCTTTGCCATAACAGCTCAAAAAACAAAAGCCTGAGTTTAGGCCCCTCAATAACTGTAAATGTTGGGATCTTCTTGGTAGATCATGTTATAGGCAGGAGAACGCTCGATTTTAAACCGTTTGCCTACGACAATGCCATTGGAAACAATGAAATAATAATGGTTAACTGTGACGTTTGTTTTGTCAGTAAAAACGATTTTTTCAACATACTCGTATTCGTAAGTATCTTCCCCTTTTGAGCAAATCCGGTAGGGCTTTCCAGCGCACTCTTCGATCACATCAAACTTGTCTCCGATTTCAATATTATTGTAGCCTACTTTTGTCATAGCTCCAGTTAACTGAGAGAAACAAACAAGGAACAAAAAAACTATTTTTGTTTTTTGTCTGTAATAGACGGTACCCATACTTTCCCCTTAATAAGTGTTCGAAATTGATCAGAAGTGGCGTATTCTGCGCGCATCAGATAAGAGCCATCAATTTGTCTTTCGTAAAATTCAAATCCTTCAAAACCCATATCAGCTACTCGAAACTCCCAACCAATCACTTGATCATTGATAACCCCTTGACCAATCACTTTACCAAGCGCTTGATTTTCGAGGTCAATGCTAAAAGAAGTGGGAGTAATATCATAAAATATAAAGTGGTTAATCATAATATCTGAAAGCCCTTTCACCTGGATTTCTTGGACACATTCGATCTGTCCTGAACCATTCGTATGAGCCACATTCCAGCGGGTAAAAAAAGCGAGCTCTTCTTCCACCATGTTCAACTGTATTTTCCCTTCTCCAAGCCAAGAACTAGGAGTGAGAATAAAAGGGTGGGAATTTAATTTATCAACCATTTGTATACCTTCTGCTATAAATGCTTTGTAATATTCCTAGCGCAATCATTGTCGATAACACAGATGACCCTCCGTAAGTCACCAAAATCAAGGGCACTCCCGTAATAGGTAAAAAGCCACACATCATTCCAATATTTACAATCACGTGCATCGCAAGATACACCGTAATGCCAGAGGAGAGGAGGCGTCCATACCTGTCCTTAGCTACAGCTGTTACCTGAAAACCAAAATAGATTAAACCGAAAAATAAAAGGAGAAGGAAAAATACTCCCATCAAACCAAACTCCTCTCCAAAGGCGGCAAACACTGAGTCTGTATGTGCAGCAGGAAGCCACGATTTTCCTGTAAACTCACTTTTATGCCAACCAGAACCTGTAAAGCCCCCCAAAGCAATAGCTATTTGCGCCGCTTTTTGATGATACGTATTCGGATTAAGTCTTTCATATTGGTATTCTTTAATGACTTTTGTCACATGGGGACGAAGCTCGTCGTGGGAAAGAACTCCTAAAAACATCAAAATTACAAAAACAAGGCCTCCAATTCCTATCAAAGACATAATGGAGACGACCCTTTTTTTAACTCCACCAAAATAAAACATCACTAACGTGATAGGATAAAGAACAAGCGATGTTCCCAAATCAGGCTGTTTCAGAATTAAAAGAAAAGGAACAAGCACAATCCCGATCGCCTTAAATACCCCTCTTTCCCTCTTTTCCAAATACCAACTCAAGGTCATCACAACAATTAGCTTGGCATATTCAGAAGGCTGCAAGGTCATCCCCATAATTCGATACCACCGATGAACGTTCTGTATCGGAGCTGTAAAAAAAAGTCCTAAAAGCATAAAAATCATGCCCGCATAAAGAACCCACGTCCATTCTCGGAGCTTGTTATAGTCCATCCCTGCAAAAAACAAATAGACCACCCACCCCATTCCAAACCACTGGATCTGATGCTTTACAGTAGGGGTCAAAAACAGATCAGAACTCCCTTCCATCGTTGTTGAGGAAATCACAAGCAAGCTCACTCCCATCAAAGCAAGCAAGACCAAGAGCATTCTAAAATCTATTCTTGTTAAATATCTATGATTCCACATATCATAATCCTATCATGAAAACTAAAACTATCAACTATATTCATTTTACTACTATCGAGTCAACGAACAGTTGGGCGAAGAATAATGCGCAAACTTTAGATCATCAAAGCTTTACATGCATCACAGCAGAAGAGCAAACAAAAGGGCATGGAATAAATGGGAGATCTTGGATTTCCCCTAAAGACCAAAATATTTATGCCACCCTCTTTTTTACGATAGAGCCTATTTTTCCCCATCTAAAACATCTGGCTCAACTGATGTCGTTCTCTTGCCTAAAATTGTTAAATAGCCTGGGATATCCTGCAAAAATGAAATACCCCAATGATGTTCTTGTTGACGGTAAAAAAATAGCAGGAATTTTATGCGAAACAAAAGTAATAGAAGACGTAGGGCTCTTAGGAATCGCATTGGGAGTGGGATTTAACGTCAACATGGCCCAGGAAATCCTCGACTTAATCGATCAACCTGCAACTTCACTTGCAGCGCTTAGCGGCAAAACTTGGCCTCTAGAACAAATCCTCAATCCGTTACTCCTTCAATTTATCGAAAACCTTGAAAAATTAGAGTCTGGGAATCACGACGAGTTCTGGATGCACCTTAGCTCTCAAAATTTGTTGGATAGCGTTAAGCGTTGAGCCGGTAGATGAGTAACAAGTTGTGCAAGACCCAGAATAAACAATTGTCAACTCATTCCCTTTTAAATCGAGCACTTCCACACCGCCTGCATCAAGCTCAACATAAGGACGGATCTCTTTTTCAATGATCTGTTCTATTACGTCCATTTTTTTAAGCTCACTCATCGTTTCGTAGCCAGGAAAAATCCCTTGCGATTCAAAAAGATCTGACGGAGGCGACTCATGAATTTCTGTGTAAGGAATGTCGGAACATTGTTCTACAGCCATATCAATAGCTGCGAGCAGAAGATTTAAGATCACATATCCTTCTTTTGGTAGAGAGAGATATTTATCAAGCAAGTCTGCATTGATCCGTCTTGCTTGACCATGATTTTTTCCTATGAGTATTCCACATGTAATTTCTGCAGCAGTTACAAGTAATGGGGATCCAGTTGCCTGAAATTTTGCATGTGTAATAATCCCGTTTGTTTCATCAATGAGAAGATGAAGTTCAAGATCACTCAAAGCTCCAATGCAAACTCTTTGCTGCCTTCCTTGCATAGTAAAATCAGCCATTTTAAAAATCATCGCCACATCTCTTTCGACTTGCTCTTCTGTTGTTTGATGCGTCAAAATATAGCTAATTGCATACTTGCCTGCAGCTCTACAAAGAACCCCTTTCTTTTTCAGTTGATGCACAAGAGAGTCAGCAAAAATCCCAGAAAAGGAAAAAACGGAAATGTTTGTCAATCTTTCTGCTTTCTGAAAATGAATTTCCCCTTTTTCAGAAATGAGTTCTTCAAAAATATCTCTTAGGCGAGCTGTTTCTGTACAGATATGTTCAAAATGATGGATTTTATCTACCATCTCATCAAAGCAAACCTTTAAATCTCCATTTCCAAAAACAAGAGGAGTAAAAGGAGTTTTTTCTTTTATAATGAGGCCACAGCTACTTGAAACATATTGGATAGGATAGTCTTGTAATCTAAACGAAATTTTTCCAATCACAGCTTCCGCATCTACATGGAGCAAAACCCCTTTTTCTTTACAAAGCTCAGCAATCTCTTGTATCGGATGAATCACCCCAGTTAATGGGTTTGCCCAAGAAATAGTTAACATACAAGTTCTCGGACCAATGTGCTGTTCCAATAGTTCTTTTGTCAGTTGACCATTCTCATTTAAAGGGATTACTTTTGTACGGCAACCAAGCTTTTCAAGCCGGTCTAAAGACTTCGATACCGCTTCATCCTCTAACTCCGTTGTTAAAAAATGGTTCTTTCCTGATTCTCTTGTCCCATCAAACCACGCAGAAAATAGAGCTTGATTGATCGATTCAGCTAGGGTTGCGCACGGAACAAACCGATCTTCTTTTTTACATCCGAGAAGTTCAAATAATTTCATCTTTCTTCCAATCCTTACCGTGAAAAGTATAAACAACAGGGCTTCCTGTCGCAAGCTCAAGATGCACTACTTCATCAGGTGTGAGGTGATCTAAATACATCATAATCGCACGTAGAGAATTTCCATGAGCAGAGATCAGAACACTTTTTCCATTTAGCAAATGAGGCAAGATTTTCTCTTTAAAGTAAGGGATCGCTCTTTCAGCTGTCATTTCCAAACTTTCCCCTTCAGGAGGACGAGTGTTAAAACTTCGACGCCATATCTGCACCTGTTCTGATCCAAATTTTTCTGCAGTCTCATTTTTGTTTAGCCCTTGAAGCTTCCCATACATCCTTTCGTTGAGTTCCCATGCCAGGTAAGCAGGAATAAGCTCCTCTTTCGCTTTTTCACTATAAACTTGCGCCCAATTCTCCAATTTCCCCTCATGCGGATGGTGAATGCAAGGAATTTTACCACTCTGATGATGGTTCATAGCAAGCATAGCTGTCATTTGAGCACGAATTAAAGAGGAGATAAAAATCAGATCTACAGGTAAATGCGCTATCTTCTTACCCGCCTCAACAGACTCTTCTATCCCTTCTAAACTCAAAGGGATATCCACCCATCCTGTAAATAAATTTTGTTTATTCCATTCTGACTGACCATGTCTGAGTAAAATAAGTTTTGCCTGTTTTATCATGAAGACCTTCTTTTTGGAGGATTATATCATATTGTATATATCTCTGCTTTAGGTTATTCTTATTCTCATTATGGAAAAGAAAAGATTAAGTAAAGCTTTGTCAGCAGCGGGAATTGCCTCCAGAAGAGCCTGTGAAGAGTTTATCTTTGCCGGCAAAGTTGAGGTCAATGGAGAAACCGTGTTTTTACCCCAAACTCTCGTATCTTGGGAGGACGATGATATCCGCATTGATGGACAACGAGTTAAAGGGGAACAAAAAAAAGCTTACTACATTCTTAACAAACCTAATGGGTACATTTGCGCAAACAAACCCGTAGGGACAAAAAAATTAGTTATAGAGCTTTTTGCCCACCTAAACGAACGCCTTTTTACAATCGGAAGACTCGATAGAGACACCACAGGTCTTCTCCTTTTGACAAATGACGGCCATTTTGCGCAAAGAGTGATCCACCCTTCAGCCAACATCGCAAAAGAATATCTCGTAAAAACAGACAGAGAAATCAACGATTTTGACCTAAAAATTATTTCCAAAGGAGCCTTCATAGAAGGTGTTTGGATTAAGCCAAAGAAAGTCACAAAAGTGCGCCGCAACACCGTAAAAGTCATCGTAATGGAAGGGAAAAAGAGGGAAGTGCGCCTACTTGTTCAAAAAGCTGATCTTAA
>JABDHB010000046.1 GCA_013285775.1 Chlamydiota bacterium | reverse complement strand
CCTGGCCGGCGTGCTCACACCCTGGCTATAAACCTATGTCCCTAGCGGGACAAAATATTGCGTGTCTGTTTAATTTTCTAATTAAAAGGGCCAAACTCGAGCGTCCTGATAGTGTGGATTCCTGATTCCCAGGCCTCCGCTGACCGCTCCGACCTGGGCTGTGTCATTTTGGCCTTGCAGGCTTCAAGAAAGAGCACCATTAAAAGTTGTGTCTTTAAAAAGCGCTGGCAGATTTAAGAATGGCTCTGCGAGGAGATGCGAAGGGGCCCCACGAAGTAGGGGAAGAGCGCGCGAGCAGCCGGCGGCTTCAGATCGCAAAGCAAAATCGTAGCGCAGAAAAGCGAAGCGTGCGGGTGTAGGGCTTTGCCCACCCGGCTTTCGAGCACACGATTTGGCAAAGCGAGGTGAAGCTCAAGGGGGCAAGCGGGGGACTAGCCGTAGGACTTGTCCCCGACATGTCTATGGAAGCCAACTATAAGATTTTAAGTTAACTTTTTAACTTCATCTTTATTCTTTATCGTTCATCGTTTATTCTCCTATTCATGATACCTCTTCATGTTCACTCTCAATACTCTATACTGAATGGGACGGCTTCGGTGGCAGCACTTGCTGCTCATGCAAAAAAACTAGGATTCACCTCCCTCGCGTTAACCGACCAAGGGAATTTGCATGGAGCTGTCGATTTTTATAAGGCTTGTAAGGCGGAAGGGATTAAGGCGATTTTGGGATGCGAGCTCATGATGGCTCCCTTTTCGCGGCATGATAAGAAACGGATTCCTGGGGTGGCTGCAGGCGCGCCGATTATCCTTCTTGCCAAAGATAAAAAAGGATACAGCAATCTTTGTAAGTTAAGTTCTATTGGCTACCTAGAGGGCTTTTATTATACGCCGCGGATTGATAAGGAAGTGCTTTCTCAATATAGCGAAGGATTGATTTGCCTTTCAGGCTCTGTTTTGCATCCATTTATTTTGCAGGACAAGCAAGAAGAACTCCTGCAAGAAGTTGAGTGGTATCGCAATCTTTTTAAAGAGGATTATTATTTTGAAGTGCAACGCCACCTGATGAAGGAAGAAGATATTGTATCCGATGGATTGGATAAAGAGGCGTGGGCTTATGAAAACTATAAACACAACGTTACTCATGAAGAAAAGATTCTTGGCTGTTTAAAAGATCTATCGAAAAAATTGGGAATTGCATGCGTTGCGACAAATGACATCCACTATCTTGAAAGGGAAGATTGGCGCGCGCATGAAATTTTAAAGAACGTGCAGTCGGGAGAGCCTTGTGAGATTTGGGAAAAAGATTCTTCTGGCAATCTTAAAAACAAGGTGCGCAATCCAAAGAGAGAAACAACTCCTTCTCACGAGCACTATTTTAAATCTAAAGAAGAGATGCAGGCGCTTTTTCAAGATTTTCCTGAAGCTCTTGCAGTAGCAGAAAAAATTGCTGGCCAATGTTTACTAGAGCTCGATTTTAAAACAAGATACTATCCTCATTATACGCCTCCTGAAGTGAACGGCGAAATTTTGAGTCGAGAAGACTTTTTAAAGCATCTTTGCGAAGAGGGGCTAAAAGAGCGCTACACAAAAGAGCGGTTGGATAAAGTGGGAGAGAAATATCCCGATAAAGATCCGTGGAGTGTTGTCCGCGATAGACTCCACTACGAGTTGGAAATTATCACATCGAAGGGGATGTGTGATTATTTACTGATTGTTTATGATTTTATCAATTGGGCAAAAAAGCAAGGGATTCCAATGGGGCCCGGTAGAGGCTCGGGCGCTGGATCGATCATCCTTTATTTGATTGGAATCACAGATATTGAACCTCTTCGCTTTAATCTCTTTTTTGAGAGATTTATTAATCCAGAACGGATCTCTTATCCGGATATCGACGTTGACATTTGCATGGAACGCCGCTCAGAGGTGATCGATTATACTGTGCGCAAATATGGAAAAGACAAAGTAGCGCAAATCATTACTTTCGGCACGATGAAAGCAAAAATGGCGATCAAGGATGTGGGTCGTGTACTTAGCGTTCCTTTAGCTAAAGTTAATGCACTGACGAAACTTGTTCCAGAAGATCCGACGATGACTTTAGAAAAAGCATTCGAGCTTGATCCTGAACTTACGCAGCTTTACGAATCAGATGATGAGGTGCGTACTATCATTGATATTGCGAAAAAGCTTGAAGGTTCGATCCGTAATACAGGGATCCACGCGGCAGGACTTATTATTGGCGCAAAACCGATCATCGATCTTATTCCTATATGTACAGCCAAAGACTCTGAAATGGTGGTCACGCAATATTCGATGAAACCTGTGGAAGCAGTGGGGATGCTTAAGATCGACTTTTTAGGATTAAAAACGTTAACAGCAATCCAAAAAGCGGCAGATGCTGTGAAGGCAAATTATGGCAAGTCGATTGATTGGGTCAATCTCTCTTTAGAAAATAAGATCACGTTTTCTTTGCTCAATCAAGGAAAAACGATGGGGGTTTTTCAGTTAGAATCTGGTGGAATGCAGGAACTTGCAAAACAACTCCATATCGATAAATTTGAAGAGATTATTGCGGTAGGCGCTCTTTACCGTCCAGGTCCCATGGAGATGATCCCATCTTTTTGCAATCGGAAACATAAAAAAGAGGAAATTGAAATCGACCATCCTTTGATGGCAGATGTTCTCGGCGAAACCTACGGAATTATGGTGTATCAAGAACAGGTGATGCAGATTGCTAGCCTTCTTGCGAAATACACTCTTGGGGAAGGAGACGTTTTAAGAAGGGCGATGGGGAAAAAAGATAAAGAGGAGATGTCCAACCAAAGGCAAAAATTTCGTACAGGGGCTCTTGAATGTGGGATTAATGAAGAAACTTCGATGAAGATTTTTGATAAGATCGAAAAGTTTGCCTCTTACGGATTTAATAAATCTCATGCTGCAGCTTACGGGTATCTCACTTATGTAACGGCGTTTTTTAAAGCGAATTACCCGAGAGAGTGGATGGCAGCTCTTATGACAACTGATAGAGAAGATATCACGAAGGTTGCCAAAATCATCCGAGAAGCAAAAGCCATGGGGATTGCGATTCTTCCTCCAGATGTGAATGAATCAGGAAGGGAATTTGCTGCAACTGTGAAGGGGATCCGTTTTGCTCTTACCGCAATTAAAGGAGTTGGGGAGGGGGTTGTTGATGTTATTATCGAAGAGCGGACTCAAAAAGGGGCTTTTCAATCTCTCTATGATTTCTTCAAGAAAATCGATACGAAGAAAGTTGGCAAAAAAGTTGTGGAGCATCTCATTTATGCAGGTGGTTTTGATTTTACAGGGTGGACCCGCCAAGAACTTGCAGAAAGTGTGGATCCGATGTTTGACGCAGCAGATCAGGAGCATGAAGAGAAGAAAAAGGGAGTGCTCAGTTTATTTAATCTTTTAGAAAAAGAGGACAACCGGTTTCTTGCACCCCCTAAAATTAAGCATAAACTTGCCAAAAGTGAAATTCTAAAAAAAGAAAATGAACTTCTAGGATTTTATCTTTCTGGACATCCGATGGATGAGGTGAGAGGAAGCTTGCATCGTCTTTCTTGTGTTCCTCTGTCACAGGTGGTAGAGATGCCTGGTGGCAGCATCGCAAGGGCTGCGTTTATTATTGAATCGATTGCTTTGAAAGTTTCCGCAAAGACGCAAAAAAAGTTTGCGGTTATGATGGTCAATGATGGGATGGAAAGATTTGAGCTTCCTGTCTGGCCTGAACTTTATGAGCAAAAACATCATCTTCTTGTGGAAAATCAGTTAATTTATGCAGTCCTTCAGATAGATGCTGGTCCTAAGCTTCAATGTCGCTGGCTAGATGATTTAACAAAAGCAAATGAGCATATGGTAAAAGACTGTGATCATGCCTACGATAAGGCAAAATTGCAGGTAAAAATGTCCCAAGATAGAGAGAAAAGGGCTGTAGCTGTAAAAAATCCAAATGTTGCACCAAAAGAAGAGGTGAAAATGATCACGCTAAAAATAAATATTGACCAAGTTCGTCTTACTCATTTCTTAAAGTTAAAAGAATTATTTCGAGCTTCAGGAGGGGCTACTCCGATTCATCTCGAATTTTATAGCAACGAAAATAAAGTGAGCCGTATTGCCATTCCTCCTCAGTGGGGAGTGGAGTGGAATAAAAAATTGGAAGAGGATCTTAAGCAAATTGACAGTATAGTTCAGGTAGGCTACTCTATTTCGTAAAAAATGAGGATTTTATGCGTAATTTGATTTTTGCTCTTTCTTTAATGACTCTCCCACTTTTGGCCTCGGTTCAAGAGACATTTAATTCTGCTGTCGAAGCCTATGAAAATAAAAGTTGGCCTGAGCTTCTTAAACTTTCAGAAGATTTAACAAAAAATTATGCAAAAACTCCTTTTGGGCAAGAAGCTCACTTTTTTTTGGCGGTAAGCTATTACAACCTTAAACAATATGAACCAGCGAATAAGCAATTTACAGCTTATTTAAAAAGCCAAGCAACTCCAAAGCATTTCGAAGAGGCGATCGAATATAAATTTGCGATTGCTGAGCAGTTTAAAGCAGGTGAAAGAAAACATATTATGGGGATGGAGAATCTTCCTAAGTGGATTTCTGCAAGAGAGGATGCCATTGCCATCTATGATGAAGTGATCACAGCTCTTCCTCACCACGATATGGGAGCAAGAGCTCTCCTTGGCAAAGCTACCCTTCTTTTCAAAGAAGAAGAATTTAAATCGAGTATCGAAACATATCAAACGCTTATTCGTCGGTTTCCTAAACATCCTCTTGCGGTAGAAAGTTTTATTGGAATTGGGGAGATTTATTTTACCCAATCTAGAAAAGAATACACAGACCCTGATTTTCTCGATCTTGCAGAGATCAATATGCGCAAATTCAAGACAAGCTTTCCCTTAAATGAGAAGATTGTTGTTGCAGAGAAAATTTTGCTTCAAATGAAAGAACTTTATGCAAAGAGCCTTTACGAAACAGCGCAATTCTATGAGAGAACCAATAAGGCTAAAGCGTCTTTGATCTATTATTCCCAGCTCATCGCAAAATATCCTGATACAAAGCTTGCGGAACTCTCCAAAGAACGCTTAGAAGTTCTAAAGAAGTAAATGGTTAAATATGCCTTTTAAACGCAAAGACGCAAAGGCGCAAAGACGCAAAAAATCTTATGGAATATTTCCATTTCTTTTTGCGTCTCGGCGTCTTTGCGTCTTTGCGTTAATTGCCATGGTTACTTACTTAACTTTTTCTTCTTGTAATTATCGGTTTGAGGATCAGATGTGTGAAGAGGGGGGAGTCAGTTTAACCATTCCTTATGTGCAGGGAGATACGGATGGGATGCTCACTGATGCGTTAACGAGACAATGTGCTGAATCAGGCTTATTTGAATGTGTTCAGAATGGAGGGGAATACATTTTATGCGTGAGAATGATTGGTGATACCAATCATCGTATTGGGTATCGGTATGATAGAAATGATCAAACTGGGCAGATTAAGAAAAACCTTATTCCTGTAGAGTATAGAAGATCAGTGCTTGCAGAGGTTACGTTAATTAGATCTTCTACAGACGAAGTGATTTTTGGTCCTGAAGCGATTTTTGCTGACGGAGAATTTGATAGCGTGAACCCAAGTGTGTTAGATGATCTTACATTTATTAATCCGCTCGGATTTAGAGAAAAAGTGATTCAGTTTTCGTTAGGCCAGCTCGATTCTGAAGAAGGAGGAACTGATAATGTGAGGATCCCTTTATATAGACAGCTTGCGCAGTCGATAGTCGATGGAATTATTAATCACTTATGATTGAACAGATTTCTTTTACAGCAAATCTTTCTGAGCTTAAAAAAGTGATGCAGTGGGTACATGAGCATGTGGCCAAAGCGGGTTTTATCCAACCAGATATGCGTCGCATTGAACTTGCTATGGAAGAAGCTCTAGTCAACATTATGCAGCATGCAAATCTTTCTAAAAATGATCTCATAGAACTTCATTGTGCTATCTCTGATACATACATTGTATTTATCCTAAAAGATCGAGGATCTCCGTTTAATCCTCTTACCCTCATCAAAGAAATAGATCTCACAGAAACGTTGGAACAAAAAAAAGAAGGTGGGCTTGGACTTTTCATGATTAGAAAATTCATGGATGAGCTTACCTACGAACGACAAGAACCATACAATGTTCTCCACCTAAAGAAACGTAGAATGATGAATGATGAACGCTGAACTGAAGAGGGAAAGAAATCTAAACCTTCTTTCTTTCTTTCTTTCTTTCTTTCTTTCTTTCTTCACTCACCTTACGCAAAATGGTGTCGCCAGTTCCTGGCTTGAAGGAGGTGGTGCATTTTTTC
>JABDHB010000045.1:3435-6452 GCA_013285775.1 Chlamydiota bacterium | reverse complement strand
AGGGTGGGGTTTCAAAGACTCCCAAGGGGCCATTCCAAAAAATAGTTTTGGCTTCTTGGAGCTCTAAAGACCATTCTTTAATGGTTTGAGGGCCGATGTCTACCCCTTTTCCGGTATTATCGAAGACTGTATCTATGGGGAGGGAGATTTTATCAGTGTAAAGCAATTCTTTTGCCAGAGGAATTTGAGAATCTTCGCAAAGGGAGGCTCCAATAGGTTTACCTTGAGCTTTTAAAAATGTGTATGCCATGGCGCCCCCAATAAATATTTTGTCAGCTTTTGCGGTAAGCGACTTGAGAACTCCTATTTTTGAGGAGATTTTAGATCCTCCGACAATAGCAAAAAAAGGGTGTTTAGGAGTTTCCAGAATGGGTGCTAGATAGTTGTATTCTTTTTCCATTAAAAATCCCATGGCAGCTTTTCCAGGGAAGTATTTAGCAATTTCGTATGTGGAGGAGTGTTTACGGTGGGGCGGAGCCAAACGCATCATTCACATAGAAATCTCCCCGTTTAGCCAAATTCTTTGCAAACAGAGGGTCGATTTCAGGATGTTCTTCTGTAGGATTTTGGCGCAAATTTTCGAGCAATACTATGGGGCCTGTTCCGTCTGGAAATGCGACAGGCTTTCCTAAAAGTTCTGAGAGTTTTTTTGCGCAAGGAGCAAGAGTTTGCCCAGACCTGCCTAGGTGAGCCATGAGGACAACAGTTCCCCCATTTTCTAAGATGTATTCGATGGAAGAGAGAGATTCTTTGATCCGTGTGTCATCCTCAATCGATCCATCTTTATTCAAAGGAACGTTGAAATCAACGCGCATTAAGATCTTTTTTCCTTTAATAGGTAAATCGCGAAGGGAAAGTTTCTTCATAAGGAAGAAAAAGGGTGCTTAAATTGGTTGCCTGTTTTTCTTTTTTTGAGTTCTGTGCGGAGAGAAAAAAGGAGATCTTGATCAAAATCTTTATGAGCTGCCCATTGGAGATATTCGATAGGAATTTCAGCAAAAGGTCTTCCTTTGTGTTTTCCAAGTGGCATTGTTTTTAGAAGAATAGGTCTTTTCAAACGTTCTTGGATCTCTTCAGTTGTTTTAAATCTGTTTGCTAAGAACTTGAATACCTCAATATTGACAACGACATCGTTCATCGCTCTATGGGCGCCTTCTTCTTCAATATTGAAATGCTCTCTAAGTTTTTGTAGAGAATTTGTAGGGCTTTCTCCGTAAAGTCTTGCAAGGCGCAAGGTGTCTAAGCTGGGCTTAGAGGAGATGTTTGACATAATGTTATGCCGTTTTGCAGATTGAGTAAGAAATGCGATGTCAAGTCCGATCCCATGGCCAATAATAACGTGATTTCCAATAAATTTAAAAAAGCCAGGTAGGATATCTTGGATTTTTGGTTTATCTTTTACCATGGATTGAGTGATATGGTGAATTGCCATGGATTCCGCAGAAATTTCCCGTTCAGGATCAATAAGGGTTTCAAATCTGTCTAAAATGTCGTTTACGGTAAAGCGGATGGCGGCAAGCTCTATGATCCGATCATTTTCTGCATCAAGACCAGTTGTTTCACAGTCTAAACAAATGAATGTGTCTGTTTTAATTAAGCCCATCGATCAATCCTAAAAGTATCTTTCTGCATTTGCCATCTTTGATCGTATAATTTACAGAAGGGAATCTTTTAAGGCCAACCATCTCCTCATTTAGCTCTTTAATTTTATCCGTTTTAGTGAAAACGAGGATGAGATTTTTCTGATGATGTTCTGCCCATTCGATAAAGGCGTAGTCTTCTTTTGTCGGGGGATGTCTTGAGTCTAATAAAAGCAAAATTGCCTTAAAGGAACGGCTCTTTAAGTATTTGTCTAAGTCTGCCGACCATTGCATTTTTTGTTGTTTTGAGACTTTGGCGTAGCCGTAGCCAGGAAGGTCTACTAAGATATACTTTTCATCGACGTTATAAAAATTTAACGTTTGTGTTTTTCCAGGTGTGGAAGAAACGCGGGCTAAATATTTTTGATTGTATAGATGGTTAATGAGAGAGGATTTTCCTACGTTGGATCTTCCGACAATTGCAATTTCAGGCAAAAGAAATTTAGGTGGATCTGCAAGGGCTGACTGCAAGAAGGTTACTCTATGATTCATAACTGATTTCCCTTGTATTTTGATCCACGTGGCGAATGTGAATTTTTAGAGCGTCTTCAGGGAGTATTTCTGCTATCCGTTCTGCCCATTCGATTAAGCAAATCCCTTTTCTTAAGTATTCTCCAAATCCCATAAAGACAAATTCTTTTACGTCTCTGATCCGGTAAAGGTCAAAATGATACACATCATTTGGATAAATATGCATGTAAGAGAAAGTGGGGCTAGTCACTTCTGAAGGATCAATTTTTGCTAGGGTAGAAGCAATCGATTTTATAATGGTTGTTTTGCCTGCCCCTAGTTCCCCGTAAAAAGCCACTACGCCATTTTCTGGCAAAGCTTCTGCAATTTTTTTTCCTAAAGCAAAAGTTTCTGTCAGGTCAACTAGTACTTTCTTCATCTTTACTTTCTTCCTCTGTCCACTGTGATACATAAGGAGCAAATTCATCGATAGTAGATAGAGATTCCACAAAAGAGGAGATCCTTCCTTCTTCGAGTTGTTTTTGGATAAACTCTAAAAAGTGATCTTCAATTTGAAAGCGGTTCTGGCTAGGAACTTCCACAAGTTCAAGGGGTTTGAGTTGGTTTTTTAAAAAGTCATCTATAATAGCTTGTTTGCTGTTGAAAAGTTTTCCTGTGACAGCTGATGAATAGACAATTTTTGTAATAGGTTCTTTTCTTTGAACTATATAATTTTTAATTACATCAGAGTCTTCAGAAACATAAAAACGTTTTACCTTTAATCCCCCAATCCTTTCTTTATTCTCTGGGCAGTTAGCAACCCAATCGTAGATAGCATCTTGAGGATTTGGACAGGTATTGTCGCCAAAAACTTTTCCTGTAAAAGGGCAGATGTAAATCTTTTTTGTATTTTCATCGACTCCTTGC
>JABDHB010000045.1:0-3425 GCA_013285775.1 Chlamydiota bacterium | reverse complement strand
GCTATCTACGATTGGGTTGCTAACTGCCCAGAGAATAAAGAAAGGATTGGGGGATTAAAGGTAAAACGTTTTTATGTTTCTGAAGACTCCTTGCTGTCCAATTTGGATCTTAATTTCTGTTTCTCTCCAGAGTTTGCCTTGAGACTCAAGTGTCTTAACTAGTTCTTCTTGGCTTTGATAAATTCTTTTTTCTCTAATAAAAAGAACAGGCTTTATATGGAATTTTTTTTCAAGGAAATAGAGATAAGTAGTAATTAAGTCTGCCTTTTTGTTTTTCTTAAGAAATTTGAGAAGCTCATCTTTCAAATTTTCACTAATGACAAGTGTTGCCATGTTGCACCTTCTTTTTATTTTTTTGATTGACTGAGGGTAACTTATCGTTTCATTAATGATCAAGTAGAAAGAAATAGGTGCTTTTTTATCCTTTTTATGAGATACTCCTTTTTAAAAAACGAGGTTTAAACTATGCCGTTGACAGCAGAAGATACCCTAGTTATTGAAGAGGTTAGTGTTTCTGATTACGAAAAAGTGATCGTTGCTACAGATGAACGAGTAGGGCTAAAGGGGATTATTTGTATCCACAATACCCAACTCGGGCCAGCTCTGGGCGGGATCAGAATTTATCCCTATACCACTTTTAACGAAGCTATGACTGATGTGAAACGGCTTGCAAGAGGGATGACTTATAAGTCCGCCATTGTAGAGACGGGAATGGGTGGAGGAAAAAGTGTGATCATTGCCGATCCTAAGAAACACAAAACTCCAGAACTTTTGACATCTTTTGCAAGAGCTGTAGATAGATTACAAGGGATGTATATTTGTGCGGAAGATGTGGGATGCACCACAGAAGATGTGATGCACATTCAAAAAACAACTCCATTTGTTGTAGGTCTGCCTCATGAAAAAAGTAGTGGCAATCCAGCCCCCTTTACTGCATGGGGTACCTATAGAGGAATTCAATCTGTATTTAAAAAACTTTATGATAACGAGAGTGTGAAAGGGCGTACGATAGCGATCCAAGGGCTCGGAAGTGTGGGCGCGATTGTAGCTGAGCTCCTTTTTTGGAATGGCGCTCGTTTAATTGTGACAGATGTGGATAAAGAAAAAGCTATGAGACTGGCTAAACAGTTTAGCGGTGAGTATGTAGACCCAGACAAAATTTTAGAGGTGGAATGTGATCTAGTAGCTCCTTGCGCTTTAGGGGGAATCATTCATGCGGATTCTATAAAAAAATTGCGCTGCAAAGGGATTGCTGGATGTGCGAATAATCAGCTTTTAAAAGACTCTGATGCAGATGAACTCTATAGAAAAGGGATTCTTTATGCTCCAGACTTCTTGATTAACGCAGGCGGACTCATTAACGTTGTGAATGAGCTTGAAAAAGAAGGTTACCAGTCAGATATTGCAAGAAATAAAATTGATCAGATTTATGAGCAGCTTCTTCTTATTTATGATGTTGCTGATAATAATAAATACTCCACTCATCAGGCAGCTGTAGAAATATGCAATTACAGGCTAAAATATGGGTTAGGAAAGAAAGCGGGATCTCTCTATTTCCACCACTCAAACTATGAAAAATCTATCTGAGCTTTTAGCAATAAGAGCCAAAAAAGCTATTTTTGAGGCTTGCGGACAAGAAGGGGTAGAACCAGAGATCACTCAAAGTACGCAACCTCAATTTGGTCATTATCAGTGCAATAATGCTTTAAAACTTGGAAAAGTCCTAGGTCAAAATCCAAGACAAATTGCGGAAAAAATTGTAGAAAAATTTGATCGGACAGGCCTTAGCAAAATGGAAATTGCAGGTCCTGGGTTCATTAATATTTCTTTTGATCCAGTCTATTTAGCCCAAGAAGTAGAGAAGATCTTAAAAGATCCCCATTTGGGTATCGATAAAATCCCATTTCCGCAAAAAATTATCGTTGAATTTTCTTCTCCTAACGTTGCTAAAGAGCTGCATGTGGGTCACATCCGCTCAACCATTATTGGAGACTGCCTAGCAAGGCTTTTTGAATTTCTTGGACATGATGTTCTCCGTCTCAATCATATTGGTGATTGGGGAACGCAATTTGGGATGTTGATTGCATACATGAGAGAAAATAAAGTCCCTGATCATGCGGATCTTTCTGCTTTAATGGGTTGGTATAGGCTTGCAAAAAAGAAATTTGATGAAGATCCCGCCTTTAAAAAACGAGCGCAGCTTGAAGTAGTAAAACTTCAAGGGGGAGATTCAGAATCTTTAAAAGATTGGAAGATGATATGCGACATCTCCCGTAAGGGATTTCAAGAGATTTATGACCTTCTTGATGTTAAAATCATTGAAAGAGGAGAGTCTTTTTATAATCCTTTTTTAAAAGGAATTGTGGAAGATTTTACTAATAAAGGGCTCATCACTATTTCTGATGGAGCAAAATGTGTGTTTTTAGAGGGATTTGAGATCCCCGTTATTATACAAAAAGCGGATGGTGGTTATAATTATGATACAACAGACATCGCAGCTATTCATCATCGTGTATCTGTAGAAAAAGCAGACCGGATTATCGTAGTTGTGGATGCAGGACAGTCTCTCCATTTTCAGATGATTTTTAAAGTTGCAGAGAAGGCAGGTTATTATGATCCTTCAAAGACGCAAATGGAGCACGTAGCTTTTGGGGTAGTTCTTGGAGCTGACGGGAAAAAATTTAAGACTAGGTCAGGCGAAACAGAAAAACTGATGGATCTGATTACTGAAGCAATCGATAAATCTAAAGAAGTCTTAAAAGAAAGACTTCCTGATTTAGAAGAAGATGCACTAAACGAAGATGCAAAAATTTTGGGAACAGATGCGATTAAATATGCTGATCTTTCTTCTCATCGTACGAAAGATTATGTATTTAGTT
Organism: Chlamydiota bacterium; assembly: GCA_013285775.1. GTDB lineage: Bacteria > Chlamydiota > Chlamydiia > Chlamydiales > Rhabdochlamydiaceae > JABDHB01. The sequence continues at coordinate 546 of JABDHB010000045.1, read as the reverse complement.
ATGACAAGATGCTCCGTTTTGATGGAAACACAGCGCCCTTCCTTCTTTATGCTTATGTCCGTATCAATGGAATTAAGAAAAAAGTGGGAAAAGATGTTCAAAAAATTAATGTTAAAATCGAGCTTGAACACCCAACGGAAATTGCTCTAGCTTTGCATCTACGTCAATTTGGTGAATCTCTGGATGCTGTTTCTAAGGAACTTCTTCCGAATAGACTTACCGATTATCTATATAATTTAGCTGAAAAATTTCATCTTTTCTTTCACGATTGTAGAGTGGAAGGAACGCCGCAAGAAGAGAGCCGCCTTCTCCTTTGCGAAGCCACCTCTCGCATCCTCAAGCAAGGTCTCAGTATTCTCGGATTAAAAACCTTAAACAAAATGTAAGCAGTGTGTGCATTGGTGTATAGTAAAACTTATCCATTTTCAAGCTTGCCTAGTTTTTATTCAACGCAGAGCGAAGAAAAGGTGCAAAGACGCAAAGCAAAATATTGCTCTTCGCTTCGCTAAGAGCAATATTTTGTTTGTTTATTGGAAGAAATGCAAA
>JABDHB010000044.1 GCA_013285775.1 Chlamydiota bacterium | reverse complement strand
TATCCAATCATCCCCTCTATTTTCTGAAAAAGAAAAAGCACGAGCGCAAAAATGCCAAAAGGCTACTGGGACTCTGGGTATTAGCTCAGCTCTTGCTCTTCTTTGCGAACACGTACTTTCGCAGAAAAGAGAAATTGCTATTTCAGAATTTGCGCAGGAAGCAACCAACATTTTACAGACCTTGCCAAAAGAAGAGGTCCAACCAGAAATAGATGCCATTAAAAAAATGACAGAGTTAGAAAAGAAAGCTCATAAAGACGCAAAAACCGATGCTAAAAAGGCTCAAGAGTTGCAAGAACAACAGCTAAGGATACAGGCGAAAATTTCCCAAGCAAATGCTATAGCTCAGAATTATGAACAGAATCAACAAAGTCAAAGGAGCGCCCTTTACGAACACTTTGCAAGATTAGAAACCACTCTTAGAGCAAGACAAGATTGGGTAAAACAAAGAGACGCACAAGCCACCTCTTCAGGCACTAGCATGGCGCAAATTAACCAAGAAAAAAATAAAATCGCAGAATTAGCTACCCCTATTCTTGGAGGGATTCAATGAGCGGCGCCACGCCTCCTGCCTCACGCACTCCTTCTCCAGACATTGAAGGACAAATAACACACCTTGGAATGCTCAAGACAGGACAGATCTCCTTAAATGATATATCGAGGTTTTATGAACAAGAAAGGCGTGGAAGACAGCAACAGATTGTACAAATTGCACAAGACATACTGCAAGAAACATCAGAAGCAGCCGAGTCATTTTCGGGTGATTGCGCTGCAACGGCAGCTACTTATGCAAACGCCACTCCATTTTTAGCCATTCAAAATAGGGTTGAAGAGCTAACGGCTTACAAAGCTGCACAAGATCAAAAGATAGAAGAATTAAAAAGAGATACGGAAGAAGGTGAAAAAATAGTGAGCACGCAACAAAAGGCTACCCAAAGGGCTCTAAAGCAGCTTGAAAATCTGGAAGCCGAGGTTGCATCTAAAAAGAGTCCACTTCCCTTTAACGAACAATTTTTAGTACTTGCTAGAAACATCTCTCAATTTAGAAAAGGGAGATAAAAATATGGTAACACCCGTCTCCACGTCTGAAACTTCTTATACGCTTCCGCTAAGACCTCCTATTGCAACACAAAATGCCTCAGATGCCAGAGGGCTACTTAATGCCACTGCTTCTACAAGAATTAGACGGGCCGAATCATTATTAGCCACCCAACAAGCTGAATCGTTATTAGCTGCAAAGCGTGCTCAATTACTATTAACAACTCAATTAAACCTAGAAATATCCTCTAAGCTTGCTGAAATCCAAACAATCACCGAAGAGTATGCTCTTGATGATGAATCAACTCTCCTAATTGGAAATTGGAAAGAAGCTTTCCAAGGCTGTATCATAGAAAATTCTGATAACAAGGTCGTTTTAGGATTGTTCTTAGGAAAATTACAAGAAGCTCTTGTAGATCCCATACTAAAATGCCCCCTGGATGAAAAAGCAGTACTTGGCAGTGACGGAATAACGTACAGCTGGCAAGCCCTAAAGAACTATAGAAAAAACATGCAAGAGCCTTATAAAAACCGAGCTCCCTCCAATCCGGAAAACGAGGAAACATTTACAGCAACCAACCACCCCCTCGTCCAGATGCTAATTCCTTGGATAAAGAAACACGATCGACTCATCAATTCAGAAGAAGTCGATCTTTTTGCGCAGTCTTTACAAAACACCTCTTCTTCCCATGCCGGAAGCTCTGTTACAATCGAAAGCGATTCCGAAGAAGAAGAATATAAAGAATCTAATCATCCTAATCGAAAAGAATCTGCAAGAAGTATCCTTCAAAACCTGGCGCGCGAAATTCAATCCGATTCAACCGAAGAACATAAAGAGAATAATCTTGCATTTGACGACATATTAGATGCTGTTAGAGAAACCTGCAATGAGCACGAAGCAAGCGTCAACCAAGACCTGGAAAGATTTTCTTCCCAAGTCAATGACACTAGCACTCAACACCAAACTACTGTTGCAGACCTCAATCAGAGATTAAAAACCATCGAAAGAGAAATTGAGGCAGGAGCCGCATTACAAAATACCCTACAAACTCTACAAGATAGACTAGATGAATCGATCACGAGAACAGAAAGAACACAGCTTCAAACCCGTGCAAAAATCAACGCTCTAGAAACTAAGATTAAAGAACAAGAAGCGCGTTCGCTCTCCTCAGCCCTATCCTCTGGCCTTAAAATCGCAGCCTTTTTAGCCATTGCCTGCGCCACCGGCGGAACTTTTACTTCCGCTGCCGGCGAACCCCTATTAGGCACCACTTTTTATTTCTAAATCCTATCCCTAAATATAACCAAATAACCTGAAAAATCAGGTTTTAGCTGCATCGAGTTTACCTCAAAATTTGCATTCTCACTTGCGCATTGCCTCTCGGCAATGGTCACTCACTTCGAATACAAATTTGAGGAACCCTCCTTGCTAAATTCCCAATTTTTGGGTATAATTGCAATCCTGAGAATGATATGGCTGTAAAACAGAAAAATATTGGTATGATAGGCGGCGTAAGCTGGGAATCAACAGTTTTATATTACAAATTGATTAATCAAACTGTACGTGAACATCTTGGAAGCTTGAATTCAGCAAAAATTTTATTGTATAGCCTGAATTATGATCCAATTGTAGAACTGGAGCGACAAGGGAAATGGGATGAGGTCGGAGATGAGCTATTTCATGTAGCTAAAACTCTCCAAGATGGGGGAGCTGATTTCATTATTCTTTGTTGCAATACATTGCATAAGATGACCCCTTCTATTGAGAGAAGCATTACAATTCCTTTTCTACATATAGCAGATGCAGCAGGTAACGTTCTTGTGAGTAAAAATGTTCGAAAAATTGGACTTCTAGGTACTCAATTTACTATGGAAGACGGATTCTATTCTTCCCGCCTTGAAAACAAGTTTGGGTTGGAAGTCATCGTACCTAATGAGGATAGTCGCAAGAGACTTGATGCAATCATTTATGATGAACTATGCCAGGGAAAGACACTGCCAAGATCCAAAGGGACCTTGATTGAGATCATAAGTGACCTAAACAGAGAGGGAGCAGAAGTTGTTCTCTTAGGATGCACAGAACTTGGTATGTTGGTCAATCAAGACGATGTTAATATACCCATCTATGATACGACTTTGTTGCATGCTAAGGAAGCTGCCAATTGGAGCATGAAATGAAAGCTATCCTAATCAATAGGAGATTAATTTGATACGTTACATGCTTGCTTTACTACCCTCAAAAAAATGCGCGCTTCCTTTTATCCAAGTTGCTCAAAGTATATTTGCTCCTTTAAATGATGGGTATTTGCTAAATGAAGACAATAGCTTACCACACATAACCGTATGTGCTTTTGAATGTGATGATTCTAAAAAAATAGAAAAACTTTGCGAAGATTTACGAGATTGCAAAGTTGATCCATGCTCCATAAGGATTCTTGGATTAATGTTAAAAAAAGGAAAAAACCCTCCCTATCACTATTCGATTAACTTGTCCATTGCCAGAGAGGAACCAATTTTACAGCTGCACTATAAAATTCGATCTCTCCTCATAGAAAATCAAATCATGCCCATAAACCCATCTATGGAATTATATCAGCCTCACATAACTCTTGCTGGAATCGCGTGGAAACCTTCTACAAGTGTAATATTGGATTCAAGAATTGACGATTTGATTTCTATGCCGATAGAAGAATTTCATTTGACATTAGGTAAGAGCGATGCAATCGGTCAGTGTCTAGAAATTCTCTACGAATTTTAAGCCATATTCTTCTTAAAGCCTGTAGAGGCCATCTAGGATACCAGGCTAAAGGCACAGAAATCATACGCCCATCCATTAAATTAACAAATACAGCATCTCTAGTAAAGTAAACTGCTTCGACGCGGCCATCAATTTTAAGAGGTGGATTGTATAGATTCTAATGGGGAAGAATATAAAGAATCTAATCATCCTAATCGAAGAGAATCTGCAAGAAGCATCCTTCAAAACCTGGCGCGCAAAATTCAATCCGATTCAACCGAAGAACATAAAGAGAATAATCTTGCATTTGACGACATATTAAATGCTGTTAAAGAAACCCGCAATGAGCACGAAGCAAGCGTCAACCAAGACCTGGAAAGATTTTCTTCTCAAGTCAATGACACTAGCAACCAAAATCAGGCTACTTTTGAAGATCTCAGCCAAAGATTAAGAACCGTTGAAAGAGAAATTGAGGTAGGAGCCGCATTACAAAATACCCTACAAGCTCTACAAGATAGACTAGATGAATCGATCACGGGAACAAAAAGAACACAGCTTCAAACCCGTGCAAAAATCAACGCTCTAGAAACTAAGATTAAAGAACAAGAAGCTGTTCGCTTTCCTCCGCCCTATCCTCTGGCCTTAAAATCGCAGCCTTTTTAGCCATTGCCTGCGCCACCGGCGGAACTTTTACGTCCGCTGCCGGCGAACTCCTATTAGGCACCACTTTTTACTTCTAAATCCTATCCCTAAATTACCAAAAAGATACTTATATCAACGGCCTTGTGAATCGCTTGAATGCATTGCTTTTGACCCATTTGTCCATAAAAACCGGTCATTCCCATACAGTCGTACAGGATCGATCAGCTAACATCCTTTTTTAGAATCTTGTAGACCTTGCTCTTGTTCCGGAGTTCCCCGATTTGTTGAAAGCCCATTTTATTGTAAATGTGCAATGCTTTCAGATTTTGTCCCTCTGGATCCACCAAAAGTCGACATGGCAAGTAAGCTTTTATGACGTCATGGATAAAATGCTTTAGCAGGTCAGCCGCCAATCCTTTTCCTAAAAACAAGGATTCTCCGATGAAAAAATCGAGTCCTAAAGTAGTGTTTTTTTTTGATTTCCAGGGGTTGAATTGGTGGTGTTCAGTTATGAAGTAGATTTGCAAGTAAGCAAACGGGGTTCCATTGAGCCTGCCAATCCACGACTTGACGTCAGATCGATAAAAATAATGCTTCTTCACGTCCTCTGAGGAACGATCTCCATCATCCCAGAATTCCATGACATGTGGCTGCTGCAGCCATTTATGCAAAAGAAAGATGTAGGCCAAGGAAAGAGGTTCAAATGGTTGTTTATAAGAAAATCAACCACTGCGTTTTGAATTTTTTCTTACCTAAGTAGTATGAATCATCTATTTTAGGCTGGAGAGGATCATTTGACTGGATGTTGGTGCGATAAGAGGCCTGGATCAAATATTGACACAAAAAATAATAGTTCTTATATGTAAAATATACCTATAAGGAGATATCATGGAAATTAGAGGACCATCCGGAGCCGTACCAACACCTTTTAATGACCCGTCACCATATGACAACATAGCTGTAGTGAATCAAGTATTAACAGCTCTTATTCTTCAACCAACTCAAGAACGTTATAATTCTTCCATGGCTGATCTAACAGAACTACAACAAACTTCACCCGGAGACCCCATATTTCAAACAACAATGGATAAGATTCAAGGTACTTCCGGCTCCGATCTCCAGAAAACAGCAGCTCAATGCATGCTAGACAACTCAACGTTTACTCCTTCTATTGAGCAACATCTAGAACGTGATATACAGAATGGTGATTATGTTGATTTTCTAAAATATTTTCCCACTCCTCCCTGAACATCGAAAAAAACCTTGCCGTGCGTTGAGTGTCACAATTTGGTGATTCCCGAAGAATTACGTAGGCGTAAGGGATTTTCATATTATGCGTGGCATGGACGGCTGAATTAATTTCAAATAGACCTCTTTCATGACTATCACTATTATAGATAAAATATTGATAGTAATGTACTCAATGTAACCAATCAATTGGAAATAATGGGCTTTTTGGCAGAGTCTTGTGCAGATTTTACTCTGGCTTTTAAACTATCTACATATCCGGTATGGGCATACCAATCCATAGTATCTATGAAGGCTTCTGCATCTTGTAGTTTGTTTTGATCCATGTAACCATTCGCTATTTTTGCTAAAATGCCAACTTTATACCCCAGATAAAGACCCCAGTCCGCGGTAATGGTAAATTCTTTGGCTCCTTGAAGATTATTTTGATCTATGTAACTATCCGCTATTTTCACTAAAATTTCAGCTCTATACCCGTGATAATTACCCCAATCTGCAGTAAGAGTAAATTCTTTAGCCTATTGAAAATTATTTTGATTTATATAACACTTCGCTACTTTTGTAATAGCCTCTGCTTTGTACCCAGCAAAACCATACCAATTGGCTGTTGTAACAAATCTTGCAGCGCCATCTACTTCTCCCTTTTCCAAAGCACAGTTGACAACGGAAAAAAGATGATCAGGAGAATATTGACCTTCTTCCAATTCATTAACTAGAAGTTGCTCGTCTTCTCTCATCACTGACGGCCCTCCAGGAACTTCCGACGATACAGAATAAACTGACATAATTAAACTCCTTATTAAGAATATACTCAATTATATCAAGTGGTGATATTACTGTAAATAAAATAATAAAAAATATTTATTAACACAGCATTGGCGTTTTTTGGAAATATCATCTCCTTTTGCAATAAAAACACTTATTACTAAGTATTAATATCATCATAATTACTAATAAGTTAGATCATTAAGAGTTTCTTTTCTAAACTCCGATTAAAAATAATAATACCAAAACTATACAACGTT
>JABDHB010000043.1 GCA_013285775.1 Chlamydiota bacterium | reverse complement strand
AAATGGATACCCACACTCGCTGCGCTCGGGAAGTCAACTGCAACTGCATTTTCCGAGCGTAGCGAGCGGATGTGCTTCTTTTTTTCGCCTCTGCGAAAAAAGAAGCTCTTTCCCTCTTTCTCCGCGCCCTCTGCGCCTCCGCTCTTCACTCTGCGCTGATGGAATTCGGCATTCACTGTAAAAGCTCGTTAGCTTAATGCGTATGGGCACGGGCTCGGGCACGAAAAAACCAATTCTTCAACTTAATTGGGTCTATTAACCTGAGTTTTGGGTTTTAATGGCTGATATTCAAATGCTTTTGGAAAAATTTATACCAATCGCTTCGCTCCTCGCTCGGCCATAGGGATTTCACAACTATTTCCTCGCTCGGTTGATGCAAATTTTTCTCAAAATCTCTTTGAATCTCAGGCATTAAAACCCAAAACTCAGGTTATTAAACTAATACGTCTACCAGCTGGTGCTTGGGGTTTTGTTTGATTGCGTACTGCTTATCCCAAGGGTTGTTGAAGAGGGCCATGAGGTTGCCTTGCTTGTCTTGGACAAGGGCTGATGTGGATGGCTTGGAGAAGGTTTTACTCTCGCCCAAGATCCAAGCGCTGCATTGATAGGGGAGCATAGAAAGTTGCGTATCTACCCCATACTCATCTCTAAGACGGTACTGCATCACTTCAAATTGGAGCTGTCCTACCGCTGCGAAAATAATGTCTCCATCTCTTTCGGTTGATCGAAGAAGTTGGATCGCCCCTTCGTTTGTGAGCTGTTCAATCCCTTTGTCAAATGCTTTCCGTTTTCCGACATCTTTGGGATGAAGACGGGCAAAAATTTCTGGCTGGAACTGGGGAAGGGGTTTAAAGTTAAATCCTCCTGTAACGGAGAGGGTATCTCCAATGGCAAAAGCTCCTGGATTAATGACTCCTATGACATCTCCTGGATAAGCAAAGTCCAGGGTACTTCTTTCTCCTGCTACCATTCCATGGGGGCGCGAGAGGCGGATCTCTTTGTTCAGTCTATGATTTTTTACGATAAGATCTCGCTCAAATCTTCCAGAGCAGATCCGAATGAACGCCATGCTATCTCTATGCCGTCTATCCATGTTTGCCTGTAATTTAAACACGTAACCGCTAAAGGGAGTTTTTACGGGATCGATTTCAATTTCTGTGCCATCGAGTTTATTTGCGATGCGAGAATGGGGACAAGGCGCTAAATGGATAAATGCATCAAAAAAAGGCTCAACCCCAAAGTTTGTAAGAGCAGAGGCAAAAAATACGGGGGTTACCATCCCTTCTAAAAATTCTTCTCTTGAAAACACATTTCCTGCCATATCGAGAAGTTCTAGCTCTCCTGTAATTTCAGAGGGAACTTCGGCAATCCTTTTAATTTCAGCTTTTTGCGCGCCACCATGAGAAGTTTTTGTAAAATAGACAGATTCTTTTGCTTCTCTGTCATACACTCCGCGAAACTCTTTTCCTGTGCCGATTGGCCAATTCATCGCATACGAATGAATTTGGAGGGTATTTTCTACTTCATTCATTAAGTCTAGAGGGTCTTTTGCCGGCATGTCCATTTTATTGATAAAAGTCAGCACAGGAATTTTACGAAACCGGCACACTTCAAAAAGTTTCAATGTTTGTTTTTCGACCCCTTTAGAGGCGTCGATCACCATGATGGCGCAATCTGCGGCAGTAAGAGTGCGGTAAGTGTCTTCAGAAAAATCTTCGTGCCCGGGCGTATCGAGAACATTAATAATCGTGTCTTTATAGGTAAATTGCATAGCGGAGGAGGTGATCGAAATTCCCCGTTCTTGCTCCATCGCCATCCAGTCAGAGGCGGCAGCTTTTCTTCCCTTTCGCCCTTTAACCATTCCAGCTGTTTGGATCATGCCAGAGTAAAGTAAAAGTTTTTCTGTAAGTGTGGTTTTGCCTGCATCCGGGTGACTGATGATGGCAAAGGTACGCCTTTTTTTGACTGCTTCTTGAATCATTTGTTCTCTATCCATATAATCAGTATATGATTTGGGCGAAGATAGTTTCTATAGGTAAAAGTTTTTTAAGCCTTTCTGTCAGCGAAAAGTGGTTTGTTTTTTGTGCGATGGGGTGTGGCTTTTGTATCACTATGGACTATGCGATTGTAAGACCAGTAGGCAATTCTCTATTTATTCACGCCTATGGGGCTCAAATCTTCCCTTACGCTTGGTTAGCCGTTTTACCTTTAAATGCGCTTGTTATTTCCCTTTATAATTATTTTTTACCTCGTCTGGGTTGTTACAAAATGTTTCTATTGATTGTTCTTACAATCATGGGGGTAAATCTTTTTTCTGGCTTATTTTTACAGAAGATTTTTGTCCTTCCCTTCCTGTTTTATTGCTGGAAAGAAGTATATGTTATGTTGATGTTTCAACAACTTTGGTCGGTGATCCATAGCACTATTAGCACGGATAAGGCGAAATATTTATATGGCCTCTTTTTTGCAATGGGAGGGTTAGGTGGGATGCTGGGGAGTATTATTCCAGGTTTTTGCGCTGTAAAGATGGGTTCTGAGGGTCTTCTTTTTATTGCGATTCCAGTTTATGCAATCCTCGCGCTTCTTTTTTATCAGGTGGTCAAAAAAAGTGAGCAAATTAGAGGGGAAACCCATTTTTCTGAAAATAGTAAAAAACAAAAAACTTCTATTCTCGACGGAATGAAGATGATCAAATCCTCTCCACTTTTGAAGTTTATTTTATGTATTGTTATTCTCATGCAGCTGATTGCCACCATCGTTGATTATCAATTTAATCAGGCGCTGCAGAGCGCTGTTAGTGAAAAAGATCTTCGTACAGAATACGCAGGAAGAATATTGGGCATTGTCAACATGGCAACGGTTGTTTTTCAATTTATAGGAGCTTTCCTTCTTGTCCATCTTATGGGGCTAAAAAGAAGTCATTTTTTTGTGCCAGCGGTTCTTGGAGTTTGCGTGATGGGATCGCTGATGTTTCCTGTTTTTGGCCTTTTTGCCTTTTCTTATATCGCTGTAAAATCGTTTGATTTTTCCCTTTTTGGGGTGATTAAGGAGATGCTTTACATCCCTTGCGGAGTAGATCAGAAATTTCGGGCAAAGTCGGTTATAGATGTTTTTGCCTATAGAACAGCCAAAGCCTTTGGTTCGATGATTATCCTATTTTTCCAATTTGTTGCAGCCTCTACTATCATGCCCATCCTTACTTGGACGCTAGTTGGCATCTTTGCTGTCTGGCTTCTTGCCGTTGCTAAAATGTTTAAAAGCTATGACAACGCTTTTGTTCTTGACGAGTTAAAATAATAATTATATATACGCGTAAATGAGACCAGAATTGTTTGGTTCCAAAAGACACCGCAAAAGGAATAGACTATGCAACAACAAAACACACAGAGCTTATGGCAAAACGTCAAAAATACTGTCCTGATCAGCTTCTCAACGATCCTCTTTTAAATAAAGGCTCCGCCTTTACACAAAAAGAGAGAGACGCGTTTGGATTAAACGGCCTTCTGCCTTATCACGTTTCAACGATGGAAGAGCAGCTGCGGCGCCGTTACGCGAATTTTTCTGCGCAAAAAGGAGCTGTAGCTAAGTATACTTTTTTAAGCGCCCTCCAGAATCGGAATGAGGTTTTGTTTTACCGTTTGGTGCAAGAGCACATCGAGGAAATGCTCCCTCTTGTTTACACCCCAACGGTAGGAGAGGTCTCCACTCATTTTAGCGTTCTTTATAAAGAGCACCGTGGTGTGTACATTTCCTATCCACATAAAGATAAAATGAAAGAGATTATACGGAGCCTTAAAAAAGAAGTTCAAGTCATTGTAGTAACCGATGGGGAAAGGATTTTAGGCTTGGGGGATTTAGGGGTAGGAGGGATGGCTATCCCTCTTGGCAAACTGATTCTCTATACTCTTTTTGGAGGGATCCATCCTGGCAAAACACTACCGGTTTTTTTAGATGTAGGGACGAACAATGAGACTTTGTTAAATGATCCTCTTTACATGGGATGGCGCCATAAGAGAATTCAAGGGAAAGAGTATGAACTTTTTGTGAATCAATTTATTAAGGAGATCAAAAAGAAGTATCCTCGTGTTCTTTTACAGTGGGAAGATTTTGCCAAGCCTCATGCAAAACCTCTTTTAGAAAAATATAGGGGAAAAATCTGCTCCTTTAACGATGATATTCAAGGCACTGCAGCAGTCGTTCTTTCTGCAATACTTACGGGAGTAAAAGCTAAGAATGAAACATTTGAAGAGCAAAGGATTGTTATTTTTGGCGGTGGAGGCGCAGGTCTTGGAATTGCCCATTATATTGCTGCTTACTCTAAGCACATTTATATTGTCGATAGGCATGGGCTTATCACGACTAAGTTAAAAGAGGCTGACAAAGAACAGAAAAAATTTGCTCAAAAGTGGAACGATAAAGACACCTCTTTATTCAACGTGATTGCCCAAGTAAAGCCTCATATTCTTATCGGAGTTTCTGGGCAAGCAAACAGCTTTAGTAAAGAGATGATTCAGGAAATGGCAAAACATGTAGAAAGGCCAATCATTTTCCCTCTTTCCAATCCTAATAGCTGCTGCGAAGCTGTTCCCGCAGATTTAATGGAATGGACAAAAGGAAAAGCAATCATTGCAACAGGAAGCCCTTTTGAGGGGATTTCTCAATGCAATAACGTTTATATCTTTCCAGGAGTAGGACTAGGGGTGATTGCAAGCGGAGCTACTGTTGTTACCGATTCTCTTTTTTACAAAGCGGCAGAAGTTTTAAGCGAGTATGCGCCGATGCTAAGAACTAACGGGGCTCTTTTCCCCCATTTCAAACAGCTTCGCGCTATTTGCAAACACATTGCGGTGGCAGTTGCACAGACTGCCCAAGCAGAAGGAAATGCAAAAAAGATGACCCCTGAAGAAACGATGCAAGCCGTTGAAAATGCGATGTGGGAACCAAAATACATAACAAACGCTGAACTATGAACGATGAACGCTGAACTGAAGAGGGAAAGAAATCTAAACTCTCTTTCTTTCTTTCTTTCTTTCTTTCTTCAGTTCAGCGTTCATCGTTCATAGTTCAGCGTTTCCCCCTTGCGTTCATAGTTTGTTAAAGTGCTGCAAGCGCTTTAACATAATCTGGTTCTTGGGTGATTTCAGGGACTTGTTCTGTGTAGAGGACTTTGTTGTTTTCATCGAGGACGACAACAGCTCTAGCGCAAAGCCCTTCTAGGGGACCATCTTGAATAAGAACCCCGTAGGCTTTTGCAAAATCACGAGAGCGGAGCATCGATAGGGTGATGATGTTAGTGTATTTTTCAGCTTCACAGACCCGTTTTTGTGCAAAGGGGAGATCAGCAGAGATAACGAGAACAACAGCGTTTTGAAATTTGCTAATGGCTTCGTTAAATTTTTTTGCTGAAAGAGAACATGTGGCTGTGTCTAGGCTGGGAACAATGTTGAGGATCTTTTTTTTGCCCGCAAAATCTTTTAGGGAGTGGTCAGCAAGTTTTCCATCGGTGAGTCTAAAATCGGGCGCAGTAGAGCCAACTTTTGGCAGTTCGCCACTTGTGTGAATCGTATTTCCTTTAAGTTTTATTTCTGCCATCGATCTCTCCTTTTTTTGCGTACCCCAAATAACCTGTGGTTAATGAAGGGGTAAATGTGAAGCTGAATTTTTCACTTACAGTACGAGTAAAAATCATTTTCCAAAAGGAAAAAGTGAAGATGTCTGGTTTGAGTCCTAGTTGGGTGTGGATGGTGAGATTGTGTTTGGTGAGGAGGTCTTGAAGTTCTTTTGGTTTGATAAAGAGGGGATAGACATGAAGATCTGGGGGAGAATTTTTGACAAACCAGCCAATCCCCTTTATGGCGAGAAGATAGCTGAAAAAATTGCGATTAAAAGTGTGAAAGAAAAAAAGGCCATTTGGTTTTAAGACGCGGGAAGCTTCAGAAATTAAACTTTCTGGATTTTCTATATGCTCAAGGATATCCATCGCAGAGACGACGTCGAAAGAATTGTCTGCAAAGGGAAGGGAGGTGGCGTTTGCCTGGAGGTAAGTAACCGAATTTGTAGAATCGGTTTTCTTGGCTACTTCTAAACTTTGAGCGGAAAGATCGATTCCATGAACAGAGTGACCATTTTGCGCTAGATAGTTTGTGAGAAAGCCTCCTCCACAACCGATGTCAAGGATCGAGGAATTGGCAGGGATATTTTTATGGATCCAAGGATTTCTTGTTCTATTTTCAGCACGCAAAAGAGCAATGGGATGATCTTCTGCTTCAACCCATTTTTCATGAAGAGTATCGTAGAACTCATTGTTTATTTTCTTGGGGGACATAAATAAAGTTCCAGTAAATAATTTGGTAAAGGCAAAAGAGGGAGATCATGACAAGCTGTGAAATGATAAATCCTCTATAGAGATTTTGATGCCATAGTAGGCCAAGAGCTGCGAGGATGATCGGATGATTGATAAAAAGGAGCGCATGAAGCCAGTGTTCCATTGCTGGGCAGTGGTGTTTATGAACAAACTCATCTTTTGTAACGAGAATACAGGAGAGAAGAGCGAGAGCTATGTAGTAATACAGCGCTTGTTGCGAATAGGGAGTAGAAAGTACGAAGATGAAACAAGCAACGACAGAGAGTGTGTCGATGGGGTGGCCGATCCTCTCCCATTTGGGAAGACCCCGCTTTACATGAAACACCAGCTCATCCAAGCCAATTGCCACAGACTGAACTAAAAAAGGAATAGTTAAGAGGATCCACATGCTTGCAGTCTACAAGACTTAAAAAAAGAAAGGAAGCGCAAACGCAAGGGGGAAACGATGAACGATGAATGATGAACGTTAAACTGAAGAGGGAAACCGTGAATTCTTAGGCCCGATAGGGCTCCTCGAGTTTGGCCCTTTTAATTACAAAAAAACCCGGTAGGGATTTAGGTTATTAGCCCAGGCGCAGCTTAGCTGCCCTGGGTATCATATGAATCCTAATATTTGCCACGGATGTGGCACTCGAGTTTGGCCCTTTTAATTAGAAAATTAAACAGGCACGCAATATTTTGTCCCGCTAGGGACATAGGTTTATAGCCAGGGTGTGAGCACGCCGGCCAGGCGCGCGGAACCCCTGGACAAAAATACCGATGATTCGCCCTCCACAGGAGGGCAGCATTTTTCCCGCGCCCACAATGGGCGCATATATTTGGAT
>JABDHB010000042.1 GCA_013285775.1 Chlamydiota bacterium | reverse complement strand
GGCCCACCTCACAACCATAGCCGCGACAGCGGCGTCAGATGGGCTTATGCTGGTCTGCCGAGAAGTTTTGAGGCGGCGGGAAGGTTATTTTCTGAGAGGTATTTTCTGATTTTGCCAGAAGAGACAACCTCCCCATTAATGATTGTTTTATCAATATAATCTGCTGCAAAATAGCCCAGATTTTTTACGTTTTCTTCTGTTCCTTGACGTTGATTTCCAAAAACGCTTCCTTTTCCAAGTACTAGATAAGAGAAAGGGTATTTTTGATGGATTTCAGAAAGAAATTGCTCATAAGTTTTTGAAGCGAGTTCCTGGTTAAATTCTAAAAGGATCACCAAATCAACTCCTGCTTGTTCTAGAAGTTTCAGTCTTTCTTCGAGTGAGCAAAGGAGGCGCACAGGCTTTCCAAAATAGTCAGAGGGGTGATTAGAGAAGGTTAGGACTGCTAAAGTGCCCTTAGCTCCAATTTTGTCCCTTAAGTGACGTAGAAGAGCCAAATGACCAAGGTGCACTCCATCGAAGCTGCCGATAGTCAGCCCATACGGCTCTGGAAATTTTGGTATATCTTTTAGTTCTGTAACAGTGAGCATGGTTCCACACAGTCTTTGAGTTCGAAGGGGCCGCTGCGGGTGCGGATCAGCGCAGAGAGGTGTGCATAGGTTCCAAGCATTTGGCCAAGGTCGTGGGCGATCGCTCTAATGTAGGTTCCTTTTGAACAAGCGACATTGAGGACAAGGTTGGGGTAGTCATAAGAAATGAGCGTTGTTTTTAAGGTAACAGATTTAGCTTCCCGTTCAATCTCTTTTCCTTTGCGTGCAAGCTCGTAGAGTTTTTTTCCGTTTATTTTTTTTGCTGAAAACATCGGAGGCACTTGCAGAACTGTTCCTTGAAATTTTAAGAGGGCATTTTCGATTTCTGCAAGAGTTGGGACAACGGTTGATTCTGCTACGATCTTTCCGTCAATATCGTAACTATCGGTTTCTATTCCTAGATGCACTGTAGCTAAATATTCTTTGTCGTGATTGAGAAATTCATTGGAGCGTTTTGTAAATTCTCTTCCAACGAGCATAACCATAACGCCTGTGGCAAAGGGATCGAGGGTGCCTGCGTGTCCAATTGTCTTAATACCGGTGGCTTTACGCAAGAATGCTACTAAACTAAAGGAGGTTTTCCCCTTCGGTTTATTCAGAAGGAGAAGACCCGGGATGCCTGTGTTGTTGTTCATTGTGGATCTCTCCAAGTAAAGCGTCAATTTTCATTTGTTGATCTACCGAATTGTCGAGTTTAAAGACAAGAGTAGGGAAGTAGCGCATCACAACTTTTTTAGAAGCTTGTACAGCAATAAAACCTGCTGCAGATTCAAGCGCTTCTAGAGTTTTTGTTTTTTCTTCTTTTGTTCCAATAACGCTAATAAGAACTTTTGCATGATGAAGATCTTTGGAAATATCGACATTGGTGACTGTAATGATTCCCTTAACACGAGGATCTTTAATTTCACGCATGATCACTTCAGAAAGGACCTCTCTTAAGAGGGAATTTAATCTTGCAGAACGGTCTTTCATAGATCTTGTTCCAGGTAAGTAACTTCATATGCTTGGATGATATCATCTGCTTGAACATCGTTATTGTTCTGAAGGAGAATTCCACATTCAAGCCCCTTGCTCACATCTTTCACATCGTCTTTATTTCGTTTTAAAGATGCGATAGGACCTTTCCAAACCATTTTGCCACCTCTCATTAGGCGGACATGATTGCCCCGTCTAATTGTCCCTTCTGTAACTTGACATCCTGCGATGATTCCGAGCTGAGAAGCTTTAAACGTAGTCTTAACAAGCGCTTGGCCTGTGTCGTTTTCTTGAGCAATTTTATCCAGAAGAGAGCGCATGATCTCTTTCACGTCGTCAACAGCGTGATAGATGATATCATGAGTTCTAACAGTGATCTTGTTTTCTTTAATCAGGCCAACTGCATGTTTTTCGACTTTGGTATGAAAACCGATAATCGTCGCTTTTGATGCTGCTGCAAGTTGTACGTCAGATTCAGATATTTCTCCCACTTCAGAAGAGATAATATTCACAATGACTTTATTGGAAACAATTTTTTGTAGGGAAGTTTTTAGCGCTTCGAGAGAGCCTTGTACGTCGGCACGCAGTATGAGTGTAAGCACTTTTTTCTCGCTGCTCTCTGCTTTTTGTTGGAGAAGCCCTTCAAGACCAGCAGGTTTTGCTTGGCTTAATTTGACCCGTTTTTCCCCTTCTGTTCTTTGGTGAGCAAGCTCTTTCGCTTCATTTTCAGTCTTAACAGCAATAAATTCGCTACCAGCTTCTGGAAGACCTGAAAGACCTGTGATTTTTACTGGAGTTGATGGGCCAGCTTCTTTTAGAGCATGTCCTGCCGCATCATGCATCGTTTTTACACGAGCCCAATGTTGATCGAACACAAGAGGATCTCCTAAACGGAGAGTTCCATTTTGTACAAGAACCGTCGCAACAGGACCTAAGCCTTTATGCATTTGAGATTCAATCACTGTGCCGCGCGCTCTTGAAGTTGTGCTCGCTTTTAGTTCTAAAACTTCCGCTTGAAGTGCAAGCATTTCTAACAGTTCTTTTACCCCTTGACCTGTAATTGCAGAGCAATTAACAGTAATGGTGGTTCCACCCCAGCTTTCAGGTAAAAGCTCGTGTTCTGATAGTTGGCGATAGATATTGTCAGCATTGAAATTGGGTTTATCGCATTTATTGAGTGCAACAACAATAGGAACTGCTGCAGTTTTTGCTTGTTTAAGAGCTTCTTCCGTTTGTGCTTTCATTCCTTCGTCGCCTGCAATGACAAGAACGATGATATCTGTGATATCTGCGCCGCGGCTTCTCATTGCTGAAAAGGCTTCGTGGCCAGGAGTGTCAAGAATGCTGATATCTCCTACAGCTGTATGACATTTAAAAGCGCCAATATGCTGAGTGATAGCGCCAGCTTCGCCAGCTGCGACATTCGTTTTACGAATATAGTCGATTAAGCTCGTTTTGCCGTGGTCAACGTGGCCCATAAATGCAACGACGGGAGGTCTAATGATTAGCTGATCAGCAGGAGATTCGAGCACTTCTTCTTTGATCGATTTTCCTGTAATCTGGATCCTTTCTTCTTCCGTTTTGTCGATTGTGATTTCACATTCAAATTCATGACCAAGAAGTTGTACGGTTGTTTCATCTTCCAGATAATCATTCAAGGTCAGGACAGTCCCTTGCATAAATAATTTAGAGATAAGCTGAGAGGCTTTAAGCTTCATTTCAACAGCGAGATCTTTTACCGTGATGGGAAGACGCACTTTAAGACTTTTTGGTCTGATTACAGGCTCTTCATAAGCAAACCCTTTTTGTTTTGAGGGGCGTCTTTTTCTCCATTCAGCATCATCAGAAGCGCGTAGACCTTGTCTGTCTCTTGAGTCAAAACCACTCTTATTTTCTACTTTTTTAGGTTTGACATCTTTAAAATCTCTAAAGCCTGTAGGCTTTTTTTCTTCGAAAGCAGGTTTTGGTTTTCTGCTTGGCTCATCAGGACGGGGAGGCATCGCAACACCTGGACGAGCATAAGGGGGTCTCGATCCACCTTGATACGGAGGTCTTGGGCCTGCATAAGGAGGACGGGGTCCTGCGTTGTAAGGAGGTCTAGATCCACCTTGGTATGGAGGACGCGGTCCTGCATAAGGAGGTCTTGGGCCAGAATTATAGGGGGGTCTAGATCCACCTTGATACGGTGGTCTTGGGCCCGCATTGTAAGGAGGTCTCGATCCACCTTCATAGGGAGGTCGTGAGCCACCGTCTCTTAAAGGAGGAGGGGATACGTATTCTCTTTTTTGTCCATAAGAGGTGTGAGGTGTATACGAGGGGCGCGCAGGAGCTGGCGTGCTTGGTTTTGTTTCTGCAGGCGGAGGAGTAGAAGCCGCAGCAGCAGGTGCTGGTGGGGCAACTGGAGGAGCAGGAGGAGCCTCTTTTACTTCCTCAACAGGAGGAGGCGTCACCTCAGCTTTTTTTTCTTCAGGAGGTTTTTTTTCAGCAGCTGGGGGTTTTTTAATCTTGCCCAGCTTCAGAGCTTCGGCTAGCTGCGTGTTCTTAATGTTTATTTTGATTTTTGCCAAAGCTTATATCCTCGCTTTTCGTATTTGGTCTAAGATCTTATCTGCCATCTCAAGACTGATTTCAGGAATAGCTGCGAGTTGTTCTCTTGTGGCAACAAGCACTTTTCTAGGGGTATCAAAACCAGCGCTGACTAAGCTTTCGATGATCATATTATTGATCCCTTCGATTTGGAGCTTTTGATCGAGTGTTGCGTCTTCCATAGTAGCGAGTTGTCCCCGTTCTACATTCATAACAGCTTGGTATTCACTCATTTTTTGGACGTTAAGATCAACATCTAAAAGTTGACCTGTAAGACGGGCGTTCATCCCTCTTTTTCCAAGAGCAGTTGGATAGTTTTCGTCATCTACAACAATGGAAATGGTCGATTCATCATCGCTAACATGAATTTTTTTGATTTGCACAGGAGATAAAATCTGTTGCAAGAACTGAAGCTTATCTTCAGAAAAGGGGATCACATCGATTTTTTCGTTATTGAGTTCACGGATCACGTTTTTAATTCTGGTGCCTCTAATACCTACGCAAGCTCCTACAGGATCAACTTTAGGATCAGAAGAGCGAACTGCGAGTTTCGTGCGATAGCCTGGATCTCTGACAATCCTTTCAATTTTTATTGTTCCATCGTTTACTTCTGGAACTTCTTGCATGAATAGTTGGGTTACAAATTCAGGATGGCTGCGTGTAAGGATCACTTCAGCTCCTCCACCATCAGTATCTTTTACTTCAAATAAAAGCGCTTGCACCCGATCGCCCATATTATATCGTTCTGTTTTTGGGTAAAATCTGTCGGGTAATATCCCTTCTACTTTTCCTAAATCAACAATAAGTGTAGCTCCACGAATCACTTTTTTTACTGAGCCAGAGATGATTTCTCCCACACGGTGACGGTATTCTTCGTAAATCACATCTCGTTCTGCTTCTCGAAGTTTTTGAGAGATCACTTGTCTTGCTACTTGTGCTGCAATTCGTCCAAAATCTTGAGGAGTAGCAATAATGTCTACCCAGTCGCCAATTTCACAAGTGGAATTAAGAGTTCTTGCGGCTTCTAAAGAGATTTCCTCTTCGGGGATAGTGACTTTTTCGACAACTTCTTTTTGAGCAACAACTTCAATATCTCCAGTTTTTTGACTGATATTGACAGAGATGTTGATTAATCCTTTAGCGCTTTTTCGGGCAGCAACACGTAAAGATTCTTCGATCGCGGAGATAATGATATCCCGTTTAATCCCTTTTTCTCTCTCTAAATATTCAAAGATTGCGAGTAGATCTTTATTCATGTTACTTCCTTAATTATTTTTATAAACATTTACCGCGAACCGTTGATGATTTTTCATCAGGATTCGCGGTGTAGCCGGAGAGAAACTCTCCGACTTAGGATTATTCTTCTGTGTTTTCTTCTTTTACGTCAGCTGTCTCTTTTTTCTTTCTACCCCGTTTAGCAGGTGCTCGAGCTGTGGATGCATCGCCAACGACAATATCATCTCGGTTGTATTTGTTTTTATCTACGAGATATTCTTTGATCGAGAGGGCAATTTTTTTATGTTCAGAATCAAGCTTAATTACTTTAGCTGTGATCTCTTCCCCTTTTTGCACAACATCTTCAACTTTGCCAAAAGGTTGGTCAGAAAGCTCTGTCACGTGTACAAGAGCATCAATACCGTTATCGAGTTCTACAAAAGCTCCGAAGGCAGTGATTTTTGTCACCTTGCCATGAACAAGTGTGCCTACTGGCATAGTCTTTTCAATGGTTTCCCAAGGGTTTGTGCCTAATTGTTTGACACCTAGAGTGATTTTTTTGCTTTCTTTATCAACAGAAAGAACAATCGCCTCTACGATATCTCCTTTCTTTAACACTTCTGAAGGATGAGAAACTTTTTTAATCCAGCTTAAATCAGAGATGTGGATAAGACCATCGATCCCAGGTTCGAGTTCTACAAAGGCGCCGTAGTTTGTTAAATTACGGATCTCTGCTTTAACGCTACTGCCGATAGGATATTTCTTTTCAACTTCATCCCAAGGATTATTTTCTGTTTGTTTCATGCCGAGAGAAACTTTTCCTTCCTCTTTTTGGATAGAAAGAACAATCGCTTCTACTTCATCACCTTTTTTTCACCATTTCATTGGGGTCTGTAATCGCCTTTACCCAAGACATTTCAGAAACGTGGATAAGTCCTTCGATTCCAGGTTCAATTTCAATGAATGCTCCGTAAGGAACAAGGTTGACAATTTTCCCTTTAACGCGTGTACCAGGAGGATATTTCTTCTCGATCTCTTCCCAAGGATTAGATTCTTTTTGTTTCATTCCTAAAGCGACTCTTCCCTTATCTTTATCAACATGAAGAATCACAACTTCTAATTCTTGCCCGATGTGGACGATTTCAGAAGGGTGCTTGATCCTTTTCCATGTCATATCTGTAATGTGGAGAAGACCATCGATTCCTTCTAAATCAAGGAAAACCCCGAAGTCTGTGATGTTTTTCACAACGCCAATGCGTACATCGCCTTCGTGGATGTTTTCGAGCATTTCTGCCTTTTTAGAAATTCTTTCTTCTTCAAGAAGTTCACGGCGAGAAACGACAATATTTTTGCGCTCTGTATTAATTTTTAAAATTTTAAAGTCATAGGTGTGGCCGACATACTCATCGAGATTCTTAATTCTCTTGTTGTCGATTTGAGAGCCGGGGAGGAACGCTTCCATCCCGATATCTACCATCAAGCCGCCTTTAACTTTACGGAGGACTTTTCCTCTAACCATAGAGCCTTCTTGGCAATGGTTGACAATGTATTCCCATTGTCTGAGTCTTCTTGCTTTTTCTCTTGAAAGGACGATTTGACCATCTTCCCCTTCTGCTTGGTCGAGGAACACTTCAACTTCATGATTTAATAGGAGTTCTTCAGGATCAGAGAATTCTTCAATAGGGACGAGTCCTTCCGACTTAAGACCCACGTCGATAACGACAAAATCTTTAGTGATTTCGACAATTCTTCCTTTCAGAATATGACCGGCATGCATAGACGAAACTGTTCCTTCGCTAGTGGAGGATTCTTTGCGGTCTAATAATTTTCTAAACAGATTGGCTTCTTCTTCTTGGAATTCGACATCATCGATGACTTTGCTCATCTTCCACGCATCTTCTAAA
>JABDHB010000041.1 GCA_013285775.1 Chlamydiota bacterium | reverse complement strand
GATAACTGGTTTGGTTTTTCCTTTGCGCACCTCGAGATTGAGAAGCATAGTGATAGAAATCCCCCCGATTTCCCATTCTGAGGGAGATTTTGTGAGGTTTTTGACAAAAGCCATGTAACCTGTTAGGCCTGCATGGATAAGAAAGGCTGCTGTAATACCGAGGGTATAGCAGTAGTTTGCATCGAAATTAGAAGGGAAACATGACCTTCCTTCATAGCCAAAGAAGTGGGAAACAGGATGGAACTTCCCCCCTTTTTGTTTTACTGCGTGAATCAAGAGTTTTTCTGTTTCAATTGCAGAAACAGGGATATTGCCGTGAGGATCTTTTTCTGATGCAAGCTGCTTTTGGATCTCTTCAGGAAGTTGTTTCGTATCAAGATTGGGGATAAATTCAATGAGTCCCTCGGGGATTAAGATCACTCCATAAGGCTTTTTACTGACTAAGGTTACAAGCGTATCTGTGATTTGCTCTAGACTCTGTTTTTCTTCTCCAATAAAAGCCCAGTTAATTTGCGTTTTAAGCGCGCACTCTAAAGTGATATGGGAGGCAGATCTTCCCATGAGTTTAATAAAGTGCCAATATTTTTTGGCTGATAAGGCGTCACGAGCAATGTTTCCTATCATTTCTGCATAGACTTTACAGGCTGTATCAAAGCCAAAGGGGGTAGCTACGTAGTCGTTTTGTAAATCGCCGTCAATTGTTTTGGGAACGCCAATTACTTTGGTTTTACAGTTTTTTTCTAAAAAATATTCCGCAAGAACTGCTGCATTCGTATTTGAATCGTCTCCTCCAATAATGACAAGCCCATCTAAATCAAGCGCCACTACAATTTTTAGAGAAGCAGCTAACTGTTCCTCAGTTTCAATTTTTACCCGTCCAGAGCCAATAAGATCAAATCCCCCTTGGTTTCGATAAGGAAAAATCATCTCTTCTGTGAGCTCTTTATATTTATGATCAACAATGCCGCCAGGACCATCTAAAAATCCGTAAATTTTCCCCTCTTTTAAGGTATCAAATAGACCTGCAATAACATTATGGCCACCTGCTGCTTGTCCCCCTGAAAAAACAACGCCTACACGCAGAGCTTTTGTTAACTGCCCTTCTCCCTTTTTGAAATGGCAAACACCTCTTCCAAATGTTTTTGGAAACAGCTTTTTTATCTCTTCAGCATCCCTTACAGACGATGTACCCCCCTGCTCCATAACATAATCTGGAGAAACTAGAGGAAATTCTGGGGCATATTTCTGTCTAAATTTATTTAACATACCTCTATTTATTGGGGATTTTGGAATTTACTGGCAAGGAAAACCAATTGTTCATAAAATCTCTACCATGGAAACTAAATATATATTTGTCACAGGTGGAGTTACCTCTTCTTTAGGAAAGGGGTTAACAGCAGCTTCGATTGCAATGTTACTTGAAAGCAGTGGATTGAAGGTTGCAATGCTTAAGCTAGATCCCTATTTAAACGTCGATCCTGGCACAATGAACCCTTTTCAACACGGGGAAGTTTATGTCACCGATGATGGCGCGGAAACCGACCTTGATTTGGGGCACTACTACCGATTTACAAATGCTGTGATTAGCAAAGGATCAAACGCAACTTCAGGACAAATTTACGATACTGTCATTAAAAAAGAGAGACGAGGCGACTATTTAGGCAAAACAGTTCAAGTGATCCCCCATGTAACCGACGAAATTAAACAAAAAATTTTAAACTGCAGCAACATTCAGCCTGATGTGGTCATTGTCGAAATTGGCGGAACAATTGGAGATATCGAATTACTCCCCTTTATTGAAGCGATCCGTCAATTTAGGCATGAACGTCCAAACGACTGTATTAATATCCATCTCACTTACGTTCCTTATTTAAAAGCTGCGGGAGAAGTAAAAACAAAACCTACTCAACATTCCGTTCAGATGCTCCGAGAAATTGGAATTATCCCCGACATCATTTTATGTCGCTGCGAAAAATCTCTCTCTGAAGAGCTTAAAGATAAAATCAGCCTTTTTTGTGGGGTGAGAAAAGATGCCGTCATCGATGAACCCGATGTAGAATTTAGTATTTACGAAGTTCCCGTAGCTCTAAATAAGCAAGGACTCGATAAGAAGATTTGCCAAATGCTGCATCTTCCTAAAAAGGAGACAAATATCGTTAAATGGGAAGAGATGCTCCATAAGATGCGCCACCCAAAAATGAAAATTACTATTGGCGTTGTGGGCAAATATCTTCAGCATCAAGATGCGTATAAATCAGTCTTCGAATCACTCCAGCATGCCGCTATTGCAAATCAAGTGGAACTCGAAATTCAGAGATTTGAATCAGATAAAGTAACCGATTTTGACGTGATTAAAGGGTGTGATGGCTATCTCGTTCCTGGAGGCTTTGGAGAAAGAGGGTGGATTGGGAAAATCCTGACTGCCAAATATTGCAGGGAAAATAAGATCCCTTACCTCGGTCTTTGCCTTGGAATGCAAGTGATGTGTGTCGAATTTGTTCGCCACGTGCTTGGGCTCCATGATGCCAATTCTACAGAAATGGACCCCCATACCGCAAATCCTGTGATCTCCATGCTAAGCGAGCAACAAGGGATCGAAAACCTTGGCGGAACAATGCGTCTTGGAGCTTACAACTGTACCTTGAAAAATGGAACACTTGCGCAAAAAGCTTATGGGACAAATCTCATCTCAGAGCGTCACCGTCATAGATACGAATTTAACAGCGCATATAAAGATCGATGTGAAGAAAAAGGGCTTACCCTTTCAGGAATTCTAGAAAATGGAACTCTTTGCGAAATTGCCGAAGTGAAAAACCATCCCTGGATGGTTGGGGTGCAATTTCATCCTGAATTTAAATCAAAACCAACCGATCCTCATCCTCTCTTCCGCGACTTCATCGCCGCTGTAGCAAAACAAAAACAGACAGACTTGTGATGTAAGTGCCGAATTCTATCAGCGCAGAGTAAAGACTGAGCCGCAGAGAGCGCAGAGGAAGAGAAAAAGATTTTTTTCTTTCTTCCTCTGCGCTCTCTGCGGCTCAGTCTTTACTCTGCGCTGATGGAATTCGGCATTCAGACAATAAGTCTAACATAGGATACGATATGACAAGGGTAGCAGCGATAGATTATGGGACGGTGCGCATTGGGGTAGCGATTTCAGACGAGCGCAAAATTATCGCCCAGCCGCTTAAACTGATAGAAGCAAAAAGGAAGCACGAAGAAACAGCTAAATTGATTCAACAGGCCCTCTCCTCCTACACGATCGAAACGATCGTTCTAGGCTTGCCCCTCCACTTAGACGGAAAAGAAAGCCCCATGTCTCAAGAAGTAAGGCAATTTGCAAAAGTTCTTGAATCCACCTTAAACATTCCTGTAGTATTATATGATGAGAGGCTAACATCGGTTATGACTGAGCGAGCGTTGATTCAAGGAAATGTCAGAAGAGAAAAAAGAAAACAACTCATCGATTCCCTTTCTGCTGCGGTGTTGCTACAAACTTACTTGGACATGAAACATGGAGTTTAATCCACTAGAGGAACCAGGACAGCTATCAGGGATCATCAATCCTTGTATTATTGTGATTTTTGGAGCAACAGGCGATCTTACGGCAAAAAAATTGATGCCTGCCTTATACAACTTAGCAAAAGATGGAGGCCTTCCGGCCCAATTTGCTTGCGTTGGATTTGCAAGAAGACCCAAATCTCACGAAGAATTTCGAGCAGAAGCAAAAGCTGCAATTTCTAAGCATTCTCGCACAAAACCAATTGATGAAACACTTTGGGCCCAATTTCAAGAGCATATTTTTTACCACACCTCTGAATTCCATGAAGAAAAAGGATACGTGGAGCTGCGTGAATTTTTAAGCGATCTCGACAACCGTTTTGGAACTGCAGGGAATCGGATTTTTTACCTTTCTACCCAACCAAGTTTTTTTACGACAATCTGCGATAAATTACACAGCACAGGGCTAATCTATGAAGAGGGAGGGGAAAAATGGTCCCGTATCATCATTGAAAAACCCTTTGGTCACGACTACGACTCCGCAGTAGCTCTGCAAAAAGATCTCATGAGCTTTGCCAAAGAGGATCAAATTTATCGGATCGATCACTATTTGGGTAAGGAAACAGTGCAAAATCTGCTCGTGTTCCGCTTTGCTAACCTTTTCTTCGAATCTGTTTGGAATAACCGATATATTGACCATATTCAAATCACTATGGCAGAAGATATCGGCATTGGAACGCGAGGCAACTTTTGGGAAGAAGCAGGACTCCTCAGAGACATTTTGCAAAACCATGTGATGCAGCTTTTATCTCTTGTTGCTATGGAACCTCCTGTAAGCTTAGATGCAAATGCGATCCGCGATGAAAAAGTCAAAGTATTACAAGCGCTTCGTCCCCTTACAGAAGTGGATTTAAAAGAACATGTAGTCCGAGGGCAATACGTCCCAGGTTTTGTGAATGGCTCTCCGGTCATTGGATATACAGAAGAAGATAAGGTCTCTAAAACATCTGTTGTAGAAACGTATATGGCACTTCAATTGCATATCGACAACTGGCGCTGGCAAGGAGTTCCCTTCTATTTACGAAGCGGCAAGCGCCTCCCTAAAAAAGTCACTGAAATTGCTGTAGTCTTTAAAGATCCCCCTGCGGTTCTCTTCCAACAAGGAGGCAAAAAAAATGAACAAAACGTTCTTGCCATACGGATCCAACCCGATGAAGGGATTTCCCTAAAAATCAATTGTAAAGTTCCCGGCCCTAGTAGCCCTATTCAGCCAGTCAAAATGGATTTCCTTTACGGAACCTACTTTGGAATGGCTCCTCCAGAAGCTTATGAAAGGCTCATTTGTGATTGCATTCTGGGAGACAGCACCCTTTTTGCGAGGGAAGATGAAGTGTTAGCTTCTTGGAAGTTTGTCACACCTATTTTAACCTATTGGGCAAAACAACAAAATCTTGCCACTTATCCTTCGGGAAGTTGGGGACCAAAAGAAGCTGATGAGATGATTGCCAAAGATGGCCGTAAATGGAGGCTCTTATGAGCGCAAGTGCACACATTGTAGATCCCTCAAAAATTCAAACAGAGCTAGATAAAATCTGGAATCAGATCGACAAAACAAATAAAGTTCGAGCTTCTCTATTTAATCTGATCATCTACACAAAAAAAAATAAGCGGACCGATTATATCTATGCGATTGTTCAAAAGGTGATTGAACGATTTCCTTCCAGGGTAATTTTCATCTCAGAAAATGGAGAAGAACAGCTAAAAACCGCTGTCTCTGTAATGAATGCTTCTACAGGAGATTTCGTCATTGCTTGCGATCTGATAGAAATTTTATGCTCCAAAAAAAATCAGATGGAAGTCCCTTTTGTGATTCTTCCTCATTTAGTGCCCGATCTTCCTATCTACATGCTTTGGGAAGATGACCCAAGTGTTGAAAACCCCCTATTTACGGAACTGCAAAAATATGCAACGAGAATCATTTTTGACTCAGAAACAACTGACAATCTTCCCCGTTTTGCTAAAACGGTTCTCTCTGCAAAATGTGAAGTAGCAGATCTTAACTGGGCGCGCATTGAACCCACGAGAGAAGTCTTATCCACAACTTGTGAACACAAAGAAAAACTTGAGCTTCTTCTCCACACAAAGGAAGTCAAAATTGTTTATAACGAAGTACAATCAGACTATTTTACACACCCAAAAATCCCCGCTACTTATTTGCAAAGCTGGCTTGCAACACGGATGGGATGGGATCCAAAGATCATCACCTTAGAAACGCAAAAAATAGAAAAACTTCCCCCAGGGATGATCCTCTCTATTGACTTTGCTACAAACACGAACTATCACCTCTCATTCCAGCGAAACATTGAGAGCCCAAACCAGATCTTATCGATCTATTCTACTCCAGAGCATTGTGACATCCCAATTAACTTTATTTTCCCAAAACAAGAATCGGGACAATCCTTAATTAAAGAGATCTTCCATAAAGGAACAAGCTCTCATTACCTCAAAGTGATGGAGAATATAGCCAAATGTTAATCGAAAAACTAAAAACCTCACAGTGGGATGACAAAAGAGATCTTATCATTCCCGGCAACCACGACATGACAATCGCTTTTTGCGTAGAGCATTTCCTCACTCTTGCAAAAGCAGCTATTGAAAACCATGGAGCTTTTTACGTGGCGCTTTCCGGAGGCTCTACACCGAAAGCCATTTTTGAAAGATTAAGCATTAGCTCTTACGACATGATTGATTGGAAAAAGGTCTATTTATTTTGGAGCGATGAAAGAAGCGTTCCTCCAGATAGCCCTGAGAGCAACTACCACATGGCGATGGAAGCTGGCTTAAAAAAACTCCCCATTAAACACATCTACCGAATGGTTGCAGAAGAAAATATTGAAGAAAGTGCCAAAGCATATGAAAAAACGATCCACGACACCCTAAAAGGAAAACCCTTTGACCTCATTATGCTCGGACTTGGAGAAGATGGTCATACAGCCTCCCTGTTCCCCAATACAGAAGGACTTAAGGCGGTAGATAGAGAAATTATCGCCAACTTTGTCCCTCAGAAAGCAACTTGGCGCATGACCATGACCTTTACCTGCATCAATCGCGCAACCCACACCGTATTTTATGTACTAGGTGCCGGTAAAAAACAGATGCTCGCTGAGGTCCTCAAAAAAAACGCCCCTCTTATCTACCCAGCTCAGCATGTAGGAACCAAAATCAATCGCGCCCTTTGGATCGCCGATGAAGCTGCCGGAGCACTCTTAAAATAATTCTCTCTTCATTGCGAAGCAATTTTGGAGTGCGGTAATTTATTACCGCTTTTCTCTTCATCGATTTATCGATGAACAAGCGCATATCGATAAATCGATATGAAGAAAAGCGGTAATAAATTACCGCACTCCAAAATTGCTTCGCAATGAAGAGAGATATCTTAAAACCCTCATAGTTGGTATACTTTGTCGCATGTTAGTACTAGGAATTGAAACTACTTGTGATGAAACAGCTGTCGCCTTGGTGCGGGACGGTAAAGAAATAATTTCTAATGTGGTGTATTCCCAAATGGATATCCACGAGAAATTTGGAGGGGTCTTTCCTGAAATGGCTTGTAGACGGCACCAAGAGGTGCTCATCCCCACGATTCAAGAAGCTTTAGGAACACATCAAATCGATCTCATTGCTGTTGCCCAAGGTCCCGGTCTTATAGGCGCCCTTTTAATTGGCCTGAATGCCGCTAAAGCACTTAGTCTTGCCTGGAATAAACCTTTTGTTGGAGTCAATCACGTAGAGGCTCATCTTTATGCCGCCATGATGGATAAAAAAGTAGAATTCCCAGCTCTTGGCGTCGTTATTTCTGGTGGCCATACCTTCATGGTGAAAATTTTAGAACTAGGAAAATACGAACTCATCGGCACCACACAAGATGATGCGATTGGAGAGGCTTTTGATAAGGTAGCCT
>JABDHB010000040.1 GCA_013285775.1 Chlamydiota bacterium | reverse complement strand
TTGTTTGTTTATAGGAAGGAATGCAAAAGGTTGTTTTCAAGTTGTTCTTGATAAACTTGTTCGTATTCTTTTTTCTTCCTTCAATAGAAAGACAAAATCCGCTGACTATCTTCAAACGGCAGAAGAGAAATGGGCTGTAAGTTCCCAGATTCTGCCGTTCTGAAGAGAGTCAGCGGATTTTGTCCTCTGCGTCTTTGCACCTTTTCTTCGCTCTGCGTTGAATAAAAGCTAGACAAGCTTGAAGATAGATGAGCGCTTCCAACTGTTTTACTATACACTCCCTTAATTGGTGTGACGAACGAATGTGAGGAACCCACGGAAATCGTATGCCCCACATCTGAGCCAGGAACTGGCGACAATTATTTGGTTTTTATTTTCATTTAATTTGATGTTAATGTATAATTAATCAGTTTAATTATAAATAGTAGTTATTATTTGTAGTTTATAGGAAATTCTTAGTCATAGCAATAAGGATAAAAAGCATTATGTCAGATCCTGTTTCTCCGAATAGACTAAACGTTGCAGCGCCAGTATTTACTCCTCAACCCTCTCCGAATAGACTAAGCGTTTTAGCAAAAGAATTTACGCCCCAATCTTCCCCCGATAAAAAGAAGTCTAATGATGATGTGTATCCTCATAGTGTATCTACGATATTTAACAACGTTTTTTCAGATACAGATGATTCTTTTGAAGCGCAACTTGAGCTTTATGCTAGCGTTCGTGGAAGTGTAAAAACACTTGGTAAAGCGTATGAAAAGTTCCAGGAGGAATTTTTTCAGAATCCAGGGGATTTGAATCTTTGGTCTCGCTTAAAAGCTGTTGTTAAGCGACATTTTACAACATCAGATTCTTTATTATTAGAAAAATTTGCTAAGGGCGTTATGAAAGAGGCAGCAGCCAGAGGCAACATTGAAATATTAACAAGCATTCTTGATTTATCCGATCTAAATTCAGATGAAATACAAACTACTCAAGCTTTGCTCGAAGCTTGGAAAGGAAATACAGAAAGGCCTCTTGAGCTTTACTACGAATTTATCAAAAAAATAGAATCGAAGAGGTTTGCTAAGGATTCTTCTTATCACCAGCTTATACAGTTTATCCAAGATACCGGTAGCTATGAAACAGCATTATCTTTAATAAATAATCCAATACTTCGATTTAAAAATCAAAATTGGCACCAGGTCTTAACTTTAATAGACTTATGTGGGACTCCATTTAAAGAGTTTGAAGAATTTTATCAAAATTATTTAAGTGAGACCCTTGATGAAGAGAGATTCAAATTGCATTTTCTCTATATTCAAATTCTACTATCCAATCAAATGTTTGATCAGGCAAGGGGTGTCTCCTCAAGTGTAGATGAAGAAATGATCGCAAAAGGAAGCGAACAGTATATTCGTATTTTTTGTCTAAAAATTAAAATTGAGGCCTTAGCTAAATGTAAAGATGGAATAGACTCACTTTATGAGGAATTTATAAGTAATGCTAACCTAAGCAAGAAGAAATATCGAAATGATGTACGTCACATATTTGCTATTGCTTACGAATTTATCGGAGAGCTTTTTGATGCAGAGAAGACGTTGGATGAAACTCCTGAAAAAAATTGGCATGACCATTTGGCAAAAATTCATTTTCTTAAAAGACAGAAAAGGGGAGTTGAAGCCTTAAGATATTCTATGGCAGTTTTTAATGAATGTCGACAAAAGGGAATGTTTTGGAGGACTTTCATCTGGCTTGCTTCTTATTATTCCGCTGCAACGGAAGAAGACATGGCAGCTCTTTTTGAAATGATTTGCAGAGAAGTTCCTAAAACAGGAGAGGTCTTATATGCTTATGCCAGATATTTATTTGATTTTTGTTTGCCAAAGGCTATTGAGCAAGAGGCTGATAAGATTAAAGACGAAATAAGAGATTCCCTTGCTAAAGCTATAAAAATGACTCCTCAATTTGGAGATAGTTTTATTTTGCAAGTTCAGCTTGAAGTTGTTGAAAAAGGAACGGATGCTGACCTTTCAGTAATAGAAAGAGATTGTCTATATTACCGTCCAAATTATGGCACTCTGTGGGAAATGCACAAAAAACATCCAGAAGAAGCACGGGCGCTGACAATTAGAAATGCAAAGGAGGCTCTCTTGGGAGAGGCTTTTAAACGTACAGATGAGCAATTTTGGGCTATCTTATCTGAAGGTCTCAAAATCTGAACTTTGAGTTTTAATGGAATAAAAAAAACCGTTAAGGTTACCCCTAACGGTTTATGACTATCATAAAATCCCTAAAGGGATAGTATTTTAGTATTCGCGACGAGGACGACGTTGTTCTCTTTGTCCACCTTCATCACTCCAGCTACGCTCTCTACGGCCGCCTCTATCTCCGCCGCCGAAAGTGCGCTCTCTTTTTTGCTCAGGACGCGCATCGTTTACGATGAGTGTACGTCCGCCGAGTTGCTTGCCGTTCATTCCTTCAACTGCTTGTTGTGCACCTTCTGCAGTTGCCATCTCAACAAATCCGAAACCTTTAGATTGGCCTGTGAATTTGTCTGTGATGATACGTACTGATTCGATATCGCCGAATTGGGAAAAAAGATCACGAAGTTCATCTTCTGTGACGCTATATGGTAAACTACCTACATACAGTTTTTTATTTGACTGTTGATTCATTGAAAACTCTCCTAAAACTTAATATAATAACTGTTGTACTTTGGCTTTCTCCCTTCGGCAAACAAAACGACTGCACGCGGATACAAGGCAAACTATCAACTACTGGAAGCAGTATACCAGGATAGGGCATTGAATGTCTATTGTATATTATTAAAAAAAAGATTGGCTATAACGGCTGATATTCAGCGGTTCCCAAAGTCTTTCCTTAACATAGTCTGCAAAAAGGGTGCTTAATACTTGAGTATTATTCCCAAGAGGGATGAGTGTCTCATCGATTTGAGATACAGGGAGCACCTCTTTTGTGCTAGAAGTTAAAAATGCCTCATCGAATTCTTTAATTTCCTCGTAGTGAATAGGCCTTAGTTCAACGGGAAAACGTCCTTTAGCTAACTTAAGAACCACTTCTCGAGTGATCCCGTGGAGTAATTCTGCAGAATCAGGGGTAATGAGCACACCGTTTTTAAAGGCAAAAAAGTTGCTCGTTGTGGCTTCAAGAATTTCCTTGTTTTTATTTAAATAGAGAGCTTCTTGTGCATCTTTTTTTTGTAGGGTCATAATCGCAGGAATATAGTGTAGAGTTTTGCTCTGCGGAACAGTGCGAGAAAGAGAGGTTGTTACAGTCTTTATTCCATTTTTATAAAAATTTGGAGGAAATGGTTGGAAAGGATAGCTAAAAACAATCAAGGTAGATTTTTCTTGTGGTAAGAATTGATCTGAGCTAGTTCCTCCCGTGATCATAATTTTTAGGCTTTGCTCTTCCCCTTTATCCTTCCCCAGTATTTCAGTAACAATCTCCTCTATCTCTTCTAAAGATTTCGGAAGGCTTAACCCAATATATTCCGCTGAAAATTTCAGGCGCTGTAGATGATCGTATAAATGAAAGGGGCGCCCGTTATACGTACGTAAGTAATCAAAAACTCCATACCCACGGACAAGTCCCAAGTCCAGAATAGAAATTTTCGCTGCTTTTTCTTCAACATACGCATCGTTTATATAAAACATCCTCTCATTCTAACACTGAAAAAAATCTTGCGCAATATTTTTGAAGAGCATATGTAGTTATACCTAACGTGACTCAAAATTTGGTTTTTGACTGCGCTGAAGGGGCACCTTCGCATCCAGCCCGCCCCGGTCCTAGGTTTTCAATAGTAACCAGGGCGGGACCGGATGCAAATTTGCCGCCTTCAGCTTTGTCAAATTCCCAAATTTTGAATCACGTTAGGTATATTCTTTAACGGGGAATTTTATGGCATTAAAAGATACGACAAAGAAGCTAAAAGCATTATTAGCTGCAGTTTCCAATGATTTAGAAAAGTCAGAAAGTGGAAATAAAGCAGCAGCGCAAAGAGCTCGAACAGCCACAATCGCATTTTCAAAAATGGCAAAAGTTTTTCGTGCTGAATCGATTTCATCAAGCAAGAAACCAAAAGTAGTAGTGCCTGCAGCAATGGCAAAAAAAACAAAAGCACTTGCTTGCCAAACTTCTGTCTCTCCAGCTAAACGGGCAACCGCAAAAATTCCTGTTCGCAAAAGATGAACGCAAGATGTAAACATTTTCCGGGGTGTGGCGGATGTTCCATGCAAGATGTGGAATATTCGGTGCAGCTTGAGCGGAAGCAGCAGCTTGTAGAAAGTTTGTTTGGCATCCAAACAAACCCCATCATCCCTTGCGCCGATCCTTGGCACTATCGCAATAAGATGGAGTTCACTTTTTCTCAAAATAAAGCGGGAGAAAAGTTTTTAGGCCTCATTTTAAAAAAGACAAGAGGACATGTCTTTCATTTAGAAGAATGCCCCATATCTCCTCTTTGGTTTTCTGAAGTTGTTGTTAAAGTGCGCGCTTGGTGGGAAGCAAGTTCTCTTCGAGCTTACCACATGCATAAAAATGAAGGGGCGCTCCGTTACCTCACCCTCCGTGAAGGGAAATTTACCGGCGATAAAATGGCGATGCTTACCGTTTCTGGCAATCCTGATTATCCCCTTACAAAAGAACAGGTTTCTGGATTCGTAGATCTTCTTAAAGCAATCGATCCTCACATGAGCATCTTCCTTAGAATTCATCAAGTCCTTAAAGGCTCGCCTACCCAATTTTATGAAATCCATCTTTCAGGGCTAGATCATATCAAAGAAAAGCTTCTTGGTTTCACCTTTAAAATAAGCCCTACCTCGTTTTTTCAGCCCAATTCAGCGCAAGCTGAGGTCCTTTATGCTAAGGCGATAGAAATGCTCGGAGAAGCTGCTACCATTTACGATCTTTACTGTGGAACTGCAACCATTGGCATTGCCCTCTCTAAACGAGCCAAAAAAGTGATAGGAATTGAACTCAATCCTCACGCCGTTTTTGACGCAGAGGCAAATATCGAGCTCAATCAGATCCAAAATGTTCAAGTGTATCAAGGAGATGTAGGCAAGCTCCTTCCAACCCTTGAGGACAAGCCAGATGCTGTTGTTATTGATCCTCCAAGAGCTGGCCTTGATCTTGCTGCCCTCAATCACCTCCTTGCCTTAAAACCCCCAAAAATCCTCTATATCTCTTGTAATCCAGCTACTCAGGCTCAAAACGTTCAATCTCTCACCGCCGAAGGCTACCATCTTATTCAGCTTCAACCTGTCGATCAGTTCCCTCATACCCCTCACATCGAAAACATCGCCCTATTAGAACGAATATCTTGATTTTTAGGTCTATCCTTGGCATGCTTGGGAAAACCTTTAATTAACCTAACTAAAAGGAAGTTTTTCATGAAAAAATATTTTGGCGCATTAACAGCGTTTCTCTTTAGCTCTAGCATGCTATTTGCTGAAGGTGAAGCGGCGGCACCTAAAGATCAAAGCTTTTGGCAAACATTCATTATGATTGGTATTGCTCTAGTGTTTTTCTATTTCATCCTCTGGCGCCCTGAGCAAAAAAAACGTAAAGCAATGGAGCAGCAAAGATCTGCAATGAAAAAAGGGGATCGAATCACTGCGATGGGAATTGTGGGAACTCTTTCTAAAATCCAAGAAAACACCATCATCGTAAAGATGTATGACGGCTCAAAGATTGAAATCCTTAAAGGCGCTATCACAGATGTGCAACCCGCCACAGAAGAAGAAGCTAGAAAAGCTGAAAAAGAAGATTCCAAAAGAGTCGATTTCACAGAAAAAGAGTAGTTTTTCCCTCCAACAAAAAAGGCATAGGCTCTTTCAGACCTATGCCTTTTCCGCCATTTTAAGCGTTCTAGAAGAAGCCCCTTTTTGCATTTTGATGGATCTTCGTTGAGCAGCAGACGTTTCTCCTTTTTGAGCTAGGATAGCAATGTCTTGTAATTTTTTAGTCTTATCTTGAGTAGCATGAGGTACAACTCGAAATCTTATAGGCTGTGTAGTAGTTTCATGTGTAAGCGGAATCACTAATTTGTTTGCTAAGGAAGATGCAGGAGGGCTTGGCGGAGGAGGAAGAGGAAATGCATCTAATGCTTCATCTTCTAAGTTGTTTGAAAAAGAGGCTGCTTTAGCTGAAAGAGGGTTGTGTAAACACAAAAGGCGGTTCCCAGCTGCAATAATGTCTTCATTGACCGAACCACCGAGATTTGTTTTTAAAACTTCAAATCTTTGGAGAATTCCCGCGCGTTTAAATTGGATGGAAACCTTTTGAGCTGTAATCACCATCGCAAGTTCTGAGTCGGTAGTGCTATCAAAACGAGCATCATTAATGGTTTTTTGGATTTCTCCCTTAAATTGCGCATCTGCAAGCATAGCGCGTCCATAGACCGCTAAAGCAAGATCCACGGTTTCAGGGTTGTTCACCAAATTGTTTCCATTGTTATCGTGTAATTCGATATGCCTTGCTGTACTTATGCCTAATTTTACATCTGTTACAAAGGACGCTGCCGTCATAGTTATTCTCCGGTATTTATTTTTTTATATTAACCTGAGCTTTGCCTTTTAATGGCTCAAGGCGGTTACATTAAGCGAGCAAGCGAGCTTTTTGGAGTGCGCAAATTTATTTGCGCTTTTCTCTACATCGATTTATCGATGTACAAGCTGGCGGCGATAAATCGCCTTGAAAAAAAGCGCAAATAAATTTGCGCACTCCAAAGCTCGCTTGCGCTCGCAAACTAAAATCTTATTTCTAACCCAAAGTTCAGTTATTAAGCCTCTTGTTCCTCAGCTGTATCTAAAGCGCTGTCTGGGTCGTATTCTAAGGGGACAGTTTGTTCCATAAGAGCGTCTTCTTTTGCTAACGCATCTTTATAAAAACGTATAGCTGCTGCAAGCTCTTCTTCAGATTTTGTGCTAGAACTTTTTAATGTGTCTATATGTTTATTAAGATCCATACTTATGGTTTCTTCTTGCATAAGATTTTGTTGAAGGTTTTCCAAATAACGAAGCACGTCTTTTATTTGATTCTGTTTTCCATAATCGAGTAAGGCTTGGAATCGAGAAATCATCGAATAAATATCTTCTGATGTAAGTGCGCTATCTTGATTTTCAGTTAAATGTTTTTGTAGGTCTTCGCTGTATTTTTGAACAGTTGGCTTAAGGGCAGGTACTATTGATCCATTTGCTAAGGCGTTATTCATGTTTTTTATAGTGACTTCAATCAATTGTCTACGTAGCTCTATGTAAGCATCAGCTGTAGTGGGATTGATGCTTACATCTTTTTTAAATGAACTTATTTGTTCGATTACCTCTTCATCTAAACGATTTCCAAGGATCTCCAAAAGAAGATCCATGTCAGTTTCTAACTCTGTTTCAGTGGATGTTTTTGCTTTAACAATGTTTCTTGCTACGTGTGTTAAAGTATCGTCATCATCATCGCTAGAAGATTCAATATATTCATGCAAAGTTGCCATGTGGTGTGAGCTTGCTGTTCCACCGCTTTGTAGATGAGAAAGGGCTAAAGCAGCCTCATAAACATCGAGCCTTTTTTGAGTTTTTCTCTTTTCTTCTTTAAGAGCAGAAATTGTTGCGCTGTCACTCGTTTCAATTTTTCTATGGAGTCTATCGAGTATGTATCTAATTGCTCCTGGGACCTTGTCTAGGCTATCGTATTGGATGTCGTCTGAAAGAGGGGCTTTTGCAAGTTCCTTTGAGATGCATTCCTCACACTCTTGATACCATGCATTTGTTTGATTCAATTGAGCGATCATCCTAACATCATTTTGCTGTGACTCTAAGAGTTTCTGTCTTTCTGTAGCGCTTTTCTCTGTTAATTCTTT
>JABDHB010000039.1 GCA_013285775.1 Chlamydiota bacterium | reverse complement strand
CTACAGTGAATCTCAGAGGTCCTGCAATGTGCTGTCCGTCGTTAATAGGGACAATCGTCGCTTGAAGGTTATAGGAAGAAATTTCATATAAACGATGATCGATTTTCTTAATCTCTT
Organism: Chlamydiota bacterium; assembly: GCA_013285775.1. Lineage (GTDB taxonomy): Bacteria > Chlamydiota > Chlamydiia > Chlamydiales > Rhabdochlamydiaceae > JABDHB01. The sequence continues at coordinate 8,913 of JABDHB010000039.1, read as the reverse complement.
CTCGGCTACAATAGATATTTTTCTCCTCTAAAGCCTTGATAATAGCGTCGATCTCTCTTTGCTCTTGTACCTTTGGGGGAAGAGCCTGCATTTGCTGTGTTGCTTGAATATTGCCTAACATAAAACCTCAGTTCAGGTTAAAAAAACCATTTTATCCAAGAACTAGATAAGAGCAAATGTGAAAGAAAAACTTTCTCCTTGCCCACCTGGGGCAAGGAAAAAGGAGGAGGAGGAAAGTTTTAAAGGAAGTAAATACTAGTGACTTTATGCCTTTATTATATTAATTTTTCATAAATAAAGCAAGTAAAATATTAAGAACCTGTAAATTAAAATTAATTTTATATAGTTTAAACATAATTTTGCAAATAATCAAGGATTTCTATATTCTATCGCAAAACTGAGGCCTTATGCTAACTATTGCTCGATTATTTGGAAAATCCCCCTTTGCCACCCTTTTAACCCATATGAATAAGGTGGGAAGCTGCATGGAAAAGCTTTCAAAACTCCTAGAAATCCTGCCAAAAATGGAAGTCGATAAGATTGAAAGACTTGCATCCGAAATCTCCGCCTTAGAACACGAAGCCGACATTACGAAAAATGATATCCGCAATCACCTCCCAAAAAGCATCTTTTTACCTATGGATCGGGGCCATTTTTTAGAGATCTTATCCATTCAAGATAGCATCGCAGATCTCGCTGAAGAAATTGGAATACTTTTAACCCTTAGACCTAAAGATCTGTGTATTGACGTAAAAATCGACTTTCAAGGGCTTTATAAAAAAAATGCCGACGTTTTTTGGGATGCCAAACAGGTGATTACAGAAATTGATGATCTCTTAGAGTCCTCTTTTGGGGGGATAGAAGCTGAAAAAGTCAAAACAATGGTAGAACAAATCGCTTATAAAGAACACGAGGCTAGCCTACTAAAACAACAGCTTTTAAAACAGTTGTTTTGCCAGGGAGATCCCCTTCCTTCAGCTTTATTCATCCTACACGTAAAACTGATTGAAGAGATTAGCTCGATTTCCCATCTCTCTGAAAAACTAGCTAACAGAATTAGAATGGTGCTTGAGATAAAATAAAGGTCCTAATAATGGAAATAACGTCGATACTGGAAATTTTAGTCCTTGTGATTGGCTTTTATATGGCCTGGAACATAGGAGCAAATGATGTTTCTAACGCCATGGGAACGTCTGTGGGCTCAGGCGCGCTTACTCTAAGACGTGCTGTTATTTTAGCTGCTATCTTCGAATTTTGTGGAGCCTATTTCGTAGGTGCAAGCGTCTCTGAGACGATGCAAAAAGGGTTAATCGATACAACTCTATTTATTGCCGACCCCACAACATTAATCATGGGGATGTGCGGAGCTCTGCTGGGAACAGGGATATGGCTTCAAATAGCCTCATTTTTTGGATGGCCTGTTTCTACAACACATGCCATTGTTGGAGCAATTGTTGGGTTTGGACTCGTTGCTGGAGGAGTTGATATGATCCTTTGGAAAGAAGTGATCTCGATCGCCTTTAGTTGGGTTTTAACGCCTGTCATGTCTGCACTGATCGCCTATCTGATCTTTTTCGTTCTCCAAAAGAAAATTCTCTTTGCCTTAAATCCAACAGAAGCTGCTATTAAGATGATGCCTTTCTTAATCTTCGTTGTTTTCACAATATTTACAGCAAGTTTTATGTTTAATGGCCTAGAAAATCTCAACCTTACCTTTTCATCACTCCAAATAATTGGTCTCTCCTTGCTTGTGGGTTTTGTGTCAGCCACCATCACTTTTTTTATTATGCAAAGAGTGACTTTGAAACAAAGCCTAGCGACACTTCCCGTAAAAGGGGCTACGCAAAACGTGGTCAGCGTTGAAAAAGCGATGAAACACTTACAAAGAATTGTGATCTCCTCTAAAGATGAAACACACACCCGAGCCTCAAGCCTTTTAAAAGAAGTAAAAGCCCTCTCACAAGATTTGCGTAAAGAAACAAATTTTGGAGAAAGAACCTCCCACTATGCCGTGGTAGAAAGACTCTTCATCTATCTTCAAATTATCAGCGCTTGCTATGTGGCTTTTGCCCATGGAGCTAACGATGTTGCAAATGCAATTGGTCCTGTTGCTGCCGTACTTGAAATCATCAAAAAAGGGGTGATCCCTACAACAGCATCTATCCCTTCCTGGTTGCTAGCTCTCGGGGGATTAGGAATCGTTGTTGGCCTTGCTACTTGGGGATGGCGCGTGATTGAAACAATCGGGAAAAAAATCACCGAACTTACCCCTACACGCGGATTTTGTGCAGAATTTGGAGCTGCTACGACCATCCTTATAGCCTCCAAACTCGGCCTCCCGATTTCTACAACTCACTGCCTCGTCGGAGCTGTCTTAGGTGTGGGAGCCGCGCGCGGCATCCGTGCAATTAACCTGAGCATGGTCCGCGATATCATCCTTTCCTGGATCGTGACAATCCCAGCAAGTGCTATCATGAGCATCCTCATGTATTACCTTCTTCGTACAATCTTCCTCTAAACAGAGACGATTGCACCAGTAACTGATTGCTTGAGGAGATTTACGGCAGCAAGGGCGATCTCTTCAGGTGCAAGCAAAGAGGCTGCAGGCTCATTAGGGTATTGCTGACGGCGGAGAGAGGTGTTTGCTCGGTGAGGGACAAGAACATTGATTTTTTGGGTTGTATGCGTGTCCGCAAGAGCTTGCGTGAAGTTCACAACAGCTGCTTTTGCAGCAGAATAAATAGGGTATTCTTTTCTCCCCCTAGAATAAGAAGAAGAAGAAATATTGATGATATGACCGTCATCTTTGAGCTTCACACATTTACATGCATAAACAAGAGCTGTTAAGTTCACTGCAATCTGCTCGTCGATTTCTGATGAAGTCAGATCTTCAAACTGTTTAACCATAAATTGCCCAACACAATTAATCAAACCGTCCACTGCGCCAATTTGCTCAAAGACTAACTGTGCAGAAGTAAAGGAAGTAAGATCTGCCGATAAAGGGGTACTTCTGGAAACAACTATAGGGATTGCACCTTCTTGTTCTAGGAACAAAACAATTGCTTTCCCAATACCACCAGTTCCTCCGGTAACAACGATTCTTTTTCCCGCAATGGAGCCGTTTATCTTCGTTAAGCACGTATGCGATAAACGGAAAAGCTGCTCAGCAATAAAAAGATCGAGCTCTGTTGTGATTTTCATATTGTGCTCGTCGCCTGGAACAATGTGAATGGGATGAGACACTAAAGAGCAATCATCTGAAGAATTAGCTATTTTTGTGCTTTCATGCGCTTGCAAGATTAACGGATAATAAAAGCTTTGAGGGGTTTGACCGCGCAAATATTCTGAGCGTTTTGGGATCTCATGAATCGTAGTCCCCGTTTTCGAATGAACAATTGTGTCTACAGAGGAAATACATGTGTCTACGGCTTTGTGTAAAATGGCTCCGGCAATATTTTCTTCGATGATTTTTTTACTCACAAATGGGCGCACCGCATCGTGAATCACGACATACTCTGTTCCTTCTTGACAAGCAAGAAGGCCTAAGTAAGAAGAGGCTTGTCTTGTTTCACCTCCAGCAATAACTTTTATATGAGAAGGGTAATCTCTCATATCAGCTTTCACTTCCTCCACATATTTTTTGTGACAAACCAGAATGACTTCAGAAAAAGCTAGAAACTTATCCAACGTATGCAAATAGATTTTCTTGCCAGATAAACGATGAAACTGTTTGGGAAGCTCAGTTCCAAAACGACTGCCACTTCCTGCCATAAGTAAAATAGCGCTAATTTTTTCTTGTTTCATTGCGAACCAGCTGCTCGTAAACTTTGTGCCAAAAATCAAAAGACCATCCATTGGCATGGATCACACATGGATTGGAACGAGTAGGTATGGAATACACCAATTTATCTTTGTAGTTGATGATCACTTCATTAGGTTTGACATTGTATAAAGGGAGGAACAGCTCGCATTGAAAATCAAAAAAATAGAGTTTTGGATTTTTTACATAATGACTAACAGCTTGGGCTTGATCACACACATGGGGAATAATTGGCTCTAAAGCTTTAAACCACCTCTTCAAATGGGCAACATAACCAATATAAGAACCGGTATTCAGATATTTGAAGTGCGTGGGACTAGGAGGATAAAACCCTTCATATCTATCACAAGGATAACAATTTTTTTCTACAGACATAACAAAAGGTTGTTCCATCTGTAAAAATTTATCGAGGATCACTTCCTTATCAGCGACAATAAGCACATCGAAGGCATCCACAAACATCACAATCTCGTAATCCTTGAGATTTTGTATGTAATCTCTCATGTAAATGAACTTTGCTCCATTGCCCGGATACTCATTGCCCATTCCTAAGATCTCTAGTTCCATTCCATGCATCTGGCAGGACTGAATCAGTTTATCTATATTGGGATGATGCCTAGTTGCAACAGTGACCACATGAAAATAATCCAAAAGAGGGTGAGGCTCTGCATGAAGCCCTGAAAAAAACAAAAGAACTAATAGAAATATACGCATCCTCTAGCACCTATTTTATTTTTCCTAAGAGTAGTGTAAATTTTTCTTGCGCGAAATACTATTAAAAAATAAGTTAGTCTTATTAATCGACATTTTGCATTTAAAGTGTCGAGTCATCAACAGAATAACTTAGAGGAAATCATCATGGAATTGAATTGGAAAAGAGTATTACCGGCTCTGACAACAGCCTTGATAGCATGCGCAGGTTTACATGCTGACAACACTGATTGCTGCCCAAGACCTTGCCCCCCAAAACCTTGCTGCGTGCCAACTTGCTGCCCTCCCGTAGTGGAAGATTGCTGCAATGTATGCCCACCTTGCACAACAGTGACTCCAAACGGCGGTCCTTGTGTAATGAATGGTAACGATATGTTTATCACAGCTGATTTCCTCTGGTGGGGAGTTCGTCAAGAAGGCCTAGAATATGCAATGACTCCAACTAGCCCAACTTCGACTTCTACTACAGCTCCAAGCAAAGGCAAGATTTACCATCCTAGCACAGGTTGGAATCCAGGCTTTAAAGTAGGAATCGGCACTGATTTAGATCATGATGGTTGGGATCTTTATGCTCAGTACACATGGTACCAAGCAAAACACCACCACCACCACAATCATAGCAGTGGAACTAGCAGTTCAACACCAACTTTTACAACTCCTGTAGTGAATGATGCTTATTGGTTCGTAGGCGATTCTGTAAACGATTCCGTTAGTTCTTATGCATCAGCAAGTGAAAAATGGAAGCTAAACTTCGATGTGTTAGACCTCGAAATGGGTCGTAACATGTACCTCAGCCCAAGATTACAATTCAGACCATTTTTCGGTCTTAAAGGTGCTTGGCAGAAACAACACTTGCACCTTGCTTTTAACTCAGTTCCTTTTTTCGGTTCTGTTGGTTCTAACTACATGAACAACCACCTGAAAATGTCAGGTGTGGGCGTTCGTGGTGGATTTGACACAGCATGGCATTTCACAAGAGGCTTTAGCTTAGTAGGTGATCTTGCATTTACAGGCCTCTGGGAATACGTAAAAGGCAGCCGTAAAGATACAAGTTCTACTGTTACAGGCGGAGTTACATCTACTCCAGTAACAAATGTGTATATTTCCGAGCATTGCACAAGCGTGAAGCCAATCCTTGAGTGGGCAATTGGTCTTCGCTACGAATTCTGGACATGCGGTGATGACTACCATTTTGCTTTCGAAGCTGATTGGGAAGCTCAAAACTGGTTTGGACAAAACCAATTTATCCGCCTACCAGGATCTGCTAATGCAGAAGGTCAAGACTTAGGTCTCCAAGGTCTTACTTTCCAAGTTAGATTTGACTTCTAATTCCAAATTTCAAGACTGCTTGAAATTTCACAAACCCGGGAAGGGTAACCTCCCCGGGTTTTTTCTTTTTAGTATTCAGCTTTTTCCTTATTTAAGAAAAAGATCGGGCACGCACGCGGGCTCGGGCTCGGGCTCGAAAGAGGGAAGGGCTTAAAGTCTCTTATTTCTCCGGATTTCGAGCCCGAGCCCGAGCCCGCGTGCGTGCCCGATCTTCTTCTTATTGCTAAACCAAAGTTACTTTCTCGATTTCTTTGTGGATGTAGGCTGCACGTTTTTGTGCAGCCTCTGTAGGATTGAAGGCTTTTTCTTTATATTCATAAGAGAGATGAGCGCTGCGACATTTGAAAAAGATCTCGTTGATCTTTTTATCAGTCATTCCCTTCACCCACCCAAGATCGATTCCCAATTTAATGAGACTTAACGCATCTAACGTCTCTTTAGTTTTAAGCTGATAGGAGTGCAAAAGAAGGCCATAAGCGCGCGCAATCTGATCTTTGATCTCTACATTATTTTCCTTTGCAAGATGGGCACGTAATGCCTTTTCTGTGCCGACAAGTTTCATGGCACTTATGTGAAGCTCATGCAAAATATTTTCCTCACTAAGACCCACTGTGCAATCATTGGTCAAGACAATCATATCTCCTGCAATCTCCTCGAGATTTCCCATAAGACTTGTCGCTACCACTTCCTCTTCTTTTTGTTTTATAAGAGCATCTTCAAGCTGTCCTGTATGAATAAGCGCTGGCAAATGAAGATAGACATAAATGAGCAGCCCCGTCCCACAAACAAGAGGATCAGAGGTAAGATATCCAAATCTTGGAGAGAAAGCGAAATCCAGCTTTAGAGAACTATCCAATGCTGAGAGCTTATTCCACGCTTTTTCCCATTCTCCCTTTGTATCTACAAGCTCGATTTGCAAATGATCTTGGATATTCACTATGGCAAGCATCTCTCCTGAATCATCGAGAATAAACCCTTGCCCCTTAACAGTATTTTGGAACCCCTCAAATGCTAAAAAATGTTCATAGATAAACTCTTTATCTAAAAGAGAGAGCTTTTCCGCTTCGAGTAAATGGGGAAATTGCAATGCTTCTTTTACTAAATGCAACACCTGACCCGCCTGCATCTCCCCCAATTTTGGAGGAAACAGATGTTTTGCAAGATTGCGATGCAAAACAAAAGAAGAGGCGGGCCATATGGGATTGGACTCATTCTCCCAAGGGGTATGCTCCAATATAGAAGGAGGAAGGCTCATTTTTCATTTTTTTCCGTTAAAGCCTTAATCTGATCTCTTATCCAAGCTGCTTGTTCATAATTTTCTTTTTTTAAAGCTTCATTAAGAGCTTCGTTCAATTCTGTTAATCTTGATGAAGTGGGAACTTCCGTTACTTTACCTGGTGTTTTTCCAATATGAAGGGGCTGATTCTTTTTCATAATTTGTTCCTTTTTTAGACGAGGTGATATTTTATTTGTTGCTACTAGTTCTGAAGTGACTACATCAGAAAAAACAGCATAACATTCACTACATCCTAGAGGGTTACCCGTTCTAACCGACTCTAAGGTAGTGCGGCAAGTCCCACAACAAATCCCCATTTCAGCTCCCGCCTCACTAGGAGATGGGCTACCATAGAGTTTTTGTTGCAAAATAGGGCAATCTGCACACATTTCCGTTGTCACTATCAAGTCTCCGACCACTTCCTTGTAAATGACCTTAATCGCTTTTTTACAATGGCTACATTCAATATTTCGTTCCGACATCAAAAAATTCCTTACCCTATTTACTCCTGCATTTAATTGATCCATGATTTATTGTAAATCATGATCCGAAGGAAGAAGAACAACATCGAATGGCTTGAGTTTAAAAAGCTCCAGGGAATTCCCAACCTTGTCCACGGAGTGTTTCTCCGAGGAGGAGGATTTAGCTCCGGTTCTTACAATTCATTAAATGCGGGAGGAGGTTCAGGCGATGAGCCTACTCTCATCAGTAAAAATCGGCAGCTGATGCAAGAGACGCTCAGCATCCCTTTAATTATCGGAGGAAAACAGGTCCATAAAGATACAATCATCCATGTAAACTCCCAAAGCGATTGTGGAGAATGCGACGGGCTTGTTACCCGTGAAAAAGGGATCGGCCTGATCATTAAACATGCAGATTGTCAAGCAGCTATCTTTTATGACACAAAAAAGAAAACGATTGCAAATGTGCATTGCGGATGGAGAGGAAATGTACAAAACATCTATGGAAAAACAGTCGCCGAAATGAAAGCTAACCCCAAAGACCTCATTGTCTGTATCTCTCCAAGTCTTGGCCCAGAATTCTCAGAATTTAAAAACTATCGTGAAGAACTCCCCGAGCATTTCTGGCCCTACCAGCACAAGCCTCTCTACTTTAACCTTTGGGAAATCTCCAAAAAACAACTCCTAGACGCCGGCATTCCCGAATCTAACATCGAAATTGCCTCCCTCTGCACTTACGCCAATCCCTCCGACTTCTTCTCCTACCGCCGCGACAAAATCACCGGCCGCAACGCCACTCTCGTCTCTCTCCTCTAAAACAGTCAGACGAAAGGACTTCTACCGGTGTTTTACTATACACCCTCTTTGTAAGGTTAGTGTGTTTTTCTTACAAAGTAAGCCTCGAATTTGGCCCTTTTAATTAGAAAATTAAACAGGCATGCAATATTTTGTCCCGCTAGGGACATAGGTTTATAGCCAGGGTGTGAGCACGCCGGCCAGGCGGGCGGAACCCCTGGAAATAGGAACCCCGCATCCGCGCTCCAGGGGAGCGCTGCATTAGACCTCTTTCGAAATTTGCTTTGCTCGAAAAAATCGATGATTTTTTTGGCCTTTCAATCTGCTGCTGCAAGACATACTCAAGTGAGTAGGCGCAGCAGCAGCAGATCGAAAGGCCGAGAAAAGGGCGATTTTAGCGGGCGAATGAAATTTCGAAAGAGGTCTATTACCCAAGAATGTATTTTTCTTCAAATTTTACACCATGAGCTTTCAATCATTTAAAGATTGGGAAAATGTGTTTGCCATTGTGCCTGTCTCCT
>JABDHB010000038.1 GCA_013285775.1 Chlamydiota bacterium | reverse complement strand
GCGCTGGGGCTTCTTTTGCAGCGAATCCTGAGTATTTCGATTCTGAAAATATCATTAAGCTTGCAATGGAAGGAGGGTGTAATGCTGTTGCGACGACTTTGGGCGTGTTGGGCTCTGTTGCTCGTAAATACGCGCATAAGATCCCCTTTTTATTGAAACTCAATCACAATGAGCTTTTATCTTATCCTAACACCTTTGATCAGACTTTGTTTGCGTCAGTAAAACAAGCCTACGATATGGGGTGTGTCGCAGTTGGAGCAACCATCTATTTTGGATCTCCTGAAAGCAGACGGCAAATCATCGAAATATCCCATGCATTTGAGCAAGCGCATGACTTGGGAATGGCAACAGTGCTTTGGTGTTATTTACGCAATCCTGCTTTTAAAACAGCAGATAAAGACTATCATGATGCAGCTGATTTAACAGGGCAGGCTAACCACCTTGGTGTGACGATTAAAGCGGATATCATTAAACAAAAACTCCCCACCAACAATGGGGGATACAAGGCGTTAAAATTTGGCAAGCAAACAGAAAAAATGTACACAACTCTTTGCACAGATAACCCGATCGACTTAACTCGTTATCAAGTAATCAATGAATACATGGGCAGGATTGGCCTTATCAATTCTGGTGGCGCTTCAGGAGAAAATGATCTTGCAGATGCAGTTGAAACGGCTGTTATTAATAAGCGTGCAGGTGGTATGGGACTGATCACAGGAAGAAAAGCCTTCCAACGTCCTATGAAAGAAGGGATCGAACTTCTACATGCCGTCCAAGACGTGTACTTATGCAATGGTGTAAGCATTGCTTAATTCAAGAGGATCTTGAATAGCTGCTTGGCTGGTTTGTCTGTGGGCTTGATTGATTTGGCGCTGGTTTTTTTCTTTTTTGCTGGTTCTTTGTCAGATTCCCATGGATAGGGGCGTTTAGCTGCGGGAGTATTGGCTTTTTGGTCAGGAAGGGGAACTGCTTTCCCAAGAACTCCGCCTAAGACTGCACCTGGAACGCCTCCACCTAAGGCTCCCGCAATATCTTTCTGTTGCCATGCAAGAAGAGCCGCAATTTTTAAGGTCGCTTTTTTCGTATCTATTTTGACGTGATCGGTAGTTCCCCTCATGGGAACATGAAGGACATAGCCTTCAGGGAGTTTTTTAATTCCGAATGCTTTTTTTAAGCAATCTGCTGTAAGGCCAAGGACCATTTTCACTTCATTGGAAACCATGTTTAGTTTGCCCCATAGAGCTACGTCATAGGTTTCTGCGATAAGAATTTCTGTTCGCTCTAGGTCGACCACTCCTTGATTGATATGTACGATTGCAGGCGCGAACCAGAGGTTAAGATTTTCTGTGGAGAGCTGTTTTGCTTTAAGGAGTCCAAGTGCGATGTTGATATTTCCCTCATTTTTACATTCGATTTGCCCAAGTTCAATTTTGCATTCGGGCAAGGTGAGTCGATCGATTGCAAAAGGGTAGATAGGGATCGATGTTCCATTAGGGGAAATCTCAAAAGTTAAGGGGTGTTTGGAAGCAATAGAAGAGATGGAAAGGGGATTTACTTTTTTAAAGAAAAGCTTGCTCATTGTGTCTGTAAGGGTGAGTTGCGCATGAAGGGTGTCTTTTAAATAGAGGGTTCCATTAATGATCTCCCCGTCTAGAGAAAACCTGGTATTAGGGGAGTAGATATTGGCGTTCAGAAAGCCGTTGGATTGCTGAATTTGTGCTTTGAGGGTGCCATTGATATTTGATCCAAAGATTGTTGTAAAGTTAGAGTTGCCAGTAAAGTGGTCAATTGCGCTGCTAGAAAATTGATGAATTTGGACGTCTGCTTTCATTTGAAGGTCTTCCAAGGAAGAAGCGCTGAATTCATTTACTGTGACTTTTAAAAAGCCTCCTTTGTTGGGGGACCAGGCAAAAGTTAAGGGGTCTCCTTGAGAGGCAAGACTAAAAACATTGTTCTTGTATTGAATCGCGATGTTGCTTGTGAGTTCATTGCTGGAAGTTTTCAAGTATAAGGAGAAGTTGTCTTTGGTTCCATGTAACTGACCATGTAAAAGAGGGCTTTGGATATTCAGAAGGATGTGTCCTAGTGCTGAAACGGAAATTTTTCCAGTCACATCTCTGATAGGTAGCACTTTTGTATCGATAAGAGGTGAGGTGAGGGTGGCTTGCAATAATTTATCTTTGAAATCGACTTTATCTATCACTCCATGAATCGTCGCAGGGGTTTTAAGGTAAGGGGAATTGTAGGTAGAGGTAATCAGGATAGGTCCATTTACTTTTTCAGCATGAAAGGGGGTTCCATTTACAGATCCATCCGCTTTAAAACTAAGCGCTGCAAAATCGAGCTTTTTTCCAGAAAAGGGGAGATGCATTTCAGATATAGTTACATGCGCGCCTGTTGCATTGAATACAGCAGGGGCTTTCAAGGAAATATAGCCTGGATTTGTTTGTGTTTCTAAAAAAGCAGAGGCTTTTTCAGAATTTAAGTTGAGAGAGATATCAAAAATGGATGGGGTGATTTTAGCATTTAAATTGAGATTTACGGAGGGGCCGAGGCTATCAAAGTCTGTTCCTCTTACTCCTAAGTTTTCAAAGGTGCTTTGAATATCTAAAAGCTCTTCTTGAATAGTTGCTGTTAAAGAAAAATTCCCCACGAGATCTCCTTGACGGGAGTTTCCTTTAGCTTTAAGAGATATCGCATCATTTTCTTTATGAGCTGTGAGATTTATTTTTTCGAATAAGAGATTTTCATAAGAAATTTGCCCCTCTGTAACAACAACCTGCCCTTTTTTAAACAGTAGCTTCCAAAGAGAAGACTCGCTTTTTACTTCAGGAGCAAAGAATACAACCCCTTTTTTCGTGTATTTCACATCTTCTATTACCTGTGGTCCTAGCCAAGTAAAATGGGCGCTTTTCATATCAGCTTTTATAGGAAGAAGAGCAAACCCCCAGCGTGTAGAAAAAACATAAGGGGCGAGAAAAACAAGTATTGCCAAAGCTGCTAACGCAGAAAAGAGGAAGATTTTTAACTTGTTTCGTTTGCTAGGCATACCCCCATAAGTGCACCTTTTGCCACTTTTTCCGCAAGGATAAACGGCATTGCTGCGTAAATAGTAAAACAGTTGGAAGTGCCTACTTACGTGCAAACTTGTCTAGCTTTTATTCAACGCAGAGAGAAGAAAAGGTGCAAAGACGCAAAGCAAAATATTGCTCTTCGCTTCGCTTAGAGCAATATTTTGTTGGTTTATAGGAAGGAATGCAAAGGATTGCTTTCAAGTTGTTCTTAGATAAATTTATCAGTATTCTTTTTTCTTCCTTCAATAGAAGAACAAAAATCCGCTTACTCTCTTCAGAACGGCAGAAGAGAAATGGAATGTAAGTTCTCAGATTCTGCCGTTCTGAAGCGAGTAAGCGGATTTTTGTTCTCTGCGTCTTTGCATCTTTTCTTCGCTCTGCGTTGAATAAAAGCTAGAGGAGCTTGAAGATGGACGAGCGCTTCCAACTGTTTTACTATACACCCGGCCAAGATAAACTATGTTATAATTATTCAACGGTGACTGATTTGGCGAGGTTACGGGGTTGGTCGATTTCACAGCCTCGCTCTTTTGCGATGTAGTAGGCAAGGAGCTGGCTTGCAACGGAATAGGGGATGGATGCAAGTTCATCGAGGGTTTGGGGAAGATAGATCACATTGTGAGCGACTTTTTCAATTTCTGGGGAATTTTCAGGGGCGAAAGCGAGGATTTTAGCGCCTCTAGCTTTGACTTCCATGAGGTTGCTCAGTGTTTTTTCGTAGGTTTTTTTATTGCCACACATCCCAATGACTGCAAGATCAGCGCTTGCAAGTGCAATAGGGCCGTGCTTCATTTCACCTGCTGGATAGCCATTAGCATTTAGGTAACTGATTTCTTTGAGTTTGAGGGCGGCCTCTAGGCTTGTCGTGTACATGTAATGTCTGCCCAGAAAAAAGAAGTTCTCATATTTGGCGTATTCTTTGGCAATGGTTTCTATTTGGTCTTTTTGGCGTAGGACTTTTTCTATCACGTTTGGAAGTTCTTGGAGTTCTTTGAGAAAGTTTTGTCCTTCTTTTGTATCAACCGAGCGGAGTCTTGCCATGAGGAGTGTGAATAGAGCAAGAACTGTGAGTTGGCTCGTAAAGGCTTTTGTGGAACAGACGCTGATTTCTGGGCCGGCGCGCATAAAGAGGCACGAGTCAGCTTCTCGAGTGAGTGAAGTGTTGCGCACATTGCATATTCCTAAAACTTTTGCCCCTTTTATTTTAGCTTCTCGGAGGGCTGCTAGAGTATCAACGGTTTCTCCTGATTGAGATATGGCAATGACTAAAGTGTTTTCATCAATAATAGGATTGCGATAACGGAATTCAGAGGCAATTTCTGCTGTAGTGGGGATTCTAGCTTTGTCTTCAAGCATAGATGCGGCAACAGAGGCCGCGTGCCAAGAGGTGCCACATCCAACGATGATTATCCGTGTAACAGAAAGAAGCTCTTCACGAGTGAGTTTGAGATTTTCAAATTCAGCTGTTCCAATATCCATGAGAAAGCGGCCATGAAAGGCTTGCTGGACTGTTTGAGGCTGCTCGAATATCTCTTTGAGCATGAAATGTTCAAATCCATTTTTTGAGATCACTTGGGTTTCGTTTTCTAGTCGCTCTTTTTTCTTATCGATTTTGAGAGCTTTTGCATTAAAAACCTCTACTTCGCCAGCTGTTATGAGAGCAATTTCGTCGTTATGCAAAAACATGACGTCGAGATTGTTGAGGTTAAATGCATTTGCGTCTGAAGAAATAAATGCTTCTTTTCTATGCGGAGAAAGGCCAATACAAATGGGGCTTTCACGTGAGGCTGCAATGATTTGATTGGGATGGTTTTTATGGATGATTGCAAAACCCCAAAATCCTCGAAGAAATCCTAAAGCTTTTTGGACAGCTTCTAAGAAGTTTCCTTCGTAGCAATCGGCAATGAGTTGTGCGACGATTTCTGTGTCTGTATCAGAGCTGAATTTGATCCCTTTAGAAATCAGCATATCCCTAAGAGCATTGTGATTTTCGATAATTCCATTATGGACAACAGCAACGGTGTTGTTTTGATCAAAGTGGGGGTGGGCATTTTTTACAGAGGGCTCGCCATGTGTGGCCCAACGTGTGTGAGCAATTGCTACATCAAGTCTAAGAGGAAGGTTTTCAAGGGAAGTTTTTAAAGAGGAAAGTTTTCCTGATTCTTTTCTCGAAAGGATTTCCCCATTTAATAAGCCAGCAATGCCCGCAGAATCGTATCCTCTGTATTCTAGGCTTTTAATGCCGTCAATGCAAACCTGGGCGCTATCTTCAGGTCCTATATATCCGAATATTCCACACATGCTTTGAGTTTATAGGGAGAGGGAATTATATAAAATTATAATCTTTTTTAGAGGGAGAGGAGAGGAGGGGGAGAAGAAAGAAAAGATCGGGCTCGCACGCGGGCTCGGGCACGGGCTCGAAAAGAGAGAGGGAAAAGAAATCTTAGATCTTTCTTACGAGCCCGAGCCTGCGTGCGAGCCCGTGCCCGGTCTTTTTTCTGCGAGGATGGTTAAAAATAGTGGGAATTCTCGACGGGCAGTGTCTTCTGCTTTGGCCATGGGGCCTGTGCTTTTTTTATCGGAGCAGAGCTCGTCGATGAGGTTGATCGTGAATCCAGTGGTATGAAGCCAATGGGTGTAGGCCGAAAGGGGGTGATGGAAAGAGTAAGTAGTATCTGAAGAGGTTGTTCCAGGGTGGGTTTGGATAGGGATTTTAAGAGAGGACATGTAACGATCGAGGCGGCGGTATTGCATCTTTTTTTGAGGATCAGTTTGCCAGCTCGATTGGCGAGGAATCCGAAAGCAGGGGTGGTTGAGGATGAGAAGGAGCTTGCCACCTGGTTCTAAGTATTTGTGAGCATTTTCAAAAACTTTTAAAGGTTCTTCGATGTTTTGAAGGGCAAGGATCACGGTTGCATGAGTAAATTGCCCTTTTAAATCGAGCTCTTTTGTTGCGTCTTTAACGAGAAAGTTTGCTTTGCAAGGGGTTTTATATTTTTTTGCCGACGCAATTAGAGTAGGGGAAATATCTATTCCCAGATATTCAGAAGTAGGAGGTAGGTGTCGTGCCAAAATTCCTTGACCACAGGCTATATCCAAAACTTTTTTTGGTTTAAGCTTAAGAATGTAGGGAAGGATCAGGTGCTCGTGAAAGTAATGCCCTTTTTCTCCGACGATCTTGTCATACCATTCTGCAGAACCTTCCCAACTACTACTCTTCTGCATGTTTTTCATGATGTAAAAGATTTTTCCAATGAGGTTTTTGGAAGAGAAGGATGATCGATGGCGCGATGCAGGTGCCGACTATGGCAAGGCTCAAAAAAGTAAGGTAAAAAGTGTAATTTTCTGCAGCTACTTGGGTTGGGCGAAAAAAACCTATAATGAGAGCTATAAAAGAGCTTAGGAAGCCTAAAGCCCCGATGATCCAAATCCCTATTTTGCCGCCAGGAACTTTATAGGCTCTTGGGACATGAGGCTTTGTATAACGAAGGCGAATTGCCGCGGCAACCATCAGAAAATACATAATAAGATAAAGTTGGACAACAATTACAGAAATCATCCAATAAGCGCTATTAATTGTCGGCATCATTAAAAACATGAAAGACAAGGCTGTAACAATCAGAGCTTGGGTGATGAGAAGGGTATGCGGCATCCCGTGTTTATTCACTTTTCGAAACAAAGGAGGGAGGTCTCCTTGTTTTGCAGCAGCAAGTAGGCTTTTTGTAGGCCCGACTATCCAAGTGCTTACAGAGCCGACAGCTCCTAGAGCAATCAAGAACGCGATATAGGGCGTTAACCATTTAAGGTGATAGGCATCAACAAAATATTGAAAAGCCTGCAAGGAGCCCGCCACAAGGCTAATGGTTTCTTTAGGGACAACAATGGCAATAGCAAGTACTCCAAAAACGGAAAGACCTAAAATAAGGGCAACAGAAAGGAGAATTGAGCGGGGGTAATCTTTTTGGGGATTTTTGACATCTCTTGCGTGAACAGCCGACATTTCAATTCCGCATAATGTAAGTAGGATTCCAACAAAAACCACAAGTTGATCTCGCGAGGTAAGGTCTGGAATAAAACTGCTCATGGAAAGATCAATTTGCAGAGGATGCCCTCCAAAGTACCATGCAAGCCCAAGCCCGATAATTAGAGCTCCAGGGATAAACGAACCTGCAATTACGCTGACGCTACTGATAAAACTCGAAACTTTCATGCCAAGTAGGTTTAGCAAAGTTGTGGCCCAAAAAAAAGTGAGCATGACAACAATAGTATAAGTTTTATTTGCTGCTAGATCAGGGTTAATGATGTAGGCAATTGCAGCAGCAATGAAAGAAAGGATTGTGGGATACCAAAAAACATTTTCAATCCAGAAAAGCCAGGCTGCTAAAAACCCCGTTTTATGCCCAAAAGCTTCTTTTACCCATACGTAGATCCCTCCAAGCTTTGGCCAGCCAGTTGCAAGCTCTGCTGAAATAAACGCCATTGGAATAAAAAATACGATAGCCGATAAAATTAAATAAAATACTGTAGCAAAACCACTATCTGCTATGAGTGGCCAGTTTTTTACGGTTCCAATCGCTGCGACATTGATCATCGCAAGCGAAAAAATACTCAAAGTTTTCTTCATATTGCCATCATAATAATAGAGAAGGCTTCTCTTTTGCAAGGACGAAAATTGAATTTGTGATAACGTGAGTTTATGTTGAATGAGAAATCTCTAGCAGCTGTTTCAAAAGCAGGCTTTTCCAAGCAATTTTGTAAGCCTTTATACTCAACTTACTGTTTTTCGAGGATTCCTGGTACGGTGCAGAATCTTTTTGGAAAGAAAGGGAAAGGACTGCCTAAAGATACGATTATCCCAGATGATTATGAAGTAGTGGTTCTTTTCTTAATCGATGGGTTTGGGTGGCGCTTTTTTGAAAAGTATGTGGATAAGTACCCCTTTTTAAAAAGATTCATCGAAAAAGGAATTGTAAGCAAAATTACTTCTCAGTTTCCATCGACAACAGCTGCCCATGTGACCTCTCTAAATACTGGTCTTGATGTAGGAGAAACTGGGGTCTTTGAATGGTTCTATTATGAACCTATGGTGGATCAAATTATTTCCCCTCTTATGTTTTGTTATGGGGGTGATAAAGAGCCTGGAACACTTTTACAATCAAAAATTCCTCCAAAAGAGTTTTTTCCTCCAGGAACTATCTATCAACAACTCAAAAAAGAGAATGTTAATTCTTTCATCATCCAGCACGAAGGTATTGCCCATTCTCCTTACTCAAATGTATTGTTAAAAGGGGGGATGCAGATCCCTTATTTTAATTTTGTACATGGGATTAATCATGCTATTTCCATTTGCAAAGAGGGAAAAGGGCAAAAATATATCCATGTTTATTTGGGAGATATCGATGCAATGGGGCAT
The DNA here is from genome assembly GCA_013285775.1 of Chlamydiota bacterium. GTDB lineage: Bacteria > Chlamydiota > Chlamydiia > Chlamydiales > Rhabdochlamydiaceae > JABDHB01. The sequence continues at coordinate 586 of JABDHB010000038.1, read as the reverse complement.
AGAGCGGGGATCGATTCTCCAGAATTTGCAAAAGCGGTAGATGAGTGCTTTAAAGCTCTCGAAAATGTCTTTTTCAAAGAGGTCTCTAAACTTGGCAAAAAAATTGCCTGTCTTGTCACTGCAGATCATGGAATGGTAGATGTGGACCCTAAAACTACTTTCTATATCAATCTTCAATTGAAAGAGATTTTGCCCATGATCAAGAAAAATAAGAAAGGAAACTATATTGCTCCTGGAGGCTCTTGCAGAGACTTTTTCCTTTATATTGAAGAAGACAAATTAGACTTGGCTGAAAAGCTCTTAAAAGAGCGTCTTTCATCTATTGCTGAAGTCTACAAAACAACAGACTTGATCGATCAAAATTTCTTTGGGAAAATAATCTCTCCTGCTTTTTTAAATCGTGTAGGCAATCTTGTTATCCTCCCTTTTGAAGGGGAAGCTGTTTGGTGGAAGGAAAGACACAGGTATGACCAACATTTTTTTGGCTCTCATGGAGGACTTACTCGTAACGAAATGGAGACGATTTTTCTCTTTCAATCCCTAGCTTGACAATTTATGCAACATCAGTAAACTCATATTCGTTCCT
>JABDHB010000037.1:6942-9144 GCA_013285775.1 Chlamydiota bacterium | reverse complement strand
CAATGAGGTCTTTTTTGTGATCAAAGATTTTTGCATAGATGAGGGGCAAAGGGGCTATTTTAGCTGTCTGAGGGGCTTGAAGGGCATCGCGAAGAGAAATTTGGTCCCAAAACTCGATACCAGGTTCTTTTGTAAGGAGCTGGGTTTTGGTTTGCTCGATCCAGGCCTGGAGGAGAAGAATAGCTGGGTTGGTATAATTGATATATAGGGTACCTGAATTGACTTTTGAGGGGTGATCTTTGGAGAGCTCTTGGTTAATACGAAGAGAAAAGTCTGCCTTAAATTCGGGTAAAACGGACGGTTTACGAGCAAAGACAGCATCTGCATCAAGCCATAAAAGGGGCTTTTTATGCTCCAATAGCTTTTGATAAATAAAAAAAGGTTTATAGGCGCAGTTGAGCTCCCAACTTCCAAAAGAATCTATCCCAACAACTTCTGCTGCAACCTCAAATTTTTCACAAGAAGCAAGCAAGTTCTGCACCTCTAGTTGATACAGGGTATTTTTCGTATAAAATGAGATAACCAAAGGAAATTGTAGCATTAAATGTTCTATAGTTAATAATTGGATTTATGTACATCGTTCATGTTGGATCAGAACTTGCACCTATTGCTAAGGTCGGCGGCCTTGGAGATGTGCTTCATGGGCTTTCGAAAGAACTGATCAAACTAGGCCACAAAATTCAAGTAATTCTTCCAAAATATGACTGCATCTACTTTGACAAAATTGAAAATCTAAGAGTAGAAGAGGAGGAACTTTGGTCTTACGAAGGCCCCTACAAATACAATAATACAATCTGGTCAGGAAAAGCTGATGGGATAGAGATCATCCTCATTGAACCTCATCACCCAGCTGTTTACTTTAGCCGCGGCTCCATTTACGGTGAAGCAGATGACACAACTCGGTTTGCTTATTTTTCTAGAACCGCCTTGGAATACCTTTTTAAAACAAAAAAACAACCTGATGTGGTCCATGTTCACGATTGGCCAACAGCGCTCATTCCTGTGCTTTATAAAGAAATCTACGTGTCGCTTGGAATGAAGATGAAATCTGTTTTAACGCTTCATAACATGGAACATCAAGGAAAATGCCCTCCTGCGATACTTACAAAATTAGGTCTTCGTGGCGATCAATTTCTAGATGATGAAAAAATGCAAGACCCCTTGAATCCCAAACTCATCAATCTCCTAAAAGGGGGGATCGAATATGCTGATAAACTGACTACTGTTTCTCCTAACTATGAAAAGGAGATCATCAATCCTATTGGGGGTTTTCACCTCGATAAAATTCTCTTCAAAAATAAAGCCAAACTCAAAGGAATTCTCAATGGAATTGATGAAACAGTTTGGGATTCTACAAAAGACCCCTATCTTGCAGCAAAATTCTCTGTAAAAAATGTGAAATCAGCTAAAAAGGAAAACAAAAGACAATTACAAACACATTTTAAGCTCAAACAAGTAAATGTCCCTATGGTTGCGTCGGTCACAAGACTTGCTTCTCAAAAAGCTCCTGACCTTATTATTCACGCCATAAAAAGAACTCTCGAAGCTGGAGGACAGTTTATCCTCCTTGGGTCTGGATCAGCAGAAGAACAAGAGCCCTTTCTTAAGTTAGAGCCCCATCCCAATCTAGCCATTAACCTCAATTACAATGAAGCACTCGCACATCTCATTTTTGGTGGGGCCGATATGTTTGTTATCCCTTCCCTCTTCGAGCCATGTGGACTCACGCAAATGATCGCTCTCCACTATGGCACAGTTCCTATTGCCCGTAAAACAGGCGGCCTTGCTGATACAGTTTTTGACGAGAAAAACGGGTTCACTTTCGACTTTCCAGATACTCAAGGGGTAGATTGGGCGCTCTCTCGCGCCTTTGACTGTTATCACAACAACCCTCAAAAATGGCTCGAACTCATGCAACACGGAATGGCTACCGATTTTTCCTGGAAAAAACCCGCCGCAGAGTACGTAGAAATTTACAAGCAATTAATCTAAGAGAAGATCGGGCTCGGACTCATGCGCGTTAAACTAACAGGCTTGTTAACCAAGTGTTGAACTCCATCAGCGCAGAGTGAAGACTGAGACGCAGAGGGCGCAGAGGAAGAGAGAAAGAATTCCTTTTTTCGCAGAGGCGAAAAAAGCAATATTCTCACTCGCTGCGCTCGGGAAGTCGATTGCAATTGCATTTTCCGAGCGAAGCGAGCG
>JABDHB010000037.1:0-6932 GCA_013285775.1 Chlamydiota bacterium | reverse complement strand
AAAAGGAATTCTTTCTCTCTTCCTCTGCGCCCTCTGCGTCTCAGTCTTCACTCTGCGCTGATGGAATTCGGCATTCACTCTAAAAGCTCGTTAGCTTAATGCGTATGCGGCGAGCTCGATCTTCTTCTTATTTTACTAAAGCTCGTTTGATGAAGGATCTATTCACGATGATGTATTCAAAGCCAGTGTAGACTGTGTAAAGCGCGCAGATCAGCACGCTATAAAAGCTCAAGAGACGGAAATGTGCGATAGAGAGATAGCCCATGTAATAAGGGATCATAAGTAGCAGAATAAAGAAAACAACCACACCTTGCAAAACAGCTTTGATTTTGCCGCTCAGACGTGCGGCTAGAGCCACTCCTCGTAGAGCGCAAACAGTTCTAAGCGTGCTAATAATCGAATCACGGTAAAAGAAAACTAAAACTAACACTAACGGAAGATCGACTAGTCCTTGTGTGAAAGTAAGAAAAACAGAAAGATGAAAAATACTATCTGCCATAGGGTCGATTAACTTCCCTAAGTCGGTAACTTGATTTTTTTTGCGCGCAACAAAACCATCAATAACATCGGAAAGTTCCGATAAAAGAACCACAAAAACAAGAAGAGAGGGAAATAAAATTCCACTGATCCCCATGTTGGTATGATATAAGTACAGGAGGACAAAAATAGGGCTAAGTAGGATCCGTCCTAAAGTAAAATAGTGCGCTAAAGTCATAATGTGACAATGTTATCTAACAAGGCCAATTGTCCGCAAGCGGCAGCTATATCTTTTCCTTTTGTGTAGCGCCAAGTCGTGTTGATTCCTCTATCGACTAGCTTTTTAAAGAATTCTTCAATCACCTCTTTCCCTGGTCGTCTTAAATTTAATCCATCAACAGGATTATAAGGGATAAGATTCACTGTGCACTGTTGCCCTTCAAGCAAGTCTGCAAGCTCTTCTGCATGGACAATATGATCGTTAATTCCAGCCATAAGAGTGTATTCATAAGTCACATCTCTTTTAGTTTTTCGAGAAAAATCAATCATCGAAGCTAAAATATCTTCGAGTTCATACTTACGAGCGTAAGGAATGATTTTTTTTCTAATATGTTGGTTTGGCGCATGAAGGGATAAAACAAGAGAAACCTTCAGACCTTCTTCTGTAAATTTCCTAATTCCCTCGATCACACCTACTGTAGAAACAGTAATGCGTCTTTGGGATAAATTCATCCCGTTTTCAGAGCTAAGCAACCGAATGGCTTTCACAACATTGTCATAGTTTTCAAATGGCTCTCCCATTCCCATAAAGACAACGTTAGATACTTTTTCTTGCCTGTTTATGATATAGACTTGTTCCACAATTTCAGCTGGAGTCAAATTGCGGATGAGCCCTTTTTGCCCTGAGGCACAAAAAGCGCATCTTGCAGGACAACCCACCTGAGAAGAAACGCAAACCGTACGTCTATCCCCTGAACGAATGAGGACAGATTCTACAAGTTTTCCATCAGCAAGTTCCCAAAGAAACTTGGTTGTTTCCCCATCAGAAGATTCTTGCGAACGGACATGTTTTAAAGAATTCAGAGAGAATTTTTCGGCAAAAAGTTCACGCGTCGCTTTATTAAGGTCGGTCATCTTTTCCCAAGACGATTCCCCCTTTTCATAAACCCACTTAAGGATCTGCGTTGCGCGGAAAGGCTTTTCTCCAAGCTCTGTCAGAGCTTGTTTAAGCTCGGTTAAGTTAAGTCCGTGGACATGGAGCATATATTGTACGTTGCCATTTCATTAATTTTGATATCACGTGCTTTAGATTGAGCGTTGTGCTCTTTGCATAGTTTCACAGTACGCTCATTGACTCTAGCCATAAGATCATCATTTGATTTAGCAATTGCCTTTAAGGCAACCAATACTTCAATGCTCGCAGAAAGGGGAACCCAAACTTTCTTCTGCACACCTAATCGATCTGTTTCAACTCTATCTAATGCCATAGGCAGACATCATACCACTTCCCCCAACAAAAAATCAACACCAATAATTAAACTTTAAATAACCTTCTTTAAAGAAAATTATAAGACAAAACTTACTGTGGCTTCCCATATACATGTCGGGGACACCGACACGAAGTGCTGTGTCCCCGACATGTATATGGGAAGCCACAGTAAGTTTTGCCATACAATAGATATCTTTCTGCTTCTCTTTTTGTTCTTCTTTTTGTTATCTTCTGTTCATGATTACATTTCAGCAGCTGATCCAAAGACTGACCCAATTTTGGGAGAAAAAAGGATGCGTCATCCACCAAGGACACGATCTGGAAATGGGAGCAGGAACGTTCAATCCTGCAACTTTTTTACGATGTCTAGGACCAGAGCCTTATTCTACAGCATACGTTGAACCCTCCCGCCGGCCTAGCGATGGGAGGTATGGAGAAAATCCCAATAGAGTGCAGCTTTTTCATCAGTTTCAAGTAATTATTAAGCCTTCACCTCCTGATATTCAAAAATTTTATCTACAATCTCTAGAAGCTATTGGCCTTAAATTAAAGGATCACGATATCCGCTTTGTCCATGACGACTGGGAATCTCCTACAATTGGTGCATGGGGCCTTGGCTGGGAAGTTTGGTGCGATGGGATGGAGGTTTCTCAATTCACCTATTTTCAGGCAATTGGAAGCGTTCCCCTAAAACCTATTTCCGCTGAAATCACTTATGGCCTTGAGCGTTTAGCGATGTACATTCAGGGCGTGGATAATATTTTTGATCTAAAATGGAATGATACCTTAACTCTAAGAGATATTAGTCAAAGAAACGAGGTAGAATGGAGCGCTTATAACTTCACTCATGCTTCTACAGAAATGTGGAAACGGCACTTTGAGGATTTTGAGAAAGAAGCGAAAAGGCTTGCAGCAGAAAACCTCCCCATCCCTGCTTATGATTTCATCATCAAAGCTTCCCATGCATTTAACATGTTAGAAGCTAGGGGTGTGATCTCTGTAACGGAAAGAACGGGATATATTGGAAGGATCAGAGATTTAGCAAGATTGATTGCTGTTGAATATGTGAGTTCCAGAGAAAAATTGGGATTTCCATTAGTTAAAAACGAAGAGAGCAAAACAACCAATGCAAAACTAAAAAAAGTCAGTGGAAAATTCAATGCAACTAAGAAAAATGATTTTCTTCTAGAAATTGGATCTGAACAACTACCTGCAACATTTATTCCCATTGGATGTAGAAATTTAGAAAAGGCGATGAGGGACTTACTGAAAACCCATGAACTTTCGTATGGAGATGTAAAGGTCTATGCAACTCCTCGAAGACTTGCAGTATATGTAACAGATTTGGCCGAGGGATCTGCAACGAAGGTTATTGAGAAAAAAGGACCTTCAGCTTCCGCTCCAGCTGTCCAAATAGAAGGATTTGCAAAATCTGTTGGATTAAAACCAACAGAGCTTGAAAATCGAGACGGACATCTTTTTGCAACGGTTAAAATCGCTGGCAAGTCAACACTCCAGATTTTATCAGATACACTTGGAAAATCGATTTTAGGCTTAGATTTTCCTAAAAAAATGCGCTGGGGCAATCTAGAGATCAGCTATGCACGTCCCCTCCACTGGATTATTGCTCTATACGGCCAAAAAATTGTGCCTTTCGAAGTGGGAGAGATCGCTTCTTCCCGCTACACGTTTGGTCACATGCAATTAAGCCCTAAAAAAATCTCCTTAAAAACTCCCAAAGACTACGTAGAGCAACTTCGTACTCATAAAGTGCTCGTGAATATTGAAGAAAGGAAAGACTCGATTTTAGATCAACTAGCTTCTCTTGAAAAAGCGATGGATGGGACAGCAGTAGAGGTACCTCGCGTTTTAAAAGAAGTTCTCTATCTTACAGAATGGCCTAAGCTCGCCTTTACCTCTTTTGATCCAAAATTTTTAAGCGCACCCAAAGAAGTGCTCATCTCTGAGATGATTGAGCATCAACGGTATTTCCCTGTCCAAGATAAGTCGGGAAATCTTAAAAATCTCTTCGTGATTACCGCTGATAACACCCCCAACGAACTCATCAAAAAAGGAAATCAAAAAGTCCTATCTGCACGCCTCTCTGACGGGGTTTTTCTGTATGAACTTGATCTGAAAACAAAGATCGAAGATTTTAACAAAAAACTCGCAGTAATGACTTTCCAAAAAGATCTCGGATCTGTGCTTGATAAAGTGATGCGTATTGTAGCTCAAGCGCAAAAACTCAATGCCTTGCTTAAAATTGCTGATGATGCAAAAGTTCAGCGAGCAGCTCTTCTTTGTAAAGCAGATTTAGCCTCTGCACTCGTGAAAGAATTTCCTGAGCTACAAGGAACGATCGGAAAATATTACGCTTTAGCTCAAAAAGAAAACTCTGAAGTTGCCTCTGCCATCGAAGAGCATTGGATGCCGAAAGCAGAAGACGCTCCCCTGCCACAAACTTCCACAGGAATCATTGTAAGCCTTGCTGATAAAGTGGACAACCTGATCAGTTATTACAGCGTTGGGCTTAAACCCTCTTCCTCTTCCGATCCATATGGTCTACGCAGGCAAGCAATTGGCATACTTAAAATACTTATCTCAGGCAAATACAACCTAAATTTAAAAGAGATCTTTCAAAATGAAGAGATCCTCCAGTTCATTACAAGCCGAGCAAAAAACGTATACGAAGAGATGGGCTTTAAAAAAGATGAAATAGAAGCATCCCTTATAGGCCTATGCATCAATCCGTACGATCAGTATTGCAAAATTAAAGCGTTACACGAATTTAGAAATTCAGGTGAAGAATTCTCTAAACTCTACGAAGTTTATAAGCGCGCTAAAGGACAACTTGATGTCGGCACCAAAGACCCCTTTAATCCTGCTCTTCTACTCCAGCCTGCTGAAAAAGAGCTTTATGAAACGCTCGAAAAAATGGATCAAAATTACTTCGATGCCTTAAACGAAAAAGAGTATCTCAAAGCTTTTAAACACATTGCAAAACTACAGCCAAAGATTGCCACCCTATTTGATACAGTAAAAATTCTCGATGATGATTTAAGCCTCCGCAACAACCGAATTGCCCTTCTACAAAAAATCTTCTCCCTCTTTGGACACCTTCTCGACTTCAGCAAAATCCAGAATTAATTCTTTTTTCCTATCCTACCACTTGCAAAAGCATAAACTGCGACAAGCCTTGAAACAAGAATTGCAATATAAAATTGGCCGAAAATTCCCTCAATGATTGTGCATGTCTGACTAACGTTGGCAATCGCAGAAATATCTCCAAATCCAATAGTAAGAAGGGTCACAAAACTAAAGTAAACCATTTGAGAAAAAAACTGGATTCTCTGAGAAGAGAGATTTTTTAATTCATCGATCATATGAAAGGATCCAGGATGAATGTATTCAATAATCACAAAAGCAAAAGCAAAGGCAAAACCGATCATAAAATAGGCACAAATGACTCCTCTAAGAGTTTCCATCGAAACACGCGCCTTTAAAACAACGTTATAAAGAATCGATCCTGTGCATACGAGCATAAAAAGCAGTGTGCAAGTAAGAGATCCCACAGCTATAGCCTCATTAGAAAACATCAATAGGGTCCAATCTAAGAGAAGAGCTGGAATTGCCAAAGCAATACAGATAATTCTAATCAGTTTAGGATGGTGCGCATCAAAGATTGCCGAAACAAACACCGCAGCAAAAAGAAACTCCCAAATTGCCGTGTAAATGGCTCCCTGATCATAAGGCCTAAAAACAAAGAGAAGAAATAAAAAAACAAGTAATTTAGAAAAATATCCAGAAAACAAATATAACACCTTATTTTTTAAATACTTCCTCATACTATCTTCTATAACAACTACCTCAATACATGTAAAAATAAATTTTAATATTTCATTGATTTCTCTATGGAAAATAATTGCTTTTTCGGCGTATAATACCTCTAATAATTATCATTTATTTAGGATTAATATGAGTTTAGCAAACACAACACTTACAGTTTCAAGCAGATCCGCCTTTTCCACATATCAAGCCTCAACCTCAGACCCCTTTCAACCTCTATCGGATTTTGAAACAGCTTTTAGAAACAATCCCGAATGTCGCACAACGATACAGAGCATCTATATTTATGCCGATAAATTACTTAAAGAAAAACCCCTACCTAAAGCAGTCGAACATCTCCATGTTTTTTCTACTATACATCGAAATAATTGCCCTGTAACGCTAGCTATTCTTGCTCACATATATCTGTATAAGTGCGAAGATTCACAAAAAGCGTTGGATTATGCGAGCCAATCCTTAAAACTCATTCCTAATAATTATCCTGCCATACTTATCAGAGGTCAGGTATTATCGCACAGTCATAAGACTCTGGATAACGGGCTGAAAGATCTCAACAAAGCGGCCACACTAAACCCTTGCGTCGGTATATTTGAAATCTGCACCGCCCTATCCAATACTAAGATTCCATTAGAAACCATAAATGCAATTGTCAAGAAAGACCCTGATAACTCGGTAGCACTTGCCATACGTGGCCACGTTCACCTAAGGAATCAAACCTTGGGAGATAGCCAAAACGACTTGAACAAAAGTATAAAGCTCAATCCAAACAACCCCATTGCCTATGCAGGCCTAGCCTATCTAGAATTATATGTAGATGACTATGCAGAAGCGCTTTCTTATGCTGCTCAAAATCTGGAATTTGAAGACCCCTCTTCTAACGTAATGGCTAGACTCATACGTAGCCATGTCTATCGACAGCAGGACGACTTAAACCTAGCTCTCCAAGAACTAGAAGAAGTTTTTAAGATAGATCCTGAAAACGAGCAAGCCTTAATGCTGAAAGAAGAACTTCTCAAAGCCAAATAGTTATCTTATTCACCTTACGCAAAAATAGACTGTCGCCAGTTCCTAGCTCGGATGTGGGGTATACGATTTCCGTGGGTTCCTCTCATTCGTTCGT
>JABDHB010000036.1 GCA_013285775.1 Chlamydiota bacterium | reverse complement strand
TATGTGTTTTAATATAACATACACAGATTTAGGTCGAGCCGCATTAAACGCTTGTACCACTGCATTAACGGAATGTGTCTCTACTGTAACAAATAGAGTCACAGAGCTTGCCAGCAACTGTCTGCCCACAGTGCCATTCATACCAGAGTCTGCCCCTGTTCTAGTTGCAACTCAGGGTTTTTCAACAGCAGATGTAGCACCTCCTCGTTATAGCCCTTTCGGCCCTATTTCTGAGATCATTCCCCCTTCCAAAGTGAAGATCGTTTCTGAACCTGAACCTGTACAAGTAGAAAAACCAGATGATCAGTTCCAAAAAATTTGTAAGTTTGCTTTTCTCCTTAGCATTGGAGCACTGCTTATAGTAGGGCTTACTTATGCACTTACTCACGAATTTGAGGGAATCTCATTAACAAGTCAGTGGGAAAGTGCTCTAATAGCATTACCTTCTATTGCAGCTGTTCTAAGATTTATAGTAATGCCTCTTTATGAAGAACTAAAGAGTTTATTAGAGCCGACAACTTCGCAAATAGCCCATGAAACTCAAATTACTAATATGATGACTATCGATCTCACGTCCACTGAGCTTTCTGCTCTTATCAAAAAAGCAGTATCCATAGAGAATACAACACTGCCAACAGTGAGTGTCGATAGTATTCCTATGAAAAAAGATGGCCCCGATGAAGCAAAAGTTCGAAAATTTATAGAATTCCAAATGAATTACTTTAAGGGGATCATTTCAGGGGAGGTTGTCGTAAAATCTAACGCAGTCTCAATTCCTTCCACAAATCCTTTAGATAACGGGATCTATTTAGATGAAAATGGGGATCAACAACCACCTAGAGAAGGCAAAAAAAGATTGCTTGGCGCTGAAGGGATGATTGTAACAAATAATCGTTCGACAGTGGAAGAGTATGTTAAGACTCTAGATCTTCTCGAATATATGCTTAAAACATCTATTTTAAAAAATCTTTTGCAAAAATATATGCCTCTGAAAGGCAGTTATGAGTGCATTGCCTGGTTCTGGGAAGGATCTCCTAGATTAGGTAAAGCAGGGTTTTATGAAGGTCTTGCAGATAGCTTAGTATTAGCGTCTAAGCAACCCAATTTTAAAGCGGAACTTGGAGTTTTTTGCCAAAGACTTGGGCTAGAAAATCAAAAAGTTCATAACCACCTCAAAGCCATCGAGGATAATAAGAGCAAGGCAGCAAAAGAAGCTCTTGTCATCTATTTAATTGAAAATGGACATCGCTAAAAATATTTGATCTATTTTTCCAAAGAAGCTATAATACTCATAATTATTATAAGAGGAGTATTTATGGCTTCAGATGTAAGAAGTGTTTCACCACAAAATTACCCCCAGATGCAAATGCCTTCTCTTTGTGCAAAACGCTCTCTTGTCATTGTTGCTGTTGCCCTAGCCGTGATCACTGTTGTAGGGATTATTTGGTGCCTAACCCCCTTAAAACCTTCTTTTATCGCGATAAATCTTACAGCTTGCGCTGTTAGTACCAGCATTACTGGCCTTTTCACCCTCTTTTTACTCAGCAAATGCTATCAATGGCGCGATAAACCAGTAATTATAGAGGAAAAACCAGTCGAGCAGGGGAGTCCATCAAGAGCTCCTTTCCCCCTTCTACAACCAGAGTCAGAGCCGGAGGCTGTTATCTCTGAAACACCTGTAGTTATTCCAACATCTGCAGAGATTAAAGATCAGGTTATTTCCCATTTTAATAGAGCTTTAAACCCTCAAGATTTAGAAGAACATCGCGATTTAGCTGCCTATATTGTAGGAAAATTCTTTCCTGAAAATGTTTTTACATCTCTCACTATGAGTGGAGATATCTATACAGTTCAACTAAAGGGTAATAACAATGAAATTCCTGCAGGAACCCTTATCGACAGACAAGAACTATTAGAGCCTATCACGGGTCTAGTAGGAAAACTTGGCGAAATCGACAAAAACGCAAACAATAAATTATCTCATTCGTATGTCGTATTAGGGAAGGAAATAAGTTTTAAAGTTAGAGATAATACGATTTATTTTTTGAACAAGGATAAGATGGAAAGAAACACGACTGATCATCTTGGAATGGCTCACGAGATGAATTTCCAGATCTTCCCTTCTTGTGATGTCTTATGTTCTACAGCTCCAGCTCTTTTGCAATTCCTTGCAAAAACATATCTTGGAGAAAATGGGCATTTGAGGGTAGCTCCAGTTTCTATAAGTTTTGACCCTGAAACTAACCGGGTAGAAATGCTGAATATCGCAGATCTTTCCGTTCCCCGGCTTATTGGCAAATCTAAATTTCAGGACGAAGTCAATAAACCAAACGTCCATTTTCAAAAGAAAGAGACCTTTAAGCTAACCATTGCCACCCTTAGTTATTCTTGAACCCAATGCTAAGCATGAATCGCTTCGCGATACTCGAGTTTGGCCCTTTTAATTAGCATTTAAGCGGCTATTCTTCGTCCCGCTAGGGACATAGGTTTATAGCCAGGGTGTGAGCACGCCGGCTAGGCGCGCGGAACCCCTGGAATTATCAAGTCAAAAATATGCGCTCCAGAGGAGCGCTGGAAGCTTTTGATGAATTAAAGGCATAAGGTGTAAAATTTAGAAAAAAAATTTTTTTGAATGTTGCAGCGCTCCTTTGGAGCGCGGGTTATGGGATTTCGCCCCAGGGGTTCCGCGCGCCTGGCCGGCGTGCTCACACCCTGGCTATAAACCTATGTCCCTGACGGGACAAATATTGTGTGCCTGGTCCCAACGTCTGATAATTGATGTTATGTTGTAATCTGAGGGGTAAGAAACTCAATGGTTTCCGTCAGGCCAGTGCCTACTTCTGTCAGGGTTATGGTGTAAAAATCAGGTTCACCTCCTGGGACATAAATGAAGCCTTGAGCCGTAGAATGAGGCTCGATTTCGTCCTCTTCTTTAAGCATTTTTTCGGCAAGCGTATTTTGGATCTCATTGTAGGCTACATGCCCTTTAATGGAATCAACGGTCCCAGGTATCATGGCTGGCCAAAAAATAAACCCTAAAAGCTTATATCCAATGCCTCTTCCCACACTGCTTTTTCGAATATCCCTAGCTATATCTTTAGGACTAGCCTTATTTAGCGTGGAACTTATCAAGTATTTCTTTGAACTTTTGTTTTGAATTGTGATCTCAATAGGGAAAAAACCTCGATTTGGCAGGTCTTTTCCAAAAAGTTCTTTGCTTTCTTCAGAGCTATAAACTTTTGTCGTTACAACAGCCTGAGGCTGATAGACTAACATCGGATTTTTCCAAGCTTGGTCAGCTTGCTCTTCAGGCTCAACAAGCCCTAATATCAATCCTAACAAACTAATTACAATTAACCAGCGCATTCTTATAATTATACACAAATTACAACTTTAAGTAATCCTGTTTATTGCAAAATGTAAAAAACTTATGTAATTTTAATTGCCATATGATATAATTGGACCTAAAAAAGGAGTTTATACGTATGGCAACCACAAGTTTACCTAGTTCATTGAGTTCAGTCCAAAGTCCTATTACGAAACTAGATAAAGATATGATGGGCTCAGCTCTGAGTTTCTTACCGATTAAGGAGATTGCAACTGCTAGAGAAGTAAATAGATTTTTTTATAAGAGCACTCAAAATAACTCGGTATTTCAAGGTAGATATAGCTCTATTTCTGATCAGGAGTTTCCTTCTCTGGATGAGAAGTTGATTTCCTTCAAAGAAATTAGACTGGCTCTACGTATAGTAAAATCTATGGGCATTTCAGTAACGGACCTCTCACTTAGCCGTCGATCTATTAGATGTGTTAAAGAAGTGGAATCTTATTATAATTGGTTAACTTGTGAAGCAGCAGAAGGTAAGGAGTTCAAATCTGAGCTCCTTGATATTGTTACTCGTCATCCGTACCTAAAAACTCTTACTTTGGTCAGATGCTGGAAAAATAGAGTTGATCAGATTAAGGAGTTTGCTCTTTCCGAATTCCCAGATATTCAAATTCTCTCTAAGGACGAGCTTGCTGAGCTTTCTGATAAAGATATTACAGAGTCTATGAAATCATATGAACAGCCGGCTATGAGGCACATTGAATCATTTTCTTATGAAGAACAAGAGTTAATAATTAAACAAGCGGAAAAGCAGGTCAAAACCGGGGGCTCAACTTCGAAGGAAATTACACAAATGTTGGCGCGGATCGAAAAACTTAAAAAACTAACCCCAGAGCAGCTCGAAGCGCTGGGCCTAGACCCAGCCGACCGATCAGGAAGTTCGTTTACCATTCCTGAGACTTTGCGTTCCCCTACTTGGACTTCTCTAATACTCCGTTTATGCAATGACGAGCATCATAAAAAGAACGCGCCATTGCTAAAAAAAAGAATCTTAGATGCGGCAAAACTGCCGTAAGGAGTAGGTGCAAGTGCTTGTGGCAGCACCCCCGCTGATTCTTCTACCCCCAAGAGCAACTAGAGAATTTTAGAATGTGTTTGACGTTAATAAATCTCTTTTTATAATGGCGGAATGGCAACACGCCAAAAATAGGAGGTTCATATGTTAGCAACAAATTCAGTGTCTACGTTGGTTTCTGCAGTTTCTCTGTCATTTGGAAATGCAGTACAGCCTGCAAAAGTAAAAGTTCCTGTCATAGCTCTTTATAGAGCAGCAGTGCAGGCTCCTTCTCTTTCCACCCGAAATATTATTGCTAGAACAAGCCTCAATGTAGGAATACCCTCTGCTCAGTCAGCGATTAGATCAAGTAGAATTTGATCACTATCCCTCTTCTTCCCGCGTGCATTCCTTAAAATCATTTGGAATGCACTGTTACGTTAAGCGGGAAGACGAGCTAGGTTTTGGGATTAGCGGAAGCAAAATACGAAAATATTTAGCGCTTGTTCCTTATATTCTTTCTCAAAAACCAGATGAGGTTATCCTCATTGGCACTCCTTACTCCAATCATATCTTAGGACTTTCCCAGTTGCTTCGTGAAAATGGGATTCCACCTACTTTATTTCTAGCTGGTGGAAAAGAAAAACCGACTGGAAATTACTTGCTGACCTCCCTGTTTGCAGAACGGATCGAACTCTTTGAAAAGGGGTCATGGAATGAGCTTGAAAAGCACGTTGAAGAGTATATCGATCATCATCCCCATAAAAAAATCATGGTTATCCCAAAAGGGGGCAACACAAAAGAAGCTCTTTATGGTCTTCTTACCCTCCCGCTCGATATCCTTAAAAATGAAAAAGAGTTAGGCCTTACTTTTGACCACATTATTATGGATTCGGGTACTGGCTTTACGGCTGCAGCCGTTATTTTAGGATTAACCCATCTAGGACGAAAACCTCATGTTCACGTCTTTCAAATGGCAGGCTCTGTACAAGAATTTCACGATACATTCGCATTTGCAAGAGGGGAATTTGAACAGTTTATCGGGGAAAAACAACCCTCTCCCCTCCCCTATTCCGTCTATTTACCTACGAATGCTAAATCTTTTGGTTCTGTCAATGCAACCGTGTTAAAAACGATCAAAGAGATCGCCAAGGCTGAAGGTTTTCTCGTGGATCCCATCTATAATGCAAAACTTTTTTATGAGGGGCAAAAGCTTGTTCCCACCCTCAAAGGGAATATCCTTTTTATCCATTCTGGAGGGGGGATTTCTTTACTGGGCTTTCTTCCTTGATCGTTTATCTTTAAATTAGTATAAACATTAATGGGTGGTATCTCTCATGCGTAAGAAAAAAAAGTCTCCTTGGGGAGTGTTCATTGCAATTGCCTTGGCAATCGTCGTAGGGACACTTGTAGGCACAGACAAAACAATTTTTGGCCTGACCTGGTATTCTATCTTTGACCTTTTCGGTACTTTATTCATTAAAGCTCTGATGCTCGTAGTTGTTCCCCTTGTTTCTTCTTCCATTATTACAGGTATTGCTCGGATCGGAAATGAAGGAGCGTTTGGAAGACTCGGCGCTAAAACTTTTGGTTTTTATATCTCCACGAGCCTGCTAGCTATTCTTATTGGCTTATTTTTTGTGAATCTGCTGCAACCAGGGATCTCAGAATCGATTACAGCTCAAATTCACAAAGTGGTGGAAACAAAAGTGGAGCACCTTGATATAAAAGTTGTCGATATCATTTATTCGATTGTTCCCTCCAATGTTGTGGAAGCTTTTTCTAATGGACAAATGCTCTCCCTTGTTTTCTTTAGCCTTCTTTTTGGATACGCCCTTTCAAAAGTCCAAACACATGCTTCAACCCTTATGGGATTTTGGCAGGGTATGTTTCATACAATGATCGAAATTACCCATGTAATTATGAAAGTGTTGCCTCTTGGAGTTTTCTGCCTAGTCGCCAAAGTGTTTGCAACAACAGGGATCGAATCGTTCAAGCCTTTAGCCCTTTTTGTGGCAAGTGTCCTTTTAGGATTAATTGTCTTTGGGTTTATTGGCCTGCCCCTGTTTTTAAAATTTGTAGCAAGAGTCGACCCTATTTTACATATCAAGGCTATGGGACCTGCTTTAATCACAGCTTTTTCTACAAGCTCTTCTTCTGCTACCCTTCCTATTACAATGGAATGTGTCGAAAAACGAGCTGGCGTATCTAATAAAATTTGCAGTCTCGTTGTCCCCCTAGGAACCACGATTAATATGTCAGGCTCTGCTCTTTACGAATGTGTCGCCGCAATGTTTGTTGCGCAAGCCTATGGAATTGAACTCTCGTTTATCGTTCAGTTTCTCGTAGTATTTTTAGCTTTAATCACCTCAATGGGTGTGGCTGGAATCCCTTCAGGCAGCCTTGTATCGATCATCGTGATTCTAAAAGCCATTGGACTTCCTGCAGAAGGGATTGGACTTTTCATCGCCGTCGATAGAATCCTTGATATGTGTCGTACCACCATTAACGTTTTTAGTGACAGCTGCTGCGCGGTACTCGTTGCCAAATCAGAAGGAGAGCAGAACGTCTTAAAGGCAACAGACTTTTGACGTAAACGCTGAATTTCATCAGCGCAGAGTGAAGAGCAGAGACGCAGAGGGCGCAGAGGAAGAAAGAAAAAGAATCTTTCTCTTTTCCTCTGCGCCCTCTGCGTCTCTGCTCTTCACTCTGCGCTGATGGAATTCGGCATTCACTCTATAAGCCTGTTTAAACATAACTTATGACTATAATCATTACGGATACAAATCTTGAAAAGTTGGTTGCAGACAAATACGATCATCCCATCATCGCAATTCCCCCAGGTGAGAAATACAAAACACGAGAAACCAAAGCTTGGATCGAAGACGAGCTCCTCAAACGTAAGTGCGGAAGAGACACCACCCTTCTAGCCATTGGGGGCGGCGTTGTATTAGACATAGCAGGTTTTGTTGCGGCAACCTACATGCGGGGCATCCCCTACATCTCGATCCCTACTACCCTACTTGCTATGGTCGATGCCTCTATCGGAGGCAAAACCGGTGTAAACACCCCTTTTGGCAAAAACTCGATCGGAGCCTTCTATCCTCCTCTTAGAACAGAAATCGATCTTACTTGGCTCGAAACGCTCCCCTCCAAAGAATGGACAAACGGTTATGCTGAGATCGTAAAATGCGCGTTCATTCACAATCCTAATATCTTAACCTTAGATCTCCCTCAAATGATTGAAAGCTCGATCAAGGCTAAAAAAGAGATCGTTGCGCAAGACCCTAAGGAAAAGGGACTTAGAAGAATTTTAAACTTTGGCCATACCATTGGCCATGCTTTAGAACTTCTCACCCACTTTAAAGTCTCCCATGGAGAAGCTGTGTTTTTTGGCATGCTCGTAGAAAGTGGGTTAAGTCATGCCCTGGGATTTTTAAGCAAAACTGACCTCGAAGACATTAAAAAAATTCTTTTTTCCTACTGCCCGTCTTTTTCTTTTTCCCTCGACCCTTCTTGGGACTGGATTGAAACGATGAGTTGTGATAAAAAGGCTATAGTAAAAAAACCGCGCATAGTCCTTTTAGATAAGATGGGAAGCGTTTGTAACTTTAAAGGTGAATATTGTGCAGAATGTCCTTATACCTCCCTCGAAATCTCATACTATGCGCGCGCTTGTCTTGGCTCTCATGGCAAACGGCAAGAGTCGTATTCACAATTATCTTAAATCGCCAGATACCAATTCGATGATCGAGGCTCTCCGAAAACTCGGAGCAAAAGTTGCCGTCTCCGAAACAACCTTAGAAATTCAAGGAACGCGCGCCTGGAAAGATGCGCGGATCAATGCGGGCAATTCTGGACAAGTTTACCGATTTATTGGAGCTCTAGCAGCTCTTTCCAATACTGTTACCCAAATAACAGGTGACCAATCGATCTGCACAAATAGACCCATTCAACCCTTAATCGATGCATTAAAAGAAGGGGGCGCTCATGTAGAATTCCCTCCCCTCCAAATTCAAGGTCCTTTAAAACCTGGAACCTTCCATATTCAAGGAGAAGATTCCCAGCCTGTTTCCGCGCTCATTATGGCAACGGCCTTTTTAAGTGGCCCCTCTCATATATATGTCAGCAATCCTGGAGAAAAGCCTTGGATAGAACTCACCCTTCATTGGCTGAAAAAATTTAAAATCGATGTCGTAAATGAAAACTTCGAGCACTTTATTGTTCCTGGCAAAGCGAGCATTCAAGGTTTTGAAACCACTATTCCCGGAGATTGGAGCACTGCCGCTTACCCTATTGCTGCATCACTCATCACAGGAAAAGAAATTTTCCTCCAAAATCTTGATAGCAACGATGTTCAAGGAGATAAACAGATCGTCGATGCTCTCAAACAAATGGGCGCCAATATCGAAAATTTAAGAGTAAAAAAATCCTCTCTTCGAGGAATCAAAATTGATGTAAATAACTTTATCGATGCCCTACCCATTTTAGCAGTCTTAGGTTGTTATGCAACTGGCAAGACAGAACTTGTAAATGGAAAAATTGCCAGATTCAAAGAATCTGATCGGATCCATGCCATCGCAACAGAGCTGAAAAAAATGGGTGCTAACATCGAAGAAACCGAAGATGGCTTGATCATTTTCCAATCTTCTCTAAAAGGAGCCCACCTTCACAGTCATAAAGACCACCGGATTGCCATGGCTCTCCATGTTGCAGCTCTTGGAGCCAAAGGAAAAACAACCATAGATGACACAGACTGCATCGGCAAAAGCTGCCCCAACTTCTATGATCTTATTCGGTTTTAGAGGGTGTGGCAAAACTCATTTTGGTAGGATGCTTGCGGAAAAGCTCCAACTTGAGTTCATTGACACAGATCATTTAATTGGCGCTAATTACAAAGAGATTTTTGCCAAAGACGAAAAACTTTTTAGACAGTTAGAAAAAGAAGCCATCTTATCTCTGCGTCCCGCAAATAAGATTATTGCAGTGGGAGGTGGTGCTGTTCTAGACTCAGAAAACACTGCTCATCTATTAACAGTTGGTAGGTTAGTCTATCTCGAGACTTCCCGCGCTCCCTCTGACCGCAAAGCTCTTTATGAAAAAATCTCTG
>JABDHB010000035.1 GCA_013285775.1 Chlamydiota bacterium | reverse complement strand
GGTTTTTTCTTCTTTCGGTAATCATCACTTCTCTTTCTGCCATTTATTTACGTATCCGTTCGTTTCACAAGTTAGCTTTATTAGCCACCTTAGTCGTTTTACCTCTAGTTGTTTCTCAGCTCATAGAATTTTTTATGGCAGAAAGAATTTTTTCCTATCCTCTCTATGTTCCTTTCTCGGGAATCTTGATTTGTCTTTTACTGGGAAGTGAGATAGCTCTTTTTTCCTCTTTTTTTCTGACTCTGATTATGGCAGGTGTTTTAGATGTAGAACCTGTGAGGTTTTGTATTTTGAATTTTACCACTTCTTTGGCAGCTATACTCTATGCGAAAAATATGCATAAGCAGAAAGAAGTTTTTCAAATTGTTGCTAAAGTATGGCTTTTATCTCTTGTTTTAATCACCTCGTTTCATTTTATGGATAATTCCTTGTGGTCTTCACAGATTTTAGATGATGCTGTGCATTCGTTTCTTTTCATGTTAGGCTCAGCCCTCCTCGTTATTGCTATTCTTCCTTTATTAGAATCTGTTTTCAATGTGATGACTGACATGACTTTGCTAGAGTTTGCCGATCCTGGAAGCCCTCTATTACGTCGTTTGAGTTTGGAAGCTCCAGGAACTTATCAGCATAGTCTTGTTGTGGGAAATCTTGCAGAGGCTGCTGCTCGATCTATTTCAGCCAACGGTCTTTTTTGTCGTGTATCTACCCTTTATCACGATATTGGAAAGCTTTTTAATCCCCATTATTTTAATGAAAACCAGCTGGGGGGATTGAATATCCATCAACTTCTTACTCCTAAAGAGTCGGCAGGGGTGATTATTGCTCACATCAATGAAGGGGAAAACCTTGCTCGCAAATACCGGTTACCTAAAAGCTTTATCGACATTATCAGAGAGCATCATGGAACAACACTTGTGCAACATTTTTATAGCAAGCAATGTGAGCTCACTCCAGAGGTGAACTTAAATGACTTTTGTTATAAAGGTCCTAAGCCCAGATCTAAGGAGTCTGCTATTATCATGATTGCAGACAAAGTAGAAGCTGCCTCTCGTAGTCTTGTAGAAGTTTCAGAGGAAAGCATTGGGAAAATGGTCGAGCAATTAGTCAGTGAAAAAGTCCGCGATGGGCAGCTAGATGAGTGTCAGCTTACCTTCGAAGAATTAAGAACCGTCAAAAAAGAGATGATTAAAACTCTCGTCATCGCCCGCCATCTTAGAGTGAAATAATTTTTATTAAGTCTTCCAGTCGATCGTCGCAGGCCTTTTCAGAATGGCCATGTGCAGAGGCGTAGAGCTTGATTTTAGGCTCTGTTCCAGAGGGTCTAATGATGAGTTTTGCGTCATCCTGAAAACGGAAAAGGAGAACATTAGATTTAGGAAGATCGCGTATACCTTTTTCGTAATCTTCACAGGTGGCATTTTTTGGAGGAGATTTTCTGAGTTTATCCATCATTGCTGAGATTTTAGTCATCCCTTCAATGCCTGGAGGAAAGGATAGAGAAACTTGTTTTTCTCGGTAGAATCCGTATTTTTTGTAGATTTGGTTTAAGAGATCGACAAGAGTGAGACCCTGTTTTTTCGCATGAAGAGCAATTTCAGAAATTAAACAAGCTGCAATGATAGAGTCTTTATCTCTCGCTACAGTTCCAAGCAAACATCCGTAAGATTCTTCTGCCCCAAAAAGAAATGTATGCTCTTTGGTTTGTTCCCAGATATGGATTTTTTCACCGATATACTTAAAGCCTGTAAGAACTTCAATGCAAGCAACATTATATGCTTTTGCTATAGCCTTTAGAAGTTCTGTAGAGACAATTGTTGTAACAATAGCGGCATTTGAGGGGAGTTTCGTATGTTTGCAAATAAATTCAGCACAAATGGCTGCCATCTCATTACCAGTAAGGGCAACGGTTGTTCCTTGATGTTTAACGACAATTCCAATTCTATCAGCATCAGGATCGGTTGCAATGAGAATATCGCTTCCTGTTTTATCTAAATATTCGATGCCAAGGGCTGTTGCTTCTTTATATTCAGGATTAGGAAATTTTACCGTAGGAAAGTCTCCATCTGGTTTTATTTGTTCCTCAACGTAACTAATAGATGTGAATCCCCAATCGTTTAAAGCCTTGGGAACCATGGTAATTCCAGTTCCATGCAAGCTTGTATAGACGATTTTTAGAGAAGAGCCTTCTTTTTTGTTTTCTTCAGGAAAATGTTGCAACGGGCGGATCGCATCGATGTAGGCTTGGTCTAGCTCCCCATTAACGATGTGGATATTTGGGTGGCTTAGGCGTACGAGCTTTACTTGAGAAAAATCCACTACTTTTCTCACCTCTTCCATAATTCCGATATCATGAGGAGGGACGATTTGCGCCCCATCGCTCCAATAAACCTTGTATCCATTGTACTCTTTAGGATTATGAGATGCGGTGATCATGATGCCTGCAATACATTTACGATATCTAGTGCCAAAAGAAACAAAGGGAACAGGTCGGAGTTCTTTTAAGAGAAGTGCCTCAATGCCGTTTGCAGCAAGGACTTGCGCTGCTTTTTGAGCAAATAAGAGAGAGTTATGTCGACAATCATATCCGATGAGTACTCGATGCCGTCCAGGCTGCTTTGCAATGTAATTAGCAAGCCCTTGTGTTGCCATGGTAACGGTATAGACATTCATCCTCGTTGTGCCTACACCCATAATCCCTCTGAGACCAGCTGTTCCAAAAGAAAGATCGGTATAAAAGGCGTCTTCTAATTCTTTGGGGCTTAGTTTTTTAATCTCTTCTTTGGTCTCCTGATCGTAAGGACCATTTAACCAGACATCGACTCTTTTTCTTATTTCTGCATCCATAAATAAAACCGTATCAAAAAAAACGATTTTCTGCATATAGTTTCGCCGGGTTAACCAACAAAATAAGGAGTACCTTCAATGAAAAAATTTATTCTAGCAGCGATTGTCTTAGTTTCTTCACTTTACGCAGAATGTCCTTGCACAAGCCGTCCCGCACCTCAACCTGCACCTGTAGCAGAAGAATATTGGGGTTACCATTTGATTTTAGATTGTAAAGCATGTGACATCCCAATAATCTCTAGTGAATCTGCTCTCGCAAATTTCGCAAAAGTGATGGTCGATGCTATTGGTATGAAAGCTTATGGAGAACCACTTCTAGTAAATTTTGCGGGACATAATCCAGAAGCTGCAGGTTACTCATTGCTTCAATTTATTGAAACGAGCTCAATTACAGGCCACTTTGTTGAGAAAAATGGAGATTGCTATCTCGATATTTTCTCTTGTAAACCGTTTTCGGCAGAAACTGCTATGAAAGTTGTGAATGATCTTTTAAAACCACAAAGCATCAAATCCCAGTTTCTCACACGCAAAGCTTAAAAAATAGCGGCGATTTATCGCCGCTTTATTCCCTTACGCAAAATAGTGTCGCCAGTTCCTGGCTCGGATGGTTGAGTGGATCTTCTCCGTGGGTTCCTCACATTCGTTCGTCACACCACGGCTAACAACTGCCATCGCTTTGCGATTTGATTACCGCTTCGCGGTTAAGAGCAGCATCTGATTTTTATTAACCTGAGTTTTGGGTTTTAATGAAGCGAGCGTAAGCGAGCTTTTTGGAGTGCGCAAATTTATTTGCGCTTTTCTCTACATCGATTTATCGATGTACAAGCCCGCGGCGATAAATCGCCTTGAAAAAAAGCGCAAATAAATTTGCGCACTCCAAAGCTCGCCTGCGCTCGCAAACTAGAATCTTAGTTTAACTCAAAACTCAGGTTATTAAAACCTGATTTCACCTTAACCGCAAAGCGGTTGTCAAATCGCGTACGGAAAAGATGCACCACCTCCTCCGAGCCAGGAACTGGCGACACCGTTGCGTAAGATGAGTTATTCAGCGTTCATCGTTCCTTTAATCTCCTTGAAGGAGATTAAGGGAGCGTCTGCGTGGTTGATCCCTTCGCAGCGTTTGGATTCTTCTTCCCAAGCTTTTTTAGATTCGAGGTTTTCGGGCCACCAGGGGTAGGTGCGGCATTGTTTAGGACGTGCGTTGTAAAGGGTGCAGATTTTTTTATCTTTTAAAAAAACACAGTCGTAATTGCGAGGATGCTCTAGGAGGGCAAGTCGATCGGCTACTTTACGAGTGTACTTTTTTACAAATTCTTCGAAGGAGATTTTTAGGAAATCAGCCATTTCAGTGATCTCTTGATCATTGATCCAAACGTATCCAGGTGAGCCAGTGCAACATTTACCACATCCTGTGCATGAAAAACGGAGTCCATTTTTATACCAGGGCTCTTCCACTTTAGTCTCCCCAAGTGAAGGAAGAGGTTTTTGTTTTTTCCCAGGAAGAGTTTTTTAGTTGATAGATGTGAACATCGCATCCTTTGTCTGAAATATCGATGAGATTCCAGCTGCCACGGTGTTTGTGTGTTGTGCTGCCACTATCTAAAATGATCGGTAGTTGATTTCCTCTCAAGTCGGCAAGGGTTTGTCTGTGTGTATGACCGTGTAGGAAGAGTTTGACTTGAGGAAATTGTTGGAGGAGTTTTTTCAGATTATCTGCTCGATTCAGGATTTTTCGTATTTCGTTATTGAAAAAGGGGAAGTGATTTACTAAAAGAACAGAATCTTCTTGGGGAATGCTTTTTAAAACAGATTCTAGGTGTTTTTCCATTTCGATTGAGAAGTGTCCATGGGAAGAAAGCCAAGGAGTGGGAACGGTTGTATCTAACTCTACAAGCCACCACTTATGTCCAAGGGATGTTGCAGAGACTCCAGAGTTTTTTAAAGAGGTATTGGGAAAATAATCGTAAAAAATTTTGTCCCGATAGGCTTTTTTCGTATAGTGATCATGATTTCCGGGAATGACGAAAGTGGGAACTACTTTTACACATTGATCGGTGAATTTTTTTGCCTGGGCAAATTCTTTTTTGCGCGAAGTTGTTGTAAGATCCCCTGAAATAATGAGCTGATCGACGTTAAGTTCTGAGAAAAGGGAGGGGAGAGAAAGCAAATGATCGGCAATAAAAGTTTTTTTTCTAGAAAAAAGGGAATTGAAATTCCCCAGCCATCTTTTTGTAAAAAATTGCAGGGGATTAAACGAAATTTTTGAAAAATGAAGATCTGAAATATGAGCAATTCGAATCATGAACTCATTATAGCTCAGAAACGGCTTTTTAAGCTTCTTTTTCTGCCGCTGATCTTTTTTTGCTTTGTCTGAGCCTTAAGGGTTTTGATCCAGCGTGATCCTTCTTTATGAGAGCTAGCTCGGGGGGATTTGGCACTAACTTCATCAGGATTAGCACGTTTTGATCTTTTTGAGAGGTTTTTTGCCTTTTTTCTTTCGATCGTTTTAAAAACAGA
The DNA here is from genome assembly GCA_013285775.1 of Chlamydiota bacterium. Taxonomy (GTDB): domain Bacteria; phylum Chlamydiota; class Chlamydiia; order Chlamydiales; family Rhabdochlamydiaceae; genus JABDHB01. The sequence continues at coordinate 4,735 of JABDHB010000035.1, read as the reverse complement.
ATTTAAGGTAGATACGTTTTTTTTGGCTTTTTTGATGGGGTATCTAGTAGGGAGGAAGATTTCTGGACTAGCAGGCCCAGTACGGGATAATTTCACGTCCTTTTGAGTCTTTTTGTATAATTTAGGATTGACGATACGGTTAATAGGCATAGCTCCTCCGCTTAACTTGAGTATAATAAGACAAGGAATTATTTTAAAGAGTTTATTCCAAAATCATACATTTCAAGAAAACTCTCTAGGACGCGGTTAGGGGAAATGAGGTTTTTCCAGTATTTTTTTCTTAAAGGTCGGGGGATCCATGGGGGAGGGGTAAGTACGGCGCCAAGAAGCCAGCCTGGACGCCAGAGCTGCATTCTTTTGGGGCAGCTTGCGATGATCAGAGTGGGAATATGAAAATTTGAGGCTAGATGGCCTATTAAGGAATCGTTTCCGATTGCAAAAGCAGATTCATAGACTGTTTTAGCAAGGTCAGACAATGTGGGGAATAGTGGGGTTTCCTCTGGCCATTCGTTTCGTTCATGAGGGGCTAAAACAAAAAGAGGCTCAAACCCTCTTTTTTTTAATTTTTTAGAGAGGTTTAAGTAAGATTTTTTTAGCCAGTTTTTATCAAGGCTACTGCTTGCAGGATGGATAAGGACTCTTTTTTTATAGGCTTGGTGTGTGAGACCGGCTAGTGGGACAATTCCATTGTTTTTAGAAATATGGCGAGATTTTAAAATACGCGCGATGGCGTATGCAATATTATCTGCCATGGGTTTTTCATGATCGAACACTTGATCCAGCGATGAAAGTGGAGGATGTTTTTGAGGATTGTAGGTGGGATAAAAAATAGAGAGTTTTTCCCCAAATTTTTTTCTAAATTCTCCGATTTTGGAGGAATTATCATTTTCTACGATTACAAGGTCGTAGGTGTTCTCTTCATGAGAGAATTTATGATCGGGGAACCACTCTTTTAGCTCTTCTAAGCCTTGATGTTGGGTGTAGACTTGATACCCTTCCTGCAAAAGGCGATGGGATGCGATCATCATTAGAAGCGCATCTCCAATTCCTTTCGCAGGAATAATAAGAGCTTTATTCATCTTCTGGGGCGTTGCCGATTAAAGCTTCAGAAAGAAGAACAATGCCAGCTGTTGAGGTAGCAAAGGTAATCGCATATTTGACTACTTTTGCAGGATCAACGATTCCAGCAAGTTTCAAATCTTCTACTTTTTCAGAAAGAGCATTGAACCCAAAACCTGGCTTGATCTGTTCTAAGATAGTTGACGGATCAAAACCAGCATTGGCGATAATCTGTCTTATAGGGGCTTCACATGCTTTTGCGAGAATTTGTCCCCCAATTGCTTCTTCATCTGTGAGTTTAAGATTTGCAATTACTTTGCTAGCAAGCAGAAGAGCAACCCCACCTCCACTAACAATACCTTCTTCTAAAGCGGCTTTTGTTGAGTTTAAAGAGTCTTCAAACAGTTGTTTTTTTTGTTTCATTTCAGGCTCAGTAACAGCGCCGATCCGGATTACTGCTACACCACCGCTGAGTTTTGCTTTTCTCTCTTCAGATTTTTCTTTGTCGTAATGGTTGGTAGATCTCTCAATTTCTCCCTCTAGGTGTTTGATACGAGCTTGGATTTCTTGAGGGTTTCCTTTTCCATTGATAATGGTTGTTTTATCTTTTCCAATGGTGATTTTTTCAGCGCTTCCTAAAACTTCAGAACCAGCATCTTTGAGGTTCATCCCTGTTTCTTCTGAAACAACGACGGCTCCTGTGAGAGTTGCGATGTCTTGCAAAATGGCTTTTCTCCGATCACCAAAAGCAGGTGCTTTCACAGCGCAGATTTTAAGTGTTCCTCGGAGTTTATTGATGACAAGTGTAGAAAGAACGTCAGATTCAAGATCGTCTGCAATCAGAAGAAGTTCTTTTCCTGTTCCTGCAACGGTTTGAAGAATGGGAATAAGCTCTTGAACGGAAGAGATTTTCTTATCGGTGATTAGGATATAAGGGTTATTCATTTCAACACTCATAGCTTCTGCATTTGTACAGAAGTAGGCGCTTGTATAGCCTCTATCAAATTGCATCCCTTCCACAATTTCTACGGTTGTTTGGGTTGTTTTTCCCTCTTCGATTGTAATGACACCTGACTTGCCTACTTTTTTAATAGCGCCGGCAATGATTTCCCCAATCTCCTGATTTCCTGACGCAGAGACAACAGCGATGTTTTGGATTTCGCTGTCATTTTTTACTTCGATAGAGGATTTTTCGAGTTCTTTAATCACAGCTTCAAGAGCTTTTTCCATTCCTCGCTTGATCCCTATAGGACTTGATCCAGAAGCGATGTTTTTAATTCCATTTGTAACAAGAGCACGTAAAAGGAGGATGCTTGTAGTTGTTCCATCTCCACACTTTTCTTTCATTTTAGCTGCAACTTCCTGTCCCATGGAGACGCCCATATTCTGGTATTGGTCTTTGACTTCGATCTCTTTAACAATGCTATTGCCGTCGTTTGTGATTTTTGGTGCGCCCCAGCTAGTTTGTAGTCCCACATTGCGCCCCTTAGGGCCTAGTGTAACGCTTGCGACGTCTGCTAATTGATCGATCCCTTCTTTGAGTTTTGTGCGTGCTTCTTCTTCGAAAATGAGTTCTTTAGCTGTTGTCATAATATAGATGCCTCCGGTTTTTTCCTGTAGATCTTAAGATAAGTGGAAAATTTTGTAAATTTCTCTTTTGGGAACTCCTCGCAGTTTTGCGATGAGCTTTAAAGCTTCTTTTTCGGTTTCGATTGTTTCTGCTTTTGTGGGGCCCCCTGTAATTAATAGGACAATTTCGCCACGTGGGGGATGAGCGGTGTAATGCTCAAAAAGTTCTTTTGCGCTTCCTTTTTTGCATTCTTCATATAACTTCGTGATTTCTCGGACAACGGTAACGGGAAGATCCTCTAAAAGTGTTAAAGTTTTCAGTAGTCTATGAGGAGATTCATAGCAGATAGTGATCCCTTGGTATTGGATCAGTTTTTTTATTTCAGATTCTTTTTTTGGAAGGAATCCTACAAACTGAAATTTTTCTTCCGATAAGCCAGATAAAGAAAGGGCTGCAACAAGGGCACAAGGGCCTGGAACTACGGTATGAGGGAGGCCTTCTTCGATACATCGTAAAATAAGTCTTTGACCTGGATCGCAAATTCCTGGGGTTCCTGCGTCGCTGATGAGTGCTATAGACATATTTTTCTTTAAGTCATCAATGATGCGATCGAGCTTTTCCGCTTCATTGAATTTGTGATAACTATAAAGAGGTTTTTGAATATTGTAGGTTTTTAACAAAGTGGGACTGTGGGTGGTGTCTTCGCATAAAATGTAGTCCGCCGAAGAGAGAACCTCGACAGCTCTATAAGTAATATCTTTAAGATTTCCTATAGGCGTAGATACAATATATAACATGATAGGTGGCACCCAGGGTCGAACTGGGGTATGGAAGCTTTGCAGGCTTCTGCCTTACCACTTGGCTATGCCACCGGAAGGGATTATGCTGAAAAACTAGATATTATGGCAACTATTTTGCATTTGCATCCTATCTATTTAAAGTGACAGAATATGCCAAACGAGGAGAAAAGATGAAGCAAAAGGTGTGCATTGACAGTCGGAAGGTGAAGGAGGGGGATCTGTTTTTTGCTCTAAAAGGGGAAAAGGTTGATGGACATGATTTTCTTCAAGAGGTTGCGATAAAAAAGGCTGTAGGTGCTGTTGTAGCATTGGATTATCAAGGAGAGGATTTTGGTCTTCCTTTAACTCGAGTTCCCAATGTTATAGAGCATCTTCAAGCGATGGCAAAGGCCTCGTTAAAAGAGAATCCTCCTTTTGTAATTGCAATTACAGGATCTATTGGAAAAACAACGACGAAAGAATTTCTTGCGCACATTCTTGAAGGTAAATACAGAGTAGCAAAAACACCTGGCAATGCGAACTCTCAGGTAGGCTTTCCTGAAGCGATTCTTAACATGGAAGGAGATCCTCAGATTTTAGTAGCTGAGATGGCTATGAATGTTTTTCACGAGATCGAAAAACTTGTCGATATTTGTCCTCCAGACATTGCTGTGATTACAAAAATAGGGGTGACAGGTGCTGTGTATTTTAAAAATGGAAAGGAAGATATAGCAAAAGCAAAAGGGGAAATTCTTTCTAGTCCAAAGACAGTTTTAGGTCTTACCTTTGCTGAAAACAGATGTTACTACAACGAAAAAATGACTTATATTAGCAACGTAAAAAAAGTGGGAGAGCTCTATCAGATAGATGATAGCCCTCTTTTTGGCCTTCCTTTTGAGGCCACTCATTTGTGTGAAGACTTTGCCTTAGTTGCAGCGGTAGCAAGACATTTAAATATGGGTTGGGAAGAGATTATTGCACGCGCTCAAACTCTAAAATCTTATAAACGTCGTTTTGAAAGGGTAGATAGAGAAGGAATTGTATTTATTAATGATTCGTACAATGCGAGCCCCGAATCGAGTAAAGCAGCTCTTTTGAACTTGCCTAAAACTTCAGGGAAAAAGATTGTCGTATTTGGCGAGATGCTAGAGCTTGGCAATTATACAGAATCTGGCCACAAAGAAGTTGCGGAACTTGCCCTGGAATCGATTGATCATCTCCTTTGCTATGGCAAAGGATGCGCCCCCATGTTCGATGTTTTTTCCAAAGGGAAAAAGCCAGTTGAGATGTTTACCGATTTTACAGAGCTTAAAAAGCGGGTCTTTGA
>JABDHB010000034.1 GCA_013285775.1 Chlamydiota bacterium | reverse complement strand
CCAGGAACTGGCGTCACCATTTTGCGTAAGGTGAGTAACTTATGCCGCTTTCAGGTCAAAGAAAAGTCTGAACTCAAGGCATAAGTGATTTGATCGTAACTCCTTATTTAGCAGAAGCTTACGCCTTTAGTCTCCCTCTTATAATTTGTATTGATTTAATAGTCTTGAATAATGTATAATTATTTATTAAATAACTAATAATATTAAAATAAGAGGCTTATATGTCGAGTTCTGCAGTTTCTAGTTCTTCTCCGCCAGCCCCCGTAACCAGGCTATATGACGATATAGTTAGTTCTATATTGGGTTTTTTGTTGCCTCGAGATAGTTCTTGCGCAGCAAGAACCTGCAAGGCATGGCGTAATGCAGCGCTTCGGAATGGTTCGATTCTGTACAAACAGATAGCGCAAAACGAATTTACCCAAATGGTGAAACAAAGATATAGCATGTATGCCCCTCGTGAGGTGTTCTCGATCTTAACAACTGCTAACAACGATTTTCGCCGCACAATTTCCATGAATCCTCGGGCTAAAGGAGTTTTTGACTTTATTGAAGAGTATATAGGCGAATTCCCTTCTAAAGAGATTCCTCTCATGAGTCCTTCTCCTCGTAATCCGAGACAAATGTACCTGGAGCCCTATTTTGGTGAGCGAGCTATGAGGCTTGCAGGCATAGACCCTGGTCCAATGGTAGATTTGCTCCCAGCTCAGATCCCAAACGAACCTTGTCCTTTTGAAGACAGAAAGTGGGCTGTGTATTTCCCTGAAACTGTAAATGGCAAGACACCATGCTTAGAGACATTTCGAAAAATCAACTACAAATTAACTGGATCCATTTTCAAGTGTTATCTAAATAATATTCCCAAAGTAGAAACAGACAATATAATAAAAAGGCCATTGGGCTTATCAGGCTGGTACCATGTAGTTGTCGTTAGAGAAAATAGAAAGAAGCCTTTTGTGGGTCTAGGTGGTCAAGAAGAGTTAGATAAGACTATGGGATCTCGTGAATGGCAAATTGCATCAGCTTGTCAATCAATGTTCGTAGAAATTCTCTTTAATGCTTCTGGAACATCTTTGTTAAAATATCAGTGGGCTCGTTCCTTGGAAAAAACTGAGACTGGACAGCACTTCTTAGCAGTCCATGGAGGCTCCGGCGGTAGTATCGTCAATGATGATGGTCCATCTGTTTATAAAGAGACTTCTAGCGGGAATTCCATTGATACCTCAGAGCTTAATGCTGTTGTGGCTTTGCGGAAGTTTCCCGGTACTTAAGCATTAGAGGGATTTGGGTTCTTTGTTTTTTACGGTCTCTGATAAATGATGGTGCTCTGGAGTTTTTACTTGGAGATTGATCTCATTTTCTGTCGGAAAGTTCCAATCGAAAAGAGAATAGTTTGTTTTAACTTTTAAGATTTTATTGACAGAGCTATCTAGTCTTTCTTCAGAGATCCTTCCTGATTTGATAGCAGTGACAAGCGCTTCATGAATGCTGAGCACATCGTTTACTGTAAGCTCAAATCCAGCTCTTGATCCTACGAGTAGTTTCCCCCCAAGAAGTAAAATATCGCAGCCTGCTTCAAATGCTTGAATGGTTGATTCGGTAACTGACGAAGTGTTTTTTAATACTGCATCCATGACCATGGAATCTGAAATAATGATCGCGTTAAAACCGATCTCTTTGCGCAGGCAAGTTTGGAGAATTTTTTTCGATAGAGTTGCGCAATTTTGCATATCAAGGGAGGGGGTAAGAAGATGGGCTGTCATGATCATCTCAGATTGATTTGCTAGTTTCATAAATGGGAAAAGTTCTGTTCGGTTCATTTCCTCTCTTGATTTATGAAGAATAGGAAGATCCACGTGGGGATCCGTGGTGACATCTCCTTGTCCTGGAAAATGTTTGAGAGCTGCGATGATTCCAGCGCGTTTATACCCTTTAAGTGCTCTCTCTCCAAATTCTACAACTTTTTCTGGACTATTGCTGTAAGACCTAGAAGAGCCAACATCGATTACGGGCGCTAAATTCAGATTGATCCCGACAGCGTGCATCTCTTTTCCCATAGCATAAGCGCAAAGCTCAGCTAAAGCCGGATTCTTTGTCATTCCGAGAATGTTATTTCCCGGAAATACGGTAAACCCTTCTTGAAGTCTTGTAACAGTTCCCCCTTCTTGATCAATCGCAATAAAAAGGGGGATCTTTGTGTATTTTTTGGCTAAGGCCTGTAAGGAATTGCTTAAATTTTGTACTTGTACAGGGTTATGGAGTCCATTTGCCCAAGTGTAATAGATGAAGCCTCCCACGTGAGCTTTCTGCAAAAGAGTAATCGCATCTTCATTGATCTCTTCCCCATTAAATTGGACCATAAGGAGTTGTCCAACTTTCTCCTCAATTGTCATTGCGCAGATTTCGAATGGGATTAACGCAAAGACGCAAAGACGCAAAGGCGCAAAAAGAGGTTGTAATATTTTATAAAAATTTTTGCGTCTTTGCGTCTTTGCGTCTTTGCGTTTAGTTCTCATAACACCTCGAACTTGTGGAGGAGAGAGTTGCCAAATTTTCTAGTGTCCTTATGGAGAAGAGAGGTAAATTCTTCTATTTTTAAAGAGGAAGGTGTTCCTTCCTCAACAAAGATAAGCGCTTGTTTATTTTTAGTCACAATAAGATTGAGGATTTCAGGAATAAGATAGGCTAGATCGTAAGGAGGGTCGATATAGATGATGGTAAAAGGAGTATCAAGTCGTTTGACTGCAGATAAGACATCTCCCATGATCACTTTTGCGCGGTCTTCCACTTTCAAAGTTGCAATGTTTGCTTTAATGCACTCGATAGCTTTTTTGTCTTTGTCTATAAAGACTGCTAGATTGGCTCCTCTGCTAAGAGCCTCTAGTCCCATCGCGCCAGTTCCTGCAAACAGGTCCAAAAATGCAGCTCCTTCAATTTCATTTCTGCAGATGTCAAAGACAGCCTTTCTCAACATTCCAGATGTAGGACGAGTGCGATCTCCTTTAGGGGATTGGAGTTTTCTTCCTTTAAATTCTCCACCAACAATGTTCATTTGCTTAAGAATTTCTTTGCTTTATCAAGATAAGAGTCATCCCCTTTTTCTACAAAGAGCTCAAAGCATTTTTGGGCGTGAATATCTGACCAAATTTGCATTTGCGCATCTGTTGCTTGTTTTGCTTTAGAAAAGGAGATTGTTTTTTCTATATTCACGTATTCATCACCGTGTTTAGCCTGTAGAAGGATGGTAAAGTCTTTTAGTTCATCGATTGTTCCAGCAATTACATAAGGGCTTGCCATATAAACCGTGGGTCTTTTAGCAAACGAAGGGAAAAAATGGATTTGTACATCCTTATCTGGAGAAGTTGTAAGGGAAGCTATTTTAATATCTTTTGCAAGAGGGGCGCGCAGATCTGATACGAGTTTTGAAAGTCTTCGTGGAAAAGCCGCAAAAGTATCAGAATAGAGCATCTTTCCTTTGTTTAAAGAGCTTAGCAGCCTTAGCATGGTTGTATTATTTCCATTTCCGACAGCTACGGTATATAACGATACTTTACCTGTGCTATTTGCAAGCCAGTTCGCAATGGCTTTTTTCTGCTTTTGCGGTTTTAAAATGGTGTTTCCATCGCTGAGTAAAATCGCCGTATGGATCTCATCATTCGAACCTGGATTAGGCATGATTTGGTGGAGATTGGAGTAAAGATCGCTTGCGGAAAAAGCTTTGCCAACCTCTTGTGCATTTAAAAATGCTTCGGCCTCGATGAGCGTTGTTTTGCTAAAAGAAGCATTTTTTTCTTTAAATTTAGAGGCTTTTTGATCAAAAACAACAATGTTGAACTTATCCCCTTCTTGCAATGCAGAAAGAGCTCTTAGAACAGACTTTTTATACACGGCAAAACGGTGTTTCTCTCGAGAGTTGGAACGGTCGATTAAAAAGTAAAAGTTTTGTCTAAGTTTCTCTTCTAAAAGGGCTTTTGCTGGTTCAAAAGTCAAAAAGAAAACATAACGGGAATGCTCTCTGTCGGTAAAGGCATGAAGATCGACGTTGAAATATTTATCCCAAGATCTTCCTAGTGGAGCGTCGGGAAGGGAATAATGCTCAAAATTAGGCACAAGTTTTTCAGCAACACTTTTTTTAGGAAGAATGTTGAATGTGAAAGTCTCGGTGCTTGCGTGTATTACAGGTCGTCCTAGTTCTTTTTGGCTTTCTGCAAGAAGTTCCTCTTTAATTGCAGAAACTTTCATAGAAGGGGTAATATTTTCAAAAGGGGTTCTTATTAAAGGTGTAAATTCGATATCTGAAGTGGGCTCAAGGGTAGCTTCTGCATGGTTCATAAAAACCATCGATCCTACTGTATCATCTATCTGATCGGGAGAAGTAGTTTTAATTTTGATTTTTTCAACAAAATTTGTTAGCTCCATGCCTTCTTCGCTGATATTATTAGGCGTTTCTATAACAGATTTGTCTTCTACAATTTTCCCTGAATGGATCTCTGTAGGAACGCTTAATCCACTTTGTTCATAGTTAAAAGAAGTAAGGGGATCTACACTCTCTGGAAAATCTGTTGATTGAACAAGATGTTCATAAGAGAATTTTTCTTCTGTCGGATGGATGCTGAGTTCTTCTAAAAAACTATGATCTAATTCTTGGAGATTTTGATCATTAAAAGGAGTGACCATGACACAATTAAGGGCTTCCGCCAAAAAACTATTTTTTTCCTCTTCGCTAAGGTGTGTAGATACAAATGGAACTGGCCTAGAAAATCCAGAGTGAAAGAAAAATTTTAGAGGTGAGGTCAGAAGGAGTGGTTGTTTGTAAATGGCAAGTAATGCCAAGCAATGGATACCTACCGATGCGATTAAACATGCGGCAAAAAGGCGTCTTGGGCGATGATTGTTAAAAACTCTTTCTGTCATCATCTTAATAAATCCATGCTAATATCAATACGCTTTTTTAGTTCTATATTTAAAGAATCCATAGAGGACAGCTTTTCGAGCTCAGTAAGTGCTGTTTCTTTGAGTTCTTTAGCTTTTATTCCTTCGTTTTGTGTCAGAAGAGCTTCGTTTCTTAAGATTTCTGCATCAACAAATCGAAGATAATTGTTTACAAGCGCTTCTTTTTCAGGATGTTCGCTTGCATTAGAATAGTAGTCTTTTACAAATGGACTTTCTTGGGAAGCGAAATCTTCTTGGATCTTTTTTAGTTGGTAGAGATAACATTCTGCTTGATCAGTTGGGGTGCTTTCTGAAATAGAAGAAAGAATCGTTGCGTATTCAAGTGCTGCTTCAAAATGGATCGGCTCTGAGGTGAGTTTTTTACTCAGTTCTAGATCCTTTAAAGTATTTAAAATCTCTGTGCATTCTGGATCCTTTTCTGTTCTTTTTTCAGAGACCAGCAAAGCAAATTTTAATCTCATTTTCTGTAAAAGTGCAGAATTTGAAATATAAGAAGCTCCAATTTTTAAATCGGCAAGAGATTCATAGATATTTAGGGCATCTTGCTGCTCTTCATCAGCTTCATAAGCTTTTGCAAGTTCAAACATCGTTTGTCTTTGGAATTTCCATTCGCTATGAGGCTGAGCTTTTTGCTCTTGGTTCAAGTTTTTAAGAAGGGCTATTTGTTTGTCAAATTGAGAAGCTTTTCCATAAAGAGAGGAGAGTTTTAGCGCATCCACCTCATTTACGGGGCTTAAACTTACAAGTAAGGACTCTAGGTAAAATATCGCTCTTTCCTGACTAGCTTTACACTGAGAATTTTTTGCCTTCCCATAGTAGTAGTTTGCAAGCCAAGCTTTATTTTCTTCTTTAATAGGAATCTGTTTTGCAGCTAAATGAAGATGTTCAGCCCCTTCTTCTAGTTGGTTTGTTGATAAATAGGCATTAAAGAGCTGTAAGTGGATATTGCCGCTCTCAGGACTGTTAGGTTTTAGCTCGAGAGCCTTTTCAGCATGAGTAATAAACACTTGATTCAGGCCATTTCGTTTTTTCTCACACATAGCCATTAAAAGATGGACTTCAGCTAGATTTTCAGAAGATTCTTGGGCAAGGTAAGCGTTTAGTTCCGTTTCTGCTTTTTCATATTCTTGAAGCTCGTAAAGAGTTTTTATGAGAACAAAACTATATTCTTGTTTTTCCTTTTCGCTTAAGACATCTTTTTGAGCAAGAACCCATTCGAGGTCTTGTACTAAAGCCGTTTTTTGTTCTGGATGGGCTTTTAAATTTTGAATAGAGGCAAAAAGCAACTGCCTAAAAGCAGGTTTTGATTTTTCGCTATCGGGATATTCTTTTAAAAAGCTGGTAAATGCTTCGCGACTCTCTTCCCATTTTTTGTCTTGGCAAAGGATAAGTGCATAGTTAAAAGCTACAGCTTCCTTTTCTTCAAATTCTGGGAATTGGGAGGTAATTTCTTTTAAATCATCCAAACTATTTGCGAGCTCATTTTTATCCGCAAATAGTTGCGCCCGAATTAGTAAGGCTTTTGCGATCACAGGGTCATCTTGATAGTAAGTTTTTAAAAGAGAAACAGTTTTATTAAATAGAGGAAGATCTCTTTGCTTTTCTGCACAATTTATCAACGAAAGGAGAGCTGTTTTTAGTTGTTCGTTTCCTTCTTTTTCAAAAGAAGCAAATTTATCGAGATGCTCTGAAGCATTTTTATAATCTTGAACCGAGTAATAGCTCCAACCTAAATACCATTCAGCTGTCGCTTTTTGTTCTTCAGCAATAAGAGGAAGCAACGTATTTTTGGCTTCAATCACTTTTTCATAGCTTTTTGCATCAAAAAGAAGGGTCAGTAGGTTATAGGCTGCAACGGGAGCTTTTTTCCCCTGAGATTCGCAGATTCTTAAATAGGTTCTCGCTGCTTCTTCTTTATCAAAGTTGAGCTGCAATTGTGCTGTTTGAAACAAGATTTCTTCTTTTTTATTGGGAAACCTATCTGCTAATCTTAAATAGATATCAGCAGTTTCAGCCTCTTCTCCTAACAGTAAATGAAGTTGAGATAGTGGATAGAGAGAAGGTTCTTCATATTTGGTTCTTTCAAGAGTCAGATATAGATCTCTTCCCTTTTTTGCGCATTCAAGATCATTGCTTTCCTTTGCCAAGATATAAAAAGATTCTGCGGTGATAAACTTAATTTGGTCGGCCTTGTTTTTATCTAACAAAGCAGAAAATTTCAGAAAATCCATTCCAGAAGTAGTGACAGCGGTATAATTTTTGAGCTCATAAAAAGAGCGCAGTTCATTTAAAAAAATCCGTTCCTTATAAGTGTCGGTTAAAATGTGGCTGTAGGCATCAGAGGCGCTAACATAGTTTTTATCGTGAAAATACAGATCGCCTAACATTGCAAAAAGAGGGTCTCTTACAGAACTTGTAGGAAATAGTTCTAAAAAACTTAAGATCTCCTTTTTTGCATCCTCAAATTTTTTCTCTTTCCAGTTAGCAGAGATTCTTCGAAGGTATAAAGTTTCTTCAAGAGAAAGAGTATGTGTTTTATTTTGGAGATCATGGCTTTCAGCGATATAAGAGTCTAATTTACTTTGCGTTAAAATATCTTCCTTCTCATGAAATAGAACCGGATTTATTCCCCCCTTTTGATTATGTCCCTTCTCGTGCAAGATGAATGCTGATTCTGCAAAAACATTGATGCTTAATGCTTGGATGATAATAAAGCAAGCGCGGGAAAAAATTAGGTGGTTCATAACTCGTACCTCTTGTATTTTTTTTGATTATACGCACAATAAAATAAAAACAAAGGACAAATCCATGGGTATCCAGTTAATCTTAATAGCTTCCCTTTTCATTGCTGCTTCCAACTTATGTTTTCGCAGAAGTATTGATGGAGGTGGAACCACCAAAGCTTATTTGATGATTCAACTTTTTTTGACATTTCTTATAGCGATCCTTCTTAATCCTGTGCGCACCGGCAACTTTGCTTGGGAAAATTCGATGGTGATATTTGGTTTATCAGGAGGAGTGATTTTAGGAGCTATGATGGCAATCTTAGGAAAAGCCTTAGAGTCAGGTCCCCCAGGATTAACTTTTGCCATTCTTAATTCCTCAACAGTCATGCCCATGATTGTTATGGTAATGCTTTTTGGAAGCGCTTTTGGGTATTCTTATAATACCTGGATTGGGGTGGGATCTTTTTTGGTCGTAGCAGGTCTTTTTTGGGCAGGATGGGACACCTTGAAATCGAGCAAGATGTTTAAGTGGTCCTTATTTGCTCTAGGTGCTTTTGCACTCCATGTCATTTTCCTCATCTACATGCAATGGCGGGTCTTATTTATTCATTTCCCCGGAGAGGAGGGATTGTTTCTCTCTTTTGCAAAAGAAGAAATGGCAAATCAATGGTTTATGCCCATGATATTCCTAGCAGCTTTTCTCTTTCAAATTCCTTCCGTAAAACGGTTACCTAATAGGCATGAAGTGACTTATGGTATTCTTGGCGGGATTGCTAACGGAGTTGGCACTTTTTTTATGATCTGGGCAACAGAAGTTTCTACCAAGCTTGAACACGCGATGATCTTTCCCCTCTTTTCCGTAACAATCATTCTCCTCTGCAATATCTGGGGCAAACTCCTCTATCAAGAAAAAGTCCATTGGAAAGCTAATGCTCTTTGTGTGATCGGCTTAATTGTCGGGACAGTCAATTGGCAAGCCTTTTAAAGATAATGGGAGATGAGCTCTTGGGCCGCAGCAGGGTCATCTGATTGTTTGAGTTGTTCGTAGATTTCAAGAGCCTGCGCAGTTTGCCCTACTTGGAAATAGAGGATGCCAAGACAGAGGAGAACTTCTTTGTCCTGAGGAGAAAGTTGAAGAATTGCTTCATACTCTCTGATTTCGTCTTTAGAGCGGCCTAAACTTTTATAAATGGAGGCGAGCTTTGCATGTACCCAAGCATTTTGAGGTGCAAAGTGTTTTACGATTTGGAACTCTATAAGCGCTTTTTCTGCGGCTTTAGTAAAACGCTCTTTCATTTCGGGTGATTGATATTCGGAAGAGGTCCAAAGAGTAGGACGTAATTCTCCAGGATCTGTATAAAGTTTGGAGAGCTCCATGAATGCATCTCCTAAAGAAGAATGAGATTGGAGATCAAGAGGCCTTTCTTTCACAATTTCGATTGTTTGCTCAATTACAGAAAGGAGAAGGAGTTCTTTCATTTGATGGACATCTTTCCAATGAGACCAGCAACTAAATTTTTGTAATAAAGGAGAGAGAGTAGTAAAATATTTTGGCAAGCGGTAGTACGTATATTCGAGTCTATCTAATTGTTCGATCAGGTCGAGAGTGGAGGCTATGGTTGTTTGAGGGTCTTTGTGAGTTAATAGGAATTGTTTCCGAAGCTCAAAAAGTTGTTCTGGTTTTTTCCCCTGATAATAAAAAAGAAGGACGAAGTAGGAAAAAACGGTTAGCAAAATAGCTGCTAAAGCAAATGCTACAAGCGATGATTTTGTAAAAAAAGAAAAAAACAGAATAAAAGATACAAGCTCAAGCAATCCCAGAGAAAAAAAGACAATATGGAACACCGTATAAGAACGGGTGACCGTTTTAAATTGCTTGAGAACTTGTTCCATAGGTCTATTAGTCCAACATTGACGGCTCTTCTTTAAAGCGGTAGCCAACGCCTCTTACAGTATCGATCCAATCAAAATGGGGGCCTAGTTTTTTTCTTAGCGCAGCAATATGAACGTCAATATTTCTATCTACGATAAAAGAATCATCATTGTGGATATCATCGAGAAGTTGATTTCTCGTCATTACCTTCCCCCTATTGCCCAATAATCTTTTTAAGATTCCAAATTCAGAAAGAGTGATCGGAACTATTTTCTCTCCCTTTTTTAGAATATAGCGATCAGGTTCTAAAGTATAATCGCCAAAAGTGAAAGTCTTCGTTGTTTTAGAAGGCTCTTTTTCCCTTCTTAATACGGCTTTAATTCTTGAGAAAAGAACTTTAGGTGAAAAGGGCTTCGGAACATAGTCATCTGCGCCAAGCTCAAGACCAAGCACCACATCGAGTTCTTCCCTTTTCGCAGAGAGAATAATAATGGGAATATTTTTTAGATCAGGGCTTCCCTTCATTTTACGCACAACATCTAGACCATTTTGTCCAGGAAGCATGATGTCTAAAAGAACAAGATCAGGCCTTTCTCTTTCTACAGCTCTAAATCCATTGATTCCGTCTACTTCGACATGAAGTTTATAGCCAGAGATTTCCGCCTGAAGTTTAATAAGTGCAGCAATATCTTCTTCATCTTCCACCAACAAAATTCTCTTCTTATGCATTTTCCCTCATCTCTAACAGTTTGAAACTATTCAACCACGTTCAGAAAATAAATTCATCACATTTTTACATAATCGTATGCCTGGAGGTTGAGTATGCCTTTTTTCAACGCAAAGGAAGTGGAGAAAGAAAAGAAGACGCAAAGGATAAATTTCGTTTGATGTTTTAATTTAGCAAGCAATCTAATAATCTCACAACTTTTGTTCTCCTTGCTAT
>JABDHB010000033.1 GCA_013285775.1 Chlamydiota bacterium | reverse complement strand
TGATTGCTTCTGAAAATTTTTCTTCCCTTGCTGTTCAGCTCGCTATGGGAAATCTTTTAACAGATAAGTACTCTGAAGGGTACCCAGGCCACCGGTTTTATGCTGGGTGTGAAAATGTTGATACTATTGAAGCTGCTGCCGTGGCAGAGGCAAAAGCGATTTTTGGCGCCGACCATGCATATGTGCAGCCTCATTCTGGTGCTGACGCCAACTTGGTCGCTTTTTGGTCTATTTTAGTTTATAGAGTTCAAAATAAAGAAGTTGAAAGATTAGGAAAGAAAAATATTGATGAGCTTTCGCCTGAAGAATATGAAAAAATGCGTTTACTCCTTCTCTCTCAAAAGGTGATGGGTCTTTCTTTGGGTTCAGGCGGCCATCTGACCCATGGATATCGTCATAATGTTTCCTCTAAAATGATGCAATCGGTTCCCTATGATGTGGATTCTAAGACAGGACTTATAGATTACGCGGCCCTCCAGGAAAAGGCCAAGGTGGAAAAGCCTGCCATCATTATTGCTGGGTATTCTGCCTACCCCAGGCTGATTGATTTTGCTAAAATGAGGGAAATTGCAGATTCTGTAGGGGCCACTTTTTTAGTCGATATGGCCCACTTTGCAGGACTTGTTGCAGGCAAAGTGATGCAAGGAAATTATAACCCGATCCCTTTTGCCCATGTGGTCACTACGACAACACACAAAACTTTGCGCGGCCCAAGAGGAGGGATGGTTCTTTGTAGAAATGAATATAAGGAAGTGATCGATAAGGGATGCCCCCTTGTACTAGGTGGCCCTCTTCCTCACGTTATGGCTGCAAAAGTAATTGCGTTTAAAGAAGCAAACACGCAAGCGTTTTCTCTTTATGCTCATCAGATTGTTAAAAATTCTAAAGCCTTAGCTGAGCGGTTAATGAAACAAAAAGTTGTCTTAACTACAAACGGAACCGATAATCACCTTTTAGTCATGGATGTGTCTAAAAGTTTTTCTCTAACTGGCAGGCAGGCGGAAAATGCCCTTAGAGAAGCTAAATTCACAGTAAATCGGAACGCCATTCCCTTTGACATTAACGGCCCTTGGTATACTTCTGGGATTAGAATGGGAACTCCGGCCATGACCACTCTTGGGATGAAAGAAGACGAGATGCATGAAATTGCAGATCTTATTGTCGAATTACTTCGAAATACCAGAGGCGATGCTGATAGCAAAGCTAAAGTAGTGATCGATCCAACAGTCTTGCAAAAGGTCCACGCAAGAGTAGAACAATTGCTACATCGCTTTCCTCTTTACCCCGAACTTATAATTGATTAAGATAACGAAAAAAGGAGAATATATGGAAGAAGAGCCAGAAGAAAGCCCGCCAGCAGGAATGCCCCAAGTGAAAGTAATAGATGATAAAATTGATCAAACATTACTTAAGGCAAGAAGAATTTTCTTATCCGATGCTGTGGATTCTGATAGTGCAAAAGATATTATTCGAAAATTGTGGTATCTTGAGATACAAGATCCTGGAAAACCTATTCTTTTTATTATTAATTCTCCAGGTGGCTCTGTAGATTCTGGATTTGCTATCTGGGATCAAGTGAAAATGATCTCTTCTCCTGTGACGACTTTAATCACAGGTCTTGCTGCATCGATGGGTTCTATTTTAAGTTTATGCGCCGCAAAAGGAAGACGGTTTGCTACACCCCATTCAAGAATTATGATCCATCAGCCTTCGATTAATGGTGTGATCAGAGGCCAAGCCACAGATCTTGACATTCAAGCTCAAGAAATTCAAAAAACGAGAAGGCTTCTTGTTGATGTGTATGTTAAATCCACTGGCAAGGATGCTAAAACAATCGATAAGGCAATTGATCGAGATACATGGATGAGTGCAGATGAAGCACGTGAGTTTGGTCTTCTCGATAAAGTAGTGAGCTCTTATAAAGAACTCTCTTAAGTTTGTAAAATATCATGGGGCAGGAAATGACTTTATTATCATTGATAATAAACACTTTTCTGCCCAACTTGTCCAAAAAATGTGTCATCGGAATTTGGGCATAGGCGCAGATGGCGTTTTGCTAATAGAAAATTCTTCATGCGCAGATTATAAGATGAGAGTTTTTAATGCGGATGGCTCTGAAGCGGAAATGTGTGGCAACGGGCTTAGATGTGTTGTACATTATCTTTCTTTGCCAAGAGAAGTTCTCATTGAAACAAAGCATTCTACCTATAAGTGTAAAAAGATATCGGAAAATAGCGTTTCTGTTGAAATTCCAAGACCTATAATTGATTCTGAGTTTATTAATACGGGCGTTCCCCATAAAGTCGTCGTTGTTTCTGATTTAGAAAATATCGATCCTCCTACCGATAAAAAACATAATGTGAATTTTGCTTGCATCTCACCCGATAAGATTTGTATCCGTACTTTTGAAAGGGGAGTGGGAGAAACCCTTGCGTGTGGTACAGGAGCTGCAGCAGTAGCTCTTTATGCTTTTGAAAAACATCAAGTGCAAAATCCGATACAAATAACCGTTCGTTCTCAAGATCTCCTTCAATTTTATATCAGAGAAAACACAATAGAGATGATCGGCCCTGCCCAAAAAGTTTTTGAGGGAGATCTTCTCTTTTCTTTTTAGTCTTTTGCTGATAAAGTGAAATGTTATGGCGTTACCATTTCAACAAAAACATGTGAAGGAAGGGATCGAGCTTTTTGAAAAAAAGAAAGTGGGGCAGATCCTTTTTTCTGGAGGTACCTATCAAGTTGAGGTTTTGGATTATTGGCCTTTTTTGCAAATGGACGATAAGGGAAAAATACTCGATTGTTTCTGTGGCTGTGGGAAAGAAGAAGTAGTACATTCTTGTCCTCATTTAGTGTGTGCTTATCTAGCTATTTTTCAAGGGACAAATACCCCTTTGCATATCCGTTTTCAAAATTCTCTTTGGAGTCGCTTGTGCCAGATGGCTTCGCTTAGGCATGGGTATGATCCTTCTGTTTTAAAGGATAAGTATTTTGCTGCATCTGAAACAGGAAAACAGCTTTTTTACGTCCATGGACTTACGGAAAAAGGAAAGAAAAAGCTCAGAGAAATTATTGAAGAAAGGGAAGTGGAAACGGAAGAAACATCTCTCAAGTTTTCCAATTTGCCTATTGAAGAAATTGCTCTTTGGAAAGCTGGACGCCCCTCTCATTATTTGAAATTCGAGCTTTCTTTTTGGTCTGATCTCGCTAAATGGTGGATGTCGCTCCATCAATATACCATCACCTATTCAGAAGAAGAGCTTCCCAAATGGATCTACATAAAATTTCGAGATGTCGAAGTAGGCTTTTACATTGCCGAAGCTAATTGGCCTCAAATTATTCCCGCAATTGCTACTGTAAAATCTCCGTTAAAAGTTTTTGAACTTCCTGATGGAACAATTAAGAAAATCACTTACGATGGAGCTAGCAAGCAGCTTCATATTGATGCAACGATATTCAAAAGCAAAGTAGAGGGAAAAACTGTAGGAGATTGGGTCTATGTGCCTTCGATAGGTTTTTATCCCTCCATCGCTGATCGGTTGCTCCAACAAAAAATCATTGAAGAGAATAAGATCTCCCTGTTTTTTAACAGACACCTATCTATTTTGGAGAAGCATCTAGAGGGTACGACCATTCATAAAGAGGCAGTTGCTCCTCAGCATAAGCTGTTTTTTGATGATGAGGGCAATTTACATATTCAAAGTTATGTTTTTGAAGAAGGGGATTTGAAAAACTATTTTCCTCCTTGGGCGTTTATCGAAGGAAAAGGATTTTTTCGCCTCGAAAAACTGTATTTTGAAACTCCTGAAAAAATCATTCCAAAACAACTCCTTGGAGAATTTATCAGTCGCCATCGCCTTTGGCTGCAAACTTTTGAAGGATTTCAGACCCATCTTACGGGGATTGAAACGCGTCTCACTTACACAGTAAAAAATGGCAGTCTTCAATTTGAGAGTGAAGTAGAAGAAGAGGCTGTGGAAGAACTGGTTGATCTAGGCGGATGGATCTACATCAAAGGGAAAGGTTTTTATGCGAAAAAAGGGGTAAGGATGGGCTCTATCTTAAAGCCGGGAATTGTGATTCCCAAAGATAAGGTTTCTTCCTTTATTCACGTGCATAGAGAGGAACTTGAACAAGTAAATGGATTTTTTGCGAATCGCACTTTTTTAGAAAAGCTTGGGCTGACCGTATTTTTAAATGAAGAGCAAAAAATTGTCGTGCGCCCTGAGTATTTTTTTTACCCCTCTTATACAAAGGAAAAGGTCCAGTTTTTTGACTATTTTCTTTATGTAGAAGGGGAGGGATTTTCTGAGATATCTCCTGAGTTTCTCCTTCCTAAAGAATATACTCGGGAAAAAACGATCTCTGTGTATGAAGAGCCTTATTTTATCTCTTATGAGCTAGATCTATTATCGCCCCATATTCTTTCCTTAGATAAACGTTTAACCAAGCCTAAAAATATCGTTTTAAAAGCGGAACAAGTCAGAAAAGAAGGAAAGGGGTGGCTGGCAGATCTTGTGTATGAGACAGAAATGGGTGTTGTAAATGCCTATGATCTTTGGGAAGCGAAGAATTATCTATTTTCCGATGCGGGCTTGATCTTTTTAAAGACAGAGCGATTTAATTGGCTCAAAAATATCACAAAAAGAAAATGGATTAAGAAAAAGAGCTTACTCCTTTCCACTATGGAATGGCTCCGCCTTTTTGTGTTTGAAGATATGAAAGTGGGTGATGATCCTGAAACCAATCAGATCCTCTTTGAATTACGCAACTTTCAGACAGAAGAACCTCTAAATTTAGAAGGGCTTAAAAGCCATTTACGCCCCTATCAAGAGTTTGGGGTGCGCTGGCTTTGGTTTATTTACACTCAATCTCTTTCAGGCCTTTTATGTGATGAGATGGGACTTGGAAAAACCCATCAAGCGATGGCTCTTTTAGCTGCGGCTTCCAATGCTTCTAAAAATCAAAAATATCTCGTTGTTTGTCCCACTTCCGTGATTTATCATTGGGAAGATCTTTTAAAACAGTTCTTGCCCGAACTAAAAGTCTGTGTGTTTTATGGAGCGCTCCGCACTCTTGAAACAGACTATGACCTTCTTTTAACATCGTATGGTACGTTAAGAAGTGAAAAAGAGGTGATTTCTCACCTGCATTTTACTATTGCGATTTTTGATGAGCTTCAAGTAGCAAAAAACAATCACTCGCAAATTCACAAAGCCCTTTCCTCTCTAGATGCAGATGTGCGTATTGGACTCACCGGAACACCTATTGAAAATCATATTGTTGAGCTTAAAGCTCTGTTTGATCTCGTTTTGCCTGGATACTTTCCTCAAGATTCTCTTTTTAGAGAGCTTTTCGTAAATCCTATCGAGAAATATCAAGATAAAGAAAAAAAGGAATTTCTAAATAGGCTGATCAAACCTTTTATGCTTCGCAGAAGAAAAAAGGATGTGCTTTTGGAACTTCCTGAAAAAATCGAAGAGATCTCCTCCTGTCCTTTATCTGAGGAACAGAAAGGTCTTTATAAGGAAATTTATGGAAATTATAAAAAATTAGAAGAAGGACGTTTTGAATTTGGACACATTTTTTCTTTGATCTCTAAGCTCAAGCAGCTCTGTGACCATCCTTCTTTGATTTTGGGCGATATTACAGAATATAAAAAGCATAGCTCAGGCAAATGGGATCTTTTTGTCGAGCTTTTAGATGAAGTAAGGGAGAGTGGGCAAAAACTTGTTGTTTTTTCTCAATACCTCGGGATGCTCGATATTATTGAAATGCACCTTAAAG
Organism: Chlamydiota bacterium; assembly: GCA_013285775.1. Classification (GTDB taxonomy): domain Bacteria; phylum Chlamydiota; class Chlamydiia; order Chlamydiales; family Rhabdochlamydiaceae; genus JABDHB01. Next base: position 5,042 of record JABDHB010000033.1, on the reverse strand, counting down.
AAAAAAATATTGGTTTTGCAGGGATTCGAGGAAATACGCAAAATAGAAAGTTACAACTGGAAAATTTTAAAAACGATCCTAAGTGTGAAGTTTTTGTAGCCTCCCTTCAAGCTGCAGGAGTAGGGATTGAGTTAACCTCGGCCTCCGTTGTTATCCATTATGACAGATGGTGGAACCCTGCTCGTGAAAACCAGGCTACAGACCGGGTGCATAGAATGGGGCAGAGCAGAGGGGTGCAAGTCTTTAAGCTTGTAACTAAAAACAGCATTGAAGAGCACATTCATAATTTGATCGAAAAGAAAGCCCACCTCATGGAATCAATCGTCGGATTTGATGAACATGATCAAGTAAAATCTTTAAATAAACAAGAACTTCTAGAGCTTATGAGCTTATTAGAAAAAGACATTTAAAGATTAATCAGTTTAGGGTATCCTCTTGGCATGAAAATAGCAATTGTTGGAAGACCTAACGTAGGCAAGTCAGCCCTTTTTAACCGAATCTGTAAGAAAAGAATCTCGATTGTCGATGAGGCTGAGGGAGTTACGCGCGATCGCCTTTATGCTGATTGTGAGTTCTTTGGAAAGGAATTCGTGATTATAGATACAGGTGGAATTGACCCTCGTTCGAAGGTTTCCTTCCAGGAAGAGATCAGAAGACAGGCTGAAATTGCCATAGAAGAGGCTGATAGTATCATCATGGTCGTAGATGGCCAGGTGGGGCTTACAGCTTTGGATGAAGAGGTCGCAAAGATCCTTCTCCGTAAAGAAAAACACCTTTGCCTTGCTGTGAATAAAATCGATAGTTTCTCTAAGCAGGACCTTATTTACCCTTTTTATAGTTTGGGAATCACCAAAATGATCCCCATTTCTGCCATTCAAAATTTTCAAATTGCAGAGCTCGTCGAATGCGCAGTTGCTAACGCTCCTGAAGAGATCAAAGAGGAAGAGACTTTAGAAGGAATTAGAGTGGCTATTATCGGGCGGCCTAATGCGGGTAAATCCACACTTGTTAACTATCTTTTAAACGACCAAAGATGTGTCGTTAGCCCTATTGCTGGAACAACGCGAGATAGTATAGACGTTTATTTAGAAGAACATAATGTCACCCTCATTGACACAGCTGGAATTCGACGTAAGAAAAAAGAATTGGAAGCTGTAGAAAAATTTGCTGCCATACGTACCCAAGGTGCTATTGAAAGGGCGGATGTATGCGTTCTCATGCTTGATGCAGATAGAGGAATGACTACAGAGGACAAAAAAATTGCTAAAGACATTGAAGAGCAAGGAAAAGGATGTGTTCTTCTTTTCAATAAATGGGATCTGGTGAAAGGCTACCGGATGGAGCATTGCTTAAATTCCCTTCGGATTGATACCACTTTCTTAAACCACTGTCCCGCCCTGTTTATTTCTGCAATTGATGGGCGTAATGTCGACAAGCTCATGCCTGTTGTGAAAGAGGTTTATGCAAATCTGACGAAGCGGGTCACTACAGGACAACTCAACAAGTTCTTAGAAACATCGATCCAAAAATGCCACCCTCCGATGATTCAGGGTAAACGTCTTCGTATTTACTACATGGCACAAGTAGAAGTAAGCCCTCCCCGTTTTGTCATGTTTATTAACGATGCCAATAGAATGACGGAAACATACAAGAAATATCTCATTAACCGATTTAGAGAAGAGTACGCCTTTACAGGGGTTCCTATTACCTTTAGTCTAAAAGGAAAAATTCAAAAACAAGAGTCTAAAGAAGATCAATACACACCGCCTCATAATTTCGAAGCGATCCCTGAAGAAGCTCTCGATGCGAGCTATTTTTAGTTTGAGAGTATGAGGTTTGCAAGTTGCGTTTTTAAAAGCTCTAGTTTTGCTTCTTCTTGAGTTAAGCAATCTGCATGTTTTTTCACAGCAGCTTCCCGTTTTATTTCTTGAGCGTTACGTTTTTTCTCGCTCACAATATTTTCACATTTGTAATAGAGTCGTGTTTGAGGGTCAGAGGCAATGGGTTTTTCTATAGGGGACTTTTTCATTGGGAGAGGGGTTTCGTATATTTCACTTATTTTATAAGATAAAGTTTGGCACTTGGAAAGCCCCTTATCTATTTTCCTAATTAACTTAGCGACCTTTTTGTCATTTCCTGCATCAGATGTAGCAGCTGGTTCATCTAATAAAGGCTCCATAGCTCCATAGTTGCCTGCTTTTCCTCCACTCCTTAATAATGATGAACTTATTGCAAATGGCATATTATCCTTGTTAATTTATAGTCTTATTATACTATAATAGTATAAATATCTTTAAAAATCAATAAAAAATTTAGTTTAATTATATAAATTACTTAACTTGTTTATTTATAAATACTTATATTATATCTAGTTTTTTTGTTATGTACAGAGGTTTAAAAACAGAGAGAAAAAGCTTTCTGTGTTTCTGTGTTTGTGTATAATGGAATTTAGTGGAGGAAAATATGTCAGTCAAAACTTCTAGGTTAACAATTGATTTACCTAAATCAGAACATAAAAAACTTAAGATGGCTGCATTGATGTTGGGTACTAGTATGAAAGAACTCGTTCTTATGAGTGTTGATGAATTCATGCATAGAAAACCAAATAAGGTAACCTTAAAGGCCATTAAACAAGCTGAATCAGGGAAAGGTCTTAAAAAATTTGCTGCTATGGAAGATCTTCTTAAGGACCTTGGAATTTAATGTTAATCCCTACACGAACAACCCAGTTTAAAAGAGACGTAAAACTATCTGAAAAACGTGGGCGTGATATGCTTAAACTTAAAGCTATTATGATAAAGCTTGCAAATGAAGAGCCGCTTGATCCCAAATTTAAAGATCACAAGTTAACTGGGGATTACAAAAACCATAGAGAATGTCATGTAGATCCTGATTGGCTTTTGATTTATAGAGTATCTGCAAACGAAATTACCTATATCAGAACCGGAACCCATTCTGATTTGTTCAAAAAATAAATTAGTAATAATTATTTTAAATTGTGCTAGAAGGAGAAAAAAGAGGGTATATTCATGTACATTCCTCCTGTAGGGGGTTCACAATATGTGCGAGGTTCTGATTCTAATAATGGGGTGATGCAAGCGGTGCAAAATTGCATTGTGCAACTTCAGCATGTAATGAGTTCTTCCCCTCCTTCAGAGCAGATGTATGAAGGGATGAGGCAGGCTTTGTTAACTCTGTTAGGACCGAATCCTGAAGTTCAGTCCAGATTGCCATCTCCCTTCGCTCAATTTGTTCTTCATGGAATTATTTACCAATGCGATGCGTATTTTCATCTTAATAATCCTCTGTATCCCACTGCTACTTCTGATCCAGAAATTCAACAAGGAATATGTATAGGTTTGATGGCTGCTTTTGCACAGGTTTCCAATGCAACTTCTTTTCCTGCTGTGCAATCTGGTGATATTTCTGATTTTAATGGATGTATGCAGTCTTTGATGCAGGCTATTAACCACGGTGATTCAAGTGGAGCTTTAGCTGCAGTAAATAGTCTTAAGAATCTCAATCTTCCCACCCCCTATAGCGCTATTGTGGATGAAATAACCTCTCAGTATTTAAGTGCGTTTCCTCCTCCTTCCGATCATACCACAAATTATTATGTTGGTATGCTTACAGGATTGGGAAATGCTTTTAATTACTTAACGGCTCCTAACTATGAACAAGGTGTTTCTTACGATGGAGATTTTAAAGAAGCACTTAAAGTTTATGGGGATTACGAATTTGCTGAGACAGATGCCCAAGCAGAGACTTGGGCGCAGCCAGGTTCCGCTGCTGCGCTGTTTGATTTGATCTATAATCCTATCCATGGAATGGCTATGATCCCCGATGGCTCAGGCGGAGGAGCTCCTTACACGTTGTCTCCTCAAGATTGGCTTGAAAATATGCAGTTGTTTATAACAGGTGGTAACCAATTGAATCCCTCTGATTCTACACTTATGTCAAACTTGGCTTTGACATTAAGTGCCGCCGATCAAGGGATGCTAACGGTTTTTATCAACGGATCTCCTCAAGGATCCCCCCCTCCTTTTGAACGGTCCGTGGACCAAATGTTGAACTCTTGGGGAGATGGAAATGTAGGTTCTGGTGCGTGGTATTATCAACAATATCTAAACAATGGAACATTTCAAAACGTTGCAACAGCCGCCCAGCATTTGATGGATGCCTGGCTTAAATCTCAGGGCTATCTTTGAGCAATCGATGCAAGATCTTCTCTAAAATTCGAGCAGTAATCACAAGATCCAGCGAGGATGCCTTCATGTTCCTCAGTTTTATGAATCGCCCATTTATAGGCATGATACATTGCCCAAAGAGCTCCTCCGATCACTGAAATAGATCCTACACCAATGGCCGCGCCAGAAGAGTTTGCGGCAAGAACTATAGTGCCGAGCAGAAGGATTACAACGGGCCCGATTTTCCGCGCAATGCGGCAACCTGCTGCCATATTTTCCCTATCTTTTATCGCTGTTTTATCAGCCGTTTGATAGTTTTGGCGTGCTTGAATAGGGTCTAATATTACGGTATTTGGGTCTAATTTTTGTATCATGAGTAAGCCCTTAAAAAAGTTTAATGTAAAAATAATTATATATTATATAATAATTTTTGTAAACTTGTTTGTCTTATTAACGTAACTTGATCTTGTTAAAGGAGTTATCTAACTGGGTCAAATTTGTAGAGCTTATCATCGATGGCAATGGTGCGGTAGAGCCAGGGATCATCATTTTCCCGGAGAAGGCGGTCGCAGCCCATGATATAGCCTTTGAAAAAACCGTGTTTGCGCATGGCAAGGAGCATATATCTTGAGGAAGTAGGTCTAAAATGGCTTCTTGGTCCATCGACAGGTGAGAGGATGTTTTGATGAAAAAGGATTACTTTTTCTGCTGCCTTCACCAAAATAGATGATTCTTTCTCCGCCTGCTCCGTCGGCCTTTTCAACCCAGCATCTTTCCCCCAAGGCTCATAATACCCCGGCATGGCGTGAAGAAAGGATGAAACGAAAAGGAGGAAAAATATTATTCTTATATGCA
>JABDHB010000032.1:8631-11069 GCA_013285775.1 Chlamydiota bacterium | reverse complement strand
AGGAAATAGTATTGACATGCAAAACAGAGCTGGAGGATTTTTTCAACAATGTATCATGGTCATACTGACTTGTAGTTTGCCTATTATGATCATTACGGCACTTTGCGGTGTCCTAGTAGGTTTTTTAGTTGTGGGGCCCACATTTGCAGTCGAAGCGATGAAACCCGATCTAAAAAAACTCAATCCTGTCACAAACATTAAAAATATGTTTAAACTCAAAACCCTCTTTGAGCTTTTAAAATCAATGTTAAAAATTGGAGGGGCAGCTGTTCTTATTTATAGCGTAGTTTATCATAGCATTGGTGACATTGTTGCCACAGCTGCGATGCCTGTAATTGGAAGTGCGATGATCTTTAGCGACTTTTTAATCAAGGTTGTGATAAGGGTGGGATTATTCTTTCTTTTGATTGCCCTTTTCGACCTTGTTTTCCAAAAAAGGCAGTTTGCTAAAGAAATGAAGATGGAAAAATTTGAGGTAAAACAGGAATATAGAGATACTGAGGGTGATCCCCAATTAAAAGGGCGCAGAAAGCAAGCAGCGCAAGAAATTGCTTACCAAGAAGGCCCCTCTGCGGTAAAAAGGGCTAGAGCTATAATAACAAATCCTATTCACATTGCTGTTGCAGTAGAGTATGATGAAGAAAAAGAGCCAGCGCCGAAAATTGTGACCATGGGTCAAGGCCCTGTAGCTGATTTGATTATTAAAGCGGCACACGAGTACAATGTACCCATTATGAGAAATGTGGCACTTGCCCATACTCTTTATGAAAAAGGGAAGATTAGCGAATACATCCCTGAAGAAACTTATCAGGCTGTAGCAGAAATCCTCAAATGGCTTACAACACTAGAGCCTGGCGCGGAATACAATGTGGAGTTATTTAAGTGAAGAATTTAATAGATAGATTTATCAAGTCTTTGGGTAGTGCAAGATCGCTGAGCGTCATTTCTCAATCCTCAGATATTCTTTTAGCGCTATTTATCATCATTATCGTAATGATGATTATCATCCCCGTATCTCCCTTTATTCTTGATAATCTTATCGCGATTAACATGACTGTATCGGTCGCTCTTTTAATGGTGGCCCTTTATATCCCCAAAGCAGTCCATCTTTCGATGTTTCCTTCTCTATTATTGATCACAACGCTCTTCAGATTGGGAATCGAAATTTCTGCTACAAGACAAATCCTTTTGCACGCCTACGCAGGCCACATTATTTATGCGTTTGGTAACTTCGTTGTCGGAGGAAATTTCGTTGTCGGTGCGATCATATTCTTAATCATCACCATCGTTCAATTTATCGTGGTGACAAAGGGTGCGGAAAGGGTAGCTGAGGTGGCTGCTCGTTTTACGTTGGATGCGATGCCTGGGAAACAAATGAGTATTGATGCCGACATGAGAAGTGGCGTTATCGATGCAACTGCAGCGAGAGAACTTCGTCTTGCTCTAACAAAAGAGAGCCAACTTTATGGAGCCATGGACGGGGCGATGAAGTTCGTAAAAGGGGACGTTATCGCAGGGATTGTGATTGCAGTCATTAACATCGTCGGGGGCCTTATTATTGGTGTTGCAATGCACCATATGTCAGCTCTTCAAGCAGCCCAAGTGTATACTCTTCTTTCGATCGGAAGCGGTCTTGTGAACCAAATTCCTTCTCTTTTGATTTCGATGACAGCTGGTATCGTAACAACTAGGGTGTCTAGCGATAAAAAAGATTCCCATTTAGGAAAAGAAATTTCTACTCAAATGCTCGGACAGCCAAAAGCGATCATGATCGCGGCTGTCGTCCTTCTTGGGATGGCATTTATCAAAGGGTTTCCCTCTGTTATTTTCATCATTATTTCCGTAATCGTCGGAGCAACCGGCTTTTTTACTTGGTACAACACCAAGAAAAAAGCAGAAAAAACGATGGCAGGAATGGGTGGAGGCTCTGTTGCAACAGATGTAGAGGGACATGCCGTTGTAAGAGGAGGAAGTGATGAATACGCACTCACCCTTCCCGTCATTATGGAAGTAGGAAAAAATCTTTCTATTGCGATTAAAAAAGAAAAAGGGGCAAGCGGTCAATCTTTCATTGAAGATATGATTCCTAAAATGAGGCACGCTCTTTACCAAGATTTAGGAGTGAGGTTTCCTGGGATTCACGTTCGAACAGATTCTCCCCATCTTGAACCAGATGAATATTCTATTTTACTGAGCGAAGTTCCCGTTGTTAGAGGAAAAATTTTAGAAAATGCCCTTTTAACAAATGAAAATCCCGACACGTTGCGCAGATACAACCTCCCTTTTACAACTACCAAGAGTTCAGCTGGTCAACCCTCTCTTTGGGTAGATGCGAAATACCAAGATATCCTACAAAAAGCGGGAATTAAATTTTGGAAACCAATCGATGTGATGATTCTCCATCTCTCTTATTTCTACAGACAACATGCAAGCGATTT
>JABDHB010000032.1:1468-8621 GCA_013285775.1 Chlamydiota bacterium | reverse complement strand
CTGGTCTCCAAATAAAATACAAGGGGTGGGGGCAGATAAAATGCAAGCGATTTTATTGGGATTCAAGAAGTTAGAGGAATTTTAGAATTTATTGAAAAATCTTACCCTGATCTTGTAAAAGAGGTCACACGTCTTGTCCCTCTTCAAAAACTCACGGAAATTTTTAAACGACTCGTACAAGAACAAGTTTCTATTAAAGATTTAAGAACGATCTTAGAAGCATTAAGCGAGTGGGCACAATCAGAAAAAGATACTGTTCTTTTAACAGAATATGTCCGTTCCTCTCTAAAAAGATATATTAGCTACAAATATTCTCAAGGGCAATCGATCCTTTCTGTTTACCTTCTCGATCCTGAGATTGAAGATATGGTCAGAGGCGCAATTAAACAAACTTCAGCTGGATCTTACTTAGCTCTTGATCCCGATTCTGTGCAAATGATTTTACATTCGATGCGTACAACAATTACTCCTACGCCAATGGGAGGACAAACCCCTGTTCTATTAACAGCTATCGATGTCCGAAGATTTGTAAGAAAACTAATTGAAGGGGAATTCCCTGACATCGCTGTTCTCTCTTATCAGGAAATTGTTCCAGAGATCAAGATCCAACCTCTAGGAAGAGTACAATTATCATAAAAAGGGGCCACTTTCTATGTCAGAACCTCCACTTTCCACCTCAAGCATCTCTCCTATCCACTCAGGACAACCACTACCAGCTGCGCAAGCTGCCTATGCGATGGTACAAGTTGAAGCTGAAGAAGCTTTTGATGGAACACAAGATGTCGCTTTTAATCCTGTTGCCATAGCGCAGAGAAAAGACACTCTCGAAGCAAAAAAAGGAAAAAAAGGGGAAGAGTCTTCCACACTCAAAGCTGAAAGGCAGGAAAAAAAAATTGCAGACGTAGAAAGGATCGAAACTGCAGCAAAAGAAGCAGAAGAACGGAATCCTGAACTCCAATCTCGCACTCTTATTCTCCTTAGAGTAGGGATCAAAAAAGGGGACTCCCAGGAAGAGATTTTAAGAAAACTAGGGGAGGTCTACCGAGATCAAGCCCTACAAGATGAAGCTCTCGAGTTTCTTATCGAAGTTGCGATGGATGCCGATATGGAAACGGCTCTTCGTGAGGTTAAAGAAGACCTAAATAACCGATTTGGAAGAGAAATTAGAGCAGGAAGAAATATGGGCGCGCAAGCACGGGCCTTTTCTGCTCAAGGGTTAGGAAGCCCAACAGCTCTTCGAGACATGTACCGCGATGTCACAGCAAACCCTCGAGAAACACTTACTTTATTCGATGAACTCAATCAAAAATTTTCCTATGAAAAAATGCACACCGTGATCGAGTTTCTATTCCACTCTTTAGGAAGCGATCTTAAATCAAAAGGGCCTTCTATTTCCAACGGAGAGCTACATCGTCTCACAACAGAAACACGCGCGCTTCAAGCAATTCTGGGGCTCTACCGCTTTTTCCAATCAAGAATGCGTGTGATCTTTGGAGCCTTTCAACGATTCTCCATTGTGGTGCCTTCTCGTCTTACGTTTATCAATCTTGCAAAGCAATTTAGTAAATTGATTCAAGATAAGTACCCAAATGTCGATAAAATTTTAACTCTTGCAGCAGAATTTGGCCTATATGAAATACCAGATGCACAAGTCATCCTCTGTTCTCAATATAGAGATGCGCTTAGACAAGTGGCTCCCCGCTTATTTCGCTCAGAAAAACACAAACACGACCTTTCCATGCTCCTTGCCATGACCCTCGATAAACTTCATAAGCAAATCGAAGATGCCGAAGAGGAAAAACTACTCAAACAAGAAGAAGAAACGAAGAGGAAGAAGAAAGAAGACAAAAATAAAAAAGAGTAAGAAAAGAAAAAAAGATCGGGCACGCACGCGGGCACGATCTTCATCTTAGATAAGACAAACGAGGTTCAATGATAGATAACTTTGCAGAAATACTGAAAGATTTAGGATCTCTGATCAATGTTCCTTTGCATGTGGATAGGCATGGAGTTTGTAAGATCGTCGTGGATCAAAAATTTTTCGTGCAAATTGAACACGACCCATTAAGGGGAAGAGTATTGCTCGTTTCGATGATCACAGAAATTCCTCCAGGAAAATTTCGAGAAAACGTGTTAAGAGAGGCCTTAAAAGCAAATGGGAGCTTTCCAAGAACCGGAACCCTTGCTTACGTTGAAAGAAATAACAACCTTTCTTTACATGATTATTACAACCTCGTGGAATTCAAGATCGATAAATTCGCAGAATATATCACCTCATTTATCGAAAAAGTCTACTTTTGGAAAACACACATAGAAAATGGGACTATTCCCTCCGTAATTTCAGCTCCCTCTCCCCTTCCTTCTTCACCTTTTTTCAGGAAATATACCTAATGTGACTCAAAATTTGGCCGATAGGCAAGATTGAAATCTTCCTATTGTTTTACTATACACCCGTCAAAAAATCAAAAAAGATAACTCTTTAAATACTTATCGATATTTTATTAGCAAAAACATACCATTGCCCATGTTTTGGACATGTTGGGCGTTTGCCTAAAGCAATGACCCTCCCGAAACGGTTCGTTTTAGGCTATAAGCCGATGTCAGAATACTAATGGTTTACGGATCATGGTAGCGTACATCAAGACAGAACTTCGTACCGATGTCTAGTGAGAAGGAACTTTTATGTTCTGGTCTCCAAATAAAATACAAGGGGTGGGGGCAGATAAAATGCTGTTTCTGGCCCTGGTGAACTGGACGGATGTTGGTACAGGTTTCCTCCGCCGTTGTTGGGGCTTCGCGCATGGCGCCGGCCCTCGGTTCAACAACAACAACAACAACAACGGCGTTGGTCCCCTCCGGAAATCCTGTTATCTTCCCTGCTAAGCTCTAAAAGGCTTAGTAGGGGACGGACTTGATCCAGCCTCCTAGCATTTTTCCTACTTCCTGAATAGATGCCTGAATTTGAAGGTATTGTGGATTGTCAATGGTACGTGTCTCTTTAGCCAATCTGACAAATACTTTAAGCAAATCGAGTTTATTGCTGAGAGTATACAGGACATCAAGTCGCTGCTCACCTTTTCGATGGCTTGTTTCAATGAGAGCTTCTAAAAGCTCGAGTGTGGTATTCTCACATTTTTGCCAAAGGGTATAACGCTCAGATTTGGGAATACGATTCTGGTAGCTGTGAAGCTGTTTATAAAGGTCGTAAATTTTATGAAAAATTGGAATATCTAAAACGGGACGCGCTTGTGTCATGCAGATAACTCATAGTTTATTTGAAAAGATGACTTCAACAGAACATCTTTTTCAATGTTGGGACCATTTTAGACGAGGAAAGCGAAAAAGAAAAGATATTCAATGTTTCGAGAGAAACTTAGAGGATAATATCTTTCAGCTACAAAACGATTTGGTCTCATTCCAATACCAACACGCCCCCTACGATCAGTTCTATGTTACCGATCCCAAACAGCGTCATATTAGCAAGGCTATAGTAAAAGACCGTCTAGTGCATGAAATGCTCTACTCTACTTTGACTCCCATTTTTGATAGAACTTTCATCTTTCACTCTCTTTCCTGTCGTGTAGGAAAAGGAACGCATATGGGAGTTGAGCAGCTAAGGCAGATGCTGAGAAAAGTCAGTGCTAACGGGCAAAGGCCTTGCTATGCATTAAAAATGGACATCCGACGTTTTTTTGATACGGTCGATCACAGCATTCTTAAAACTCTTCTTCGAAAAAATATTGCCGATGAAAAAGTATTAAAACTCATCGACACCGTCATCGATAGTTTTAACACTGGCGTTCCTCTTGGCAATGTGACCTCTCAGTTATTTGCTAATGTTTACCTTCACGAGCTGGATGATTTTGTTAAACAAGAGCTAAAAGAGCGCTATTATCTGAGGTATTGCGACGATTTTATCATCCTGTCGAATGATCAAGATCATCTTAAGTCTTTAATTATTTGCATTCGGGAATTTCTTACAAAAAATCTTAAACTGGAGCTTCATCCGAAAAAAGTGACTATTAGAAAATGGAGCCAAGGAATCGATTTTATAGGCTATCTTCTTTTTCCCAAGTATACCTTGGTAAGGGTACGAACTAAACGTCGGATGAAAAAAAAGTTAAAACAAGCTCAAGAGGAATATTTAAAAGGTAAGATTCCTGCCATTGCCATGGATCAGAAGTTACAATCTTACCTGGGAATTTTATCTCATGCTAACCAGCACACTTTGGCACAGGCATTAAAAAACAATTATTGGATACGAGATGAGATAGGGAAACTAAGCTGCTAAGCTTATCGGGTATTCATGCGTGGCCGCCCAAGAAGACCAAGGGGAACAAGAAGAAAGAAAAAAAATCCGGAGGCCAAGTATCCAAGTCCCAATGGCCTTAAGAGAACTTCCGGAGGGGACCAACGCCGAAGTCGTAGAAGCTGTCGTGGCTGATGAACCGAGGGCCGGCGCCATGCGCGAAGCCTCCAAGGACCAAGTTCCAAGCGCCAGTTTTCTCTTTAACCCACGTGAAATCCCAGTCTTCTTCATTATAAAGACGTGTACCAGAATTAAAGTACTCTGTGAAAATGCACATGCTGACAACTCTGATATTTCCAATTTCGTATCCGAGAGCTCCGCCTCTCTCTGCAACAAGACGCTCACAGTTGGCATAATTCTGATATCTACTGCCTTCTAAGTGTGCCTTTGTCATTTGCGCACAAAAATACTTATCTGTTTCAGGAGGTGTTTGTCCATGTTTTTGTAAAGCTTGATCCCAAGATTCTGAATGGAATCCTATCGGCTCTCCCCTTCGAGGATGTTTAAGAAGGGTTTCAAATGCTTCTAATGAAATGGGAGGGATCAGTGTAGATACATGGCTATCTTTCACCAGTTGATTTGGAGAAATACGATTGGTATCCATGAGAACTGGATAGATGTTTCTAGGAAATGGTGGTGGGTTATGGATCTTTACAGGAAAGTCTCTCTCCCACTTTCGCGCCCAGTAGAGAGCTGTATTAACGACTACAAAACCCATCTGATATTTTTCTCTGTACGACTGATTAGGATCAGAATCGGGAATGCCTAGATGTTCACATTGGGCCCTCCAAAGAAGGGAATTTTCTTGATTTATTGAACTGCGCCAAAATGTAGATACTTTTGCTAAAAGAGCTGCTTCATCGCCTTGTAAAAAACTTAATGTCTTTTGCAAGATAACTGCTGGCACGCTTTTTTTCAATAAATCTGCAGATACGGGAACAGTCAGCTTCTCACTTAGGGCTTCTGGTTGAACCCCAATATGAAGAATTTCTTCATGGAAAAACGGTTCTGACGGTTCTACTATTTTTTCTTCCTTTCGCTTTGCATAGACACAGCTAATCATGAATGCCACAAGACTTAAACCTGCAATCCCACCCAATGAGCCTGTTGCTGCGATGGGCATTTTAATCACGTTAGCTCCTCCTAGAGAAGCAAACAGACCTGCTAACACAACACTAACTAATAATGTGACCCTAAAACTGTCCATTCTGGAACCGAAAGAGCAAAAAGAAGTCGCAACAGGCTGTATTTGAACTGGATTGTCAATTATGATAGCCATTTTTACTCCTATTTTTATTATTGCAAATACTAAATAAGTCAGCTTGTTTTCTAATAAAATGTTATCACAACATACACTTTAATTCAAGTCTTGTTTTCAAATCTATTCCTTCTCTGGCATTCGCGCTTGGCGCCAAAGAAAACCCAAGGGGAACAAGAAGAAAGAAAAAAAATCCGGAGGCCAAGTATCCAAGTCCCAATGGCCTTAAGAGAACTTCCGCAGGGGACCAACGCCGAAGGTGCGGCTGATGTGGATGCGGAACCGAGGGCCGGCGCCATGCGCGAAGCCTCCAAGGGCCAAGTTCCAATCACCAGTTTTCTCTTTAACCCATGTAAAATTCCAGTCTTCTTCATTATAAAGCCGCGTGCCAGAATTAAAGTACTCTGTGAAAATGCACATGCTAACAACTCGGATGTTTCCAATTTCGTATCCGAGAGCTCCGCCTCTCTCCGCAACAAGACGCTCACAGGCAGCATAATCCTGATATCTACTGCCTTCTAGCGGGGCCTTTGTCATTTGCGCACAAAAATACTTATCTGTTTCAGGAGGTGTTTGTCTATGTTCTTGCAAAGCATCGGCCCAAGACCCTTGATGAAAACCAATGGGCTCTCCTCTTCGAGGATGTTTGAAAAGGGTTTCAAATTGCCCCAAGGAAATTGGAGGAATGAGTGTAAATACCTCAGCATCTTTTGCCATTTTATTTGGCAAAAGCGAGGGATCTGTGCAAAATTTGTAGCTATTTCTAGGAAATGGTGGTGGGTTATGGATCTTTACAGGAAAATCTCTCTCCCATTTTCGTGCCCAATAAAGAGTTTTAGCAACAAAAGCAAAACCTTGAGCGTACCTTTGTTTATAAGCTAACGGGACATTGCCGATAAGCGGTGTAGTAGGAATATCTAGATGTTCACACTGATCTTTCCAAAGACGGTTACTGCTGTCTATTGAATGTTTCCAAAGTCTGCATACTTTTTCCGAAACGGCTATCTCATCGCCTTGTAAATAACTGAATATTGTCTGTAATTCAACCACAGCCATTTCGGGTAAGGGAGCTTGATTTACTTCGCTACGTCCTTTTTCATAAAACCCTATATCCAAAATCTCTGGCACAGGTACATGGCTTGATGCGGACTGTAAACTAGAAACTGCTGACATAATGAACTCTCCTAATTTATATTAATTATTAAATACATTTTTTATTTTTATTAGATAATACCACATATCAATTTAATTTTAAAGTAAAATAATTAATATATACTTTATAGATTCCGCAAATTTTGAGCTAAAATTTGCAAAATCTTCAAAAAAATGAATTTTCCGCCAGATTTATGCGTAATCACATAAATATCAGTCGGTTAAATGAGATTAAAGACTGTCAAAAAATCAAAAAAATCAGCGATCGCAAATGGGTCTATATTGACTTAATATAACCCATTTGCGATCGTTGACTTTTGGCGCTTTGAACCCACCTATCGGCCAAATTTTAAGTCACGTTAGGTATAATATGAAAGCTTGGGAGAGAATTGGAAAAAAGCAGCATAAGGGAATTGATCTCCCTCTTTTTGCTC
>JABDHB010000032.1:0-1458 GCA_013285775.1 Chlamydiota bacterium | reverse complement strand
GCTCAAAAAACAGCTCTGGGGTCGGAGAATTTTTTGATCTCATCCCATTGATCGACTGGTGCAGTGAGTTAAAACTCGATTTTATCCAACTCCTTCCTTTAAATGATTCAGGAGATGATTTAAGCCCTTATAACATCCTATCTTCTTGTGCTATCCATCCCCGCTATATCTCTTTATGGAAGCTCGATAAAAACCATCCAAAAACAGAAGCCGAAAAAATCCCCTGGCTGTATGCCTATTTTGAAAAATGGAAAGAACCTCTAGATTTTCAAAAGTTTGTAAGGGAAAATAGATGGCTTGAGGCTTATGGAAACTACAAAGGCAATCCCCCTTTCCAAAACTTTTTGCAATACCTCTGCTATACACAACTTCGTGAAGTAAAAAAATACGCCAATGCGAAAGGAATTTTTCTTAAAGGAGATATCCCTATTCTCATTGCAAGAGACAGCGCCGATGTTCGAGCAAATCCTTCCCTATTTAATCTGAACTATTCCGCAGGAGCCCCTCCAGACCCCTATAATATGGACGGACAATATTGGGGATTTCCTATATTTGATTGGGAAAATCACAAAAAAGAGGATTTTGCCTGGTGGAAACAAAGGATCCAGTATGCTGCAAACTTCTATGATATTTACAGGATCGATCACGTAGTGGGCCTTTTCCGTATTTGGGCAATTCCCGTAGGTCAAAACACGAAAAATGGAAAATTCCTCCCAGAAAACCAAGCTGAGTGGCTTCCCCAAGGACAAGAAATTTTAAAAATGATGCTAAGCTATTCAGATATGCTCCCGATTGCCGAAGATTTAGGCACAGTTCCCTTAGAAGTGCGTGGCTGCCTTGCTGAATTAGAAATCTGTGGGACAAAAGTGATGCGCTGGGAAAGAAGATGGCAAACAGATAAAGAATACATCCCTATAAACGAATACCCTCTTTTGAGTATGACTTGCGTCTCTACCCATGATTCTGAAACTCTCACTCTTTGGTGGAAAAATAACCCTGAAGAGGCCAGCCTCTACGCCAAAACAAAAGGTTGGAAATATACATCTGACCTTACTCTTGCGCAAAGAAGATCTATCTTAATAGACTCAAACCACTCTTCGAGCCTTTTTCATTGTAACCTGTTGCAAGAATACCTTGCCCTTTTTCCAGAACTTACTTGGCCAAATCCCGAGCAAGAGAGAATAAATATCCCAGGAAAAATCTTGCCCACAAATTGGAACTACCATTTCCGTCCGACTGTTGAAGAGATTGTTTCCCATGAAGGGCTAAAAAATGCTATGAAAGAAATATTATGAAGAATTTTCTGTTTGCAGCTGCTATCTCGACAAGTTCCCTCTATTATACTCTCGATCCTACCTCGATCTCAGAAAATCTTGCTTTCTACGAACTTTATTCAGAGACCTCTGATGGGAAAAAAGCCCTTGAACGAGCATGGAAACTTCTTGCTCCTGAAGAAGA
>JABDHB010000031.1 GCA_013285775.1 Chlamydiota bacterium | reverse complement strand
TAAGGTGAGTTTCTAATACACAGTCTTCAAACAATAAAAAGCTGCAAAAAATTCCCCCTCTCCGCTAAATGTGGGGATATGGGATTTAAAAGAGCAAAAATTGTAGCTTGTAGTCCCAAGCCTAATTATCGAGTATGGATCCGTTTTGATGATGGGCTTGAAGGAGACGTAGACCTAAGCCATTTAGTAGGTCAGGGCATTTTTGAAGCTTGGGGATCAGTTGACTTCTTTAACCAAGTCTATGTAGACCCCAAAACAAATACCTTGGCATGGGGTGATGACATTGATTTGGATCCTTATGTGCTCAGAGAAAAAATATTGAGCCCTAGTTAGCCTTATTTGTCAGGTTAGCAATTGTAGCGGCGGTGCCGGCGATTGTGAGGAGGATTAAAGGCTTGATAATGAAAATGAAAGCTATGAGCGTTCCTGTGCTCGTGAATTGGGGAGAAAAATGATTGGTAAAGGTAAGACTTAAAACCACGATTGTTGCAACGAGTGCTATCCCTGCTAATGCAATTAATAAAAGTTCGCTTGTACGCAGCGGTCGTTGAGGAGAATCAGCTTTGATAGTTTGATTAGCAAAGAGTTGCGGGTGACTTGTATTGTTAACTATTGACATAATTACCTCTTGTTAAAAAGAGATGATTATACATAAAAGCAACTTATCTCGCATGTAAAATTTTTTGTTATTATAACAACTTGATGGATTCGGTTTCTTAAGGCCTGCAAGGCCAAAATGTTACAGCCCAGGTCGCAGCTTGCGGAGGCCTGGGAATAAGACATACACAAACAGAGAGTCCTGTAAGGACGATATAAAACCTAAGAATATTTATTGTTATGCCGTCCTTACAGGACTCGATATAGAATTCACATTTACCCAGGCCTTCGCTGATCGCTCCGACCTGGGCTGTGTCATTTTGGCCCGTTGGGCCTATGAGAAATGTCTAAACTTAAGACATGTCGATTTATCTAGAGCCAATCTTGACAGCGATGAATCGCTGCACTTCAAAATGCGACATATTAACTTACTTCGCAGCGGCCATTCTTCTTGTGAAGCGTGACTTTACGCGATTAGCTTTATTAAGCTTGAAGATTCCGGTTTTAACACCTTTGTCCATTAGGCTGTAGACGAGACTTAGGTTTTCTTTTGCGGATTCTTCTTTTTTCGTAATAGCATCTTCAAGAGAACGGATTGCAGTGCGAACCTTTGATTTGTAGGTTTTGTTGTGCATACATTTTTTCGCGCTTTGAATGTCTCTCTTTAAAGCTGTTGGTCGTTTTTTTGCTTTTTCTGCCTTTTTTTCTTCGGCCATAGTTCCTCCAATGAATTTTGGGTAAAGAATACAAAACTTTAAATTTATTGGGAAGCTTTTTCCAGAAGATAACCAAAGATAATTTGATAAAATCTTTTTATCTGGGCTCCCAGAGAGGGTTTTTTGATAGGCATAAATTTTTTTTCCATGGCAAATATAGAGGAGAAATCCTTTCCGTTGATGAAGTGACTCGTCAAATCTCCTGGAAAGTAATAGGGCCATTGAAAAAATCTTTTTTTCATAATTTCTGGAGGCTCTTTTTTTGTGGAGGTGAGCTCCATGGGATAGCGAAGATCAATTTTTAGCGCTGGTCCACGGAAAATTCTTCTAGATCTTCTGCAAATTTCAAACTGATCGTAGATGATCTCATCCCTCGCAAAATAGCAATTCGTATGGGTTCGAAGAAATTGTTCGGCAGGAGAGATGTTTTTCTTGTTAAATCTTTTTTGATGAAGAATCCACACGAGCTTAATTCCTAGCTTTTGATAGTCGTTGCACCTTTCTGTAGCTTCTTGCAGGCTCATAGGAGAGCACTGGATTTCAAATACTGTATGTGTTGCCTCCCAATAGACGTCGGCAATTCTCCCGATTTGAGGGAAGGGCTTTTCGAGTACGGCTCCTGGAAGGGTATTAAAAAGAAGTATTTGCAGGGAAATGTGCTCTAAACTTTTTTTATGTTGCGAGCAGGCGATATTTCCTTTTAGGTGGTAAAAGTGGTGTCTTTTATGGGGTCCGCCCCGGGCGCGGACAGGATATAAACACTCCGGGCAAAGATAATTTTTGTGTCTTAGTGCCTCTTGTGCTAAAATAGATTCATTATCATTATTTAATGCGAAGAGTTGCATATTCTATGGCAAAAGCAAGTTTTACAGAGTTATTTAATCAACAGCATCAGCAAAAAATCGAAGAGCTGGTAGCCATTGCTAAGGAGCAAGGGTATATCACATATGAAGAAATAAATGAAATCCTGCCGATGACTTTTGATTCTGCTGAGCAGATCGATCAGGTGCTCATCTTTTTAAGCGGAATGGATATCCAGGTTCTTAACCAGGTTGAAGTTGAAAGACAAAAAGAGCGTAAAAAAGAGGCAAAAGAACTAGAAGGTCTTGCAAAAAGAACGGAGGGGACCTCTGACGACCCTGTTCGAATGTATCTTAAGGAAATGGGATCTGTTCCCCTCTTGACTCGGGAAGAAGAGGTGGAGATTTCTAAAAGGATTGAAAAAGCGCAGATTCAAATTGAAAAAATTATTATGCGATTCCGTTACTCCACAAGAGAAGCGATTTCTGTAGCTCACTATCTCATCAGCGGGAAAGATCGTTTTGATAAGGTAATTTCAGAAAAAGAAGTTCCCGATAAAGGAGCTTATCTTGTTTTGCTCCCCAAGCTTTGCAGTCTTCTAAAAATGGAAGATACCGTTTTAGAAAAGCTTCTCGCGCAACTTCACGATCCTAAAGTAAAGAAAGTTGATAAGCTGAAAATCTCTGAAGATATTGAGAAATGTCGGATCCGTATGCAGGCTTATTTAAGAAGGATGTACGTCAGACATAATATCATTGACGACTTAGGGGAAGTGATTCTCAATGCTTACGACAGATTTCTTGTTTTAGAAAGAGAGATGCAAGACCTAGCCCCTCGCGCAGAAAAGAATAAATTTGCTGCGTCTAAACTCCTGGCAGTACAAAGAAAACTCAATAAACGGGAACTTGCCGCCGGAAGAACTTTAGACGAGTTTAAAAAAGACGTTAGAATGCTCCAGCGCTGGATGGACAAGAGCCAAGAAGCAAAAAGAGAAATGGTAGAGTCTAATCTTCGTCTTGTGATCTCTATCGCAAAGAAATACACAAATAGAGGCCTTTCTTTTCTTGATTTGATTCAAGAAGGGAATATGGGTTTGATGAAAGCTGTGGAAAAGTTTGAGTACCGCCGTGGATATAAATTTTCTACTTACGCCACTTGGTGGATTAGACAAGCTGTGACGCGTGCAATCGCTGACCAAGCCCGTACAATTCGTATTCCTGTTCACATGATTGAGACGATTAATAAAGTCTTAAGAGGCGCTAAAAAGCTGATGATGGAAACAGGACGTGAGCCTACTCCTGAAGAGCTTGCTAATGAACTTGGACTCACTCCTGAACGTGTTCGTGAGATCTATAAGATCGCGCAACATCCGATCTCTTTACAAGCAGAGGTTGGCGAAGGTGGCGAAAGTCAATTTGGCGATTTTCTTGAGGATACAGGGATAGAATCTCCGGCAGAAGCGACAGGTTACGCTATTCTCAAAGATAAGATGAACGAGGTTCTCTCTACTCTTACAGATAGAGAAAGAACCGTTCTTATCGAACGCTTTGGTCTTCTTGATGGAAAACCAAAAACACTTGAGGAAGTAGGTGTACGCTTTAAGGTCACAAGGGAAAGGGTGCGTCAAATTGAAGCTAAGGCTTTACGTAAAATGCGCCACCCGACACGTTCAAAACAATTGCAAGCATTTTTAGATTTACTCGAAGGAGAGTAAATCAAACGATGAACTATGAATGATGAACGATGAACTGAAGAAAGAAGGAGGCAAAGAAGTCTAAATTCTTTCTTTCTTTGGTTTTTTCTTTTTCTTTCTTCAATTCAGCGTTCATCGTTCATAGTTCATAGTTCATCGTTTCTACTGTCATATGTTTTGCGTTTTGCGCTTACTTCCTGTATCTTGTTTTGCATGCAGGATATTATTGAGGAAGTTTTTGGAAAAAAGGGTTTGCTCAGTCAATTCCATAAGGGATTTGAGGAGCGGCCTGGTCAAGTTGCGATGGCTGCGCAAGTTTTAGAAGCTTACGAGAAAAATAAAATAGCGCTCATTGAAGCAGGTACCGGCATTGGAAAATCTCTTGCCTATCTTGTTCCAGCAGTTTTCTGGGCTCTTCGCAATCAAGAAAAGACGATTATTTCTACCTATACAATTGCTCTGCAAGAACAGTTGATTGCAAAAGATATCCCTTTTTTACTCGATCTTTTAGAAGCAGATGTTAAAGCTGTGCTTGTTAAGGGGATCTCCAATTATCTATGTTTGAAAAGATTGAAAGAAGCAGAGAGTGAGCCTGAGATTGATAAGTTGAGATTTTGGTCTGAGAAAACTAAAGAGGGCTCAAAGTCGGAAATTTCTGTATCAAATTCTGCATGGGACAAAGTGAGCGTGGATGGCGCAAAGTGCACTCATGTACATTGCTCTTATTACCGTCCTTGTTTTCTCTTTAAAGCGAGACGAAAGGCAGAAGATGCTCAAATACTTGTTGTAAACCACCATCTTCTTTTTAGCGATCTTGCAAAAGAGGAAAAAGGGGTGCTTCCCAAAGCTAAAAGGGTGATTTTTGACGAAGCGCACCATATAGAGCAGATTGCTCTTGAGAGTTTGTCTAAACGTACAGGTGACATTTCCCTTATCCATTTAATCGATCAGTATAGGGAAGCATCTTTTCCTGATCTGAATCCTTCCCTAAGCTCTCGTATAGAAATCGAAATTCCCTCTGAGAAAAAACTTCTTATTGAGGAAATTCTAAAGGCCTTCTTGCCGCTTCAAAGCACAGAAGAAAAGAAGATCTTATTAGAACCTAAGATTATTGAGGGATGGAAACCACAGTTTCAAGGGTTGATTGGAAGTTTACATAAATTTTCTTCTCGTCTTTTTTGCCTTCGCTCAGATTTAGAAAAATTAGAAGTTCAGAAAGAATTTCAATCTATTTTACAAGGGCTCTGTCAAAGATTAGATGAACAAATAGAAATCTTAGAGAAATTTTTTAAGGAAATGCCTGAGATAAAATCGCGCGTAAGATGGATCGAAACTTATAAAAAAGGAGTGGGACTTGTTGATGCAGATTTAGATATTGCATCCTACTTAGATAAGTTCCTCTTTAGTAAATATGAAACATCCGCATTATGCAGCGCCACTTTAACAACAGCTAAGGACTTTGGGTATTTAAAAGATAGGTTAGGATTATCAGATAATATATCTGAAAATATCTATGAATCCCCTTTCGATTATGAAAATAGGACGTTATTTCTTGTTCCATCAGATCTGCCACTTCCCTCAGAGCCTACATTTAACAAGGAAGCTGCGCAGGCTATTATTTCTGCCGTTCGGGCTTCAAAGGGGAATGCCTTTATTTTATTTACTTCGTATGAAATGTTAAAGCAGTGTTACGAGATGACGGGCGCCACTCTTGAAAAAGAAGGGTATTTTCTTCTTAAGCAAGGAGACAAGCCCCGTAATCAACTGTTAGAAATATTTAAAGCAAATGAGGGAAGCATTCTTTTTGGAACGGATTCCTTCTGGGAAGGTGTGGATGTTGCAGGAGAACAACTTCGTCTAGTGGTTATTGCTAAGCTCCCTTTTAAAGCTCCCGACGATCCTTTTATGCTTGCCCATTCAAACTATTTAACCATTCAAGGGAAAGCTCCCTTTTTTGATTATGCAGTTCCTCTCGCTGTTGTTAAATTTAAGCAAGGATTTGGAAGGCTTATGCGCAAAAAAACAGACCGGGGTTGCGTTCTTTGCTTAGACAAACGCCTCATCACAAAAGCCTACGGCAAACTCTTTCTTAAAAGCCTACCTCCAGCAAAAACCTGCTTCGATACATCTGCTAAAATCTTTGATCAAATGAAAACTTTTTATGAGAAAAGGTAATAGGTTGAGTATATTCAAATGCAAAGACGCAAAAAAATGAGATCAGAGCGTTTTCCTCATTTTTGTTACTTTTTAACGCTGAAATTTAACCATTTTTTGTCATAAGAGCGCTTTCATAAAAATCACAAACCATGGTGAAAATAGTGTGGATATCACCTTCCAAATCGCATTGTTTTGCTAAAACTTCAAAAGTACCATTCCATTCTTGTGGAGGGTTATTGAGCGTATCTGGTAGCTCATGGGTGTCTCTACGTTCAAATGTTTGCTCCAAAGCGGCTACGACGCGTTCATAATCCATTTCATAAGATTGAATCAAACGAGCCATATCCATTAAATCCTTCGCTCGAGAGTTATATCCGTGCTCTCTGGGGAAGGTATAAGCATGAATTTTCTCTGCAAGCTGCTGTTCAACTGATATCAGCAGACAAACAGGAGCAGGGATGTCACAAAAATTAAGCCAATCCTTTCCTTTAATCCTTTCAAAAGGTTCAAAGCAAATATCGCCAATTCCTACATCCAGATGAAATTTCTCAAATGTACGAGCTGCAATTCTAGACTCAACAGGAAACCTAAACCCTCCATAAGGTGGGCCTATTAGAGCAACTTCAGGAAAGCTAATTCGATATTCAAAAAAGTCAGATAAGTCAGCATTTCCATCTTCTTGGAGGTGTTCTAAAATCATCTGTTGATCTGCAATTAGGGTATGAGTTTTTACGAATAGATCAATATCTTGAGTAGCTCTAGCAATTTTTAAGCGAAGCTCCATGGCATGCCCCCCTTTTAGAATCCAAGGAGAGTTCTTTTGTCTAAACAATCGTGCTAAAAGCCTTTCAAATGCAACCTGCTTTCTCATGCGCTGCAAATCAATTCCTGCAACTTGAGCTTGTTTGAACAATCTCATTTCCAAACTCTTTCTAAAATCGACTGCATTCTTAAATATTTTCATGGAGACCTTTTAAGAGAGGATAAATAGGAGATAATTGAACAGCCTTCTCATTCAACAGCTGCTTTAACATAGCTTGTGTAATAATTCCTCTATCAGCTGCTGCTTTTACGGCTTGCAAAATGAGTTCATGAGAAATGTGAACATCAGCGATGATATCCAGAAGTGTTTGATAAGGCGTGGTTGCAAAATATCCATCTATCAAAACCATTCCGTTTTGAGGCAGATTTTTGTAGTGAATGACTAATATCTTAGGAATAGCAGAATTACGTCGAAATGAGAGGGGTACCGTCATATGAAGTTTATCGGGTAAGATATCTGAAAGACCGTGGATAGCAAGAGCTGTTTGATGAGAATAAACTCCTTCTATTTTCCCTAATCTATTACAAGACCAGAGGGTCCAAATCATTAAGTCGGGACGTTCGGACCCAGGAAACTTAGCAAGGCGATAAATACCTCTATACACTCTAATCCAGTGACCAGAGCGCACATGATAAGGGTGAGTATTATCTTTATATCCAGAGTCTTTCGCTTGTTTAGAAGTAAAGTATCCCTGTTGAGATTCTGCTATCTCAAACAATTTGTTTTTAGACTCTTGTGATTTGCTTTGCATACATCCTCAAATATATTGAGGGATTATGCGAAAACAAAGAATTTAGTGCAACTTCTCTAAACTTTTTACTGGAGAGGTGAATCTCTCTCTTTCCTTAACCTAAAAACCTTGCTTAAAAATTCTAATACCAGCATAATGGTTGTATTATACAACTAATTGGCTTGCATGAAACATCTTTCGAATCAAAAAATAAATTTGCTCAGGCAAAATGCTAGATCTGTGGTTAGGGAACTTGGGCTCCTTAATGACGCTTACTTTGAAGTGGGGGTTACTTTAGCTGAACGACACCTTCTCATAGAGCTCTCTTCTTGCCAAGAGCCTTTAACTGCAGGAGACATTGCTGAACGCCTTCTTTTGGATAAGTCCACTGTAAGCAGACTAGTTGCTAAAGCTGTAAAAAAAGGTTTTATCACTTGTTCAACTGATCAAAAAGATAAAAGGAAACGATTTCTTCAATTTACAGAGTTAGGAAAAAATACTCTTTTTTCCTTCGAGCCAATCGCATTCAATCAAACTAAAAATGCTCTTCAGACATTAAATCTTGAAGAAATTAATCTTGTTTATCAGGGCATGGCTCTTTATGCACAAGGATTAAGAAATTCTCGATTACAAAATGCGGCTCCTACCTCATTGAACACGGGCGTAAATAAAGTAGAAAGTTTGAAAGAGGTGCATAACCTACTGCACCAATTTGGGTGCAAGCTTAAAGCATACAAATTAAAGGATGATGAAGAGCTCTTTGCGATTTTTCAAGAAGTTGTTGATACAGGATGTCAGTTTCCTTATGAAAGCAGTTCCAGGGAAGAATTTCAGACTCAATTTTTCGGTTCAACATCGCAAGTTTATGTGTGCCGATCTCCTCAAGGACATGTAATTGGGGGTTTTTATCTCAAACCTAATTATTCAGGACGATCAGGACATATTGCCAATGCTGCTTATATGATTAAAAGCACGCATCGCAGGCTAGGGATTGGCACTCTACTTATTAACGCATCTTTACACATTGCAAGGAGCCTTGGCTTTGTAGCAATGCAATTCAACAGGGTTCTTAGTGAAAATGCGGGTGCTATCAAACTCTATGAAAAATTGGGCTTTGAGATTGTTGGCACAATTCCTAACGCCATTCGAAATGCAGATGGAAGCTTTCAGGATGCCTATACCATGTATCGTAGAATAGACAACTTATAAAGGAGATTTTATGTCTGATGAAAAACCAACCGTCTTAAAAGAAGAAACTTTTGATAAACTCGAAATTCGTTTAGGACGAATAATAAGTATAGAAATCGAACCTACTGCCCCAAAGAAAGCGTACAAAATGAAAGTCGATTTTGGGAAGTTCGGGATAAAAACAAGCGTCGGAAGATTTACTCATCATTTACCTGAAGAGATGAAGAACAAACTCATATTGGGGGTATTAAATTTTGCTCCAAGACAAATTGGCGATACTATTTCTGATGCTCTAATTTTAGGGGTACAATACCCTAAAGCTGACAGCGGTGAAGCAACATTTATTACCCCTTCAGCGGAAGCAAAAATTGGCGGAAAAGTCTTCTAGAGCTAGAGATTGGACAAAGTTGGAGACATGATCATTTTTGAAAATGTCTCCAGTGATGTGGAGTGTAGCGGGGTCGAACCGCTGACCTCTACAATGCCATCGTAGCGCTCTACCAACTGAGCTAACACCCCAAAAATAGTATTCAGATTGTACAAATTAAGAGGGATTTGCAACAATACAAATATGGGATTCTTTAATCAGATAGAACAAGCTTTGCCAGATCCGATTTTTGGATTGCAGGCAGCGTTTAACGCAGATCCAAGGGCTCATAAAGTTAATTTGAGCGTGGGAGTGTATAAGAATGAAGAACTTAAAACTCCTATTTTAGAGAGCGTTAAGATTGCAGAACAAGAGATTTTAGCTTGGGAGATGACAAAAGAGTATTTGCCTATAGATGGAGACTCTATGTTTATTGATAGGGCGGCTCTCTTTGTTTTTGGTGAGCAGCTTTGGAAAGACTTAGAAAATACGATCTACGCAGCTCAGACAATAGGTGGAACGGGCGGATTAAGAATTACTGGAGAATTTTTAAAACAAGAAATAGCTCCTCAGATATATCTTTCTCAGCCAACTTGGCCAAATCATATAGGCGTGTTTACTAAATGTGGAATGAGAGTTGAGGTCTATCCCTATTACGACGTAGAAAATAGATGTGTAGATTTTGATCGGTTCTATGCGTATCTCGAAAAACTCCCTCCAAAAAGTGTGGTTCTTTTGCATGCTTGTTGTCATAACCCGACAGGAGCTGATCTTGTTTTAGAGCAGTGGGATAAAATCTCTGACCTTTTTTTAGAAAAAGAGCTTCTTCCATTTTTCGATAGTGCGTATCAAGGTTTTGGCAAAGGTCTTGAAAAAGATGCTGAAGCGATCCGTCTTTTTGCAGCCAAAGGGCATGAGATGATTGTTGCGGCTTCTTTTTCGAAAAATTTTGCCCTTTATTCTGAAAGAGTTGGCGCGTTGTTTATTGTTGCGAAATCTAGAGCTCAAAAAGAGCACATAGCAAGCAAAATCAAGCCTATTATTAGAACTCTCTATTCCAATCCTCCCGCACATGGCGCTCGTACAATAGCCTATATTTTAGGTTCTCCTAGCTTAAAAGCTCAGTGGGAAAAAGAACTTGATGCTATGCGTCATCGGATTGATGCGATGAGAATACAATTTGCTAAAAAGCTGGGCTTTTCGTTTTTACTCGATAAAGTAGGCCTTTTTTCGTTTTCTGGATTATCAAAAGAGCAGGTGGAAAAACTTATCCTCGACTATGCTATTTATATGACAAAAGATGGTCGGATCAACGTAGCTGGCTTAAACGCAAAAAACATCGACTACGTCGTAAACGCTATCCTTAAGGTATGAGAAGGCAGTCTTATAAATCCTACATATTTTTGGCTGTGTTTCTGTTTGTGCTATTGAGCATTCCTGAAAAAAGTGCCCAGCCGTTACGTTCAAAAGCGATCGCTTCGGTTGCCCCTACATGGAGAGGATTTAGTTTTTTAAAGAGATCTATTTTTAAATTGATGGTGATTGCTCATCACCCTTCGAACGAAGAAGAAATCCAAAAATTAAGAGTAGAGAATTTGCTTTTGAAAAAGCAAGTTGAGGGCTATGCAGAGGTGCGCGATCTGCTTGATCTTGATATGAAAGCCCTTCCTGCAAAAGTGATTTTTCGGGAACCTGATTCTTGGAGCAGCGTTCTTTGGATCAATGTAGGGATAAGAAATAAGGTGGCTGTAGGAAGTCCTGTCATGCTTGGGCCCTCTATTATAGGGGTGGTTGAATATGTTGAAGAAAAAACAAGCAAAGTACGCCTAGTCACCGATCCTAATCTTACGCCATCAGTAAGAGCTGTAAGGGGCGATAGTTTTCTTGCAAAGGGGGAGCTTCGTGGCAGCGTTCATCCTTTATGGCGGATGAAAAGCCATATTTTAAAAGGGGTTGGATTTAACTACGATTTTCCCGATGAAAAAGGAGCTCCTCGAGACCTGCGCAGCGGAGATATTTTAAAAGTAGGCGATTTGCTGGTTACAACAGGTTATGACGGCATTTTTCCTGCAGGCCTTGAAGTAGGCATCGTCACAAAGGTAGAGCCGCTCCGAGAAGGAGCTTGCAGTTACAATCTCGAAGC
>JABDHB010000030.1 GCA_013285775.1 Chlamydiota bacterium | reverse complement strand
GCTGGCAGTATTGCTGAACATATGAATGAATATAAGCTGATCGTCGTAAAATCTACCGTCCCAGTGGGTACAGGGGCCCAAGTAAAAGCTACAATCAAAGAAAAAACCTCCCTCCCGTTCGATATTGTCTCCAACCCAGAGTTTTTAAAGGAAGGATCTGCCATTTTAGATTGCATGAAGCCTGATAGAGTAATTCTAGGGGTCGATAACGAAAAAAGCGCTTCTATCATGAAAGAGATCTATTCTGCATTCACTCTGAATCATGACAGAATCCTCGTTATGGATATCCTCTCCTCCGAAATGACAAAATATGCCGCTAATGCAATGCTCGCCACAAGAATCTCTTTTATGAATGAACTTGCAGCCATCTGTGAAACTCTTGGAGCTAATGTCAACGAAGTAAGAATTGGGATTGGCTCAGACCAAAGGATCGGCTACCAGTTTCTTTACGCAGGAATAGGCTATGGAGGATCTTGCTTTCCCAAAGATATCCGAGCCCTTCAAGCTATGGCAAAAAATGCTGGGATTGAAACCCCTCTTATGGACGCTGTTGATAGCATCAACAACAAGCAGAAAAAGCTCCTCTTTAAAAAGATCTCCGCCTACTTTGGCAACGTCAAAGGGAAAACTATCGCCATCTGGGGACTTGCGTTTAAACCCAATACCGATGATATGAGGGAAGCTCCTGCACTGATTTTAATCGAAGAGCTTTTAAAACAAGGCGCTCACATCCGCGTTTATGACCCTGTAGCTATGCCCAAAGCCAAAACACTCTTTAACGACTCTCGAATCCATTTCTGCAAAGACGAGTACGACGCTGCCCTTGACGCGCACGCAATTGCCCTTGTCACAGAATGGAAACAATTCCGCTTTGCCGATTTTGACAAGATCTTTCCTTCGATGCAAGGAAAAGCCTTTTTTGATGGAAGAAACCAATACAAAAAACAAGAGATGCATGCTAAAGGATTTGAATATTTTGGAATTGGACATTGAGAAAAAACTCAAGGATCTTATTCAAGAGCGTCTAGATGCTCCCCAGCACCTACTTTTTGAATCTGCCAGGTATTCCCTTCTCTCTCCTGGCAAGCGCCTCCGCCCCATCTTAACGCTTGCAACCGCACAAACTTTTAATATCCCTCTTGAAAATGCCCTCATTCCTGCCTGCGCACTCGAAATGGTGCACACCTATTCCCTCATCCACGACGACCTTCCCTGCATAGATGACGATGATTTACGCAGAGGGATCCCAACCCTCCACAAAGTCTATAACGAAGGACATGCTGTTCTTACAGGCGATTACCTTCTCACCTACGCCTTTGAACTTTTGAGCACAAGCCCTCACCTGACCTCCGACCAAAAAATCGCTCTTGTAAAAAGCCTCTCTCAGCATGCTGGTGGCGACGGAATGATCGGCGGACAAGTCATGGATATTTTAAAATCGGGCAACTGGGAAGAAATGCATCTTCTCAAAACAGCAGCCCTCATGATCTCCGCGCTTGAATTTGGAGCGATCATCAGCAACTGCTCCCCTTCTGACACAGCCCATCTAAAAATCTTCGGAAAACAGATCGGCCTCGCCTTTCAGATCATCGACGACATCCTCGATGGGGACATGCCCCCCGAAGCCCGCTCTCAGGCAGATCAGCTCTACACCTCAGCCCTCCACTCCCTCTCCCAGCTCTCCCGTCCTGCCCCTCTTCTCGAACACCTCGCCTACAAACTCATCCATAGAACTACCTAAAAATTAATGACTTAAGAAGATGTATTGCATTCCACTGTTTTAGCTGATAATATGGGATTACAATCCATTTGGAGCTTATGTTCGAAAAAATCAGAGAATTGAGCAAACAGTTTTTAGAAATTAAAAATTCTTCTTATAAGAGATATTTCATTCGTACAGAAAAACTAGCTCATAGAATATCCATTATTATCGGGCAAAGAGGGGTGGGTAAAACAACTACACTGATCCAACTTCTACTAGATTTTGTTAAAGGAGATAGATTCGACCCCAGAATCCTGTACGTTCAGGCAGACCACTTTATCATGGGTTCTACCTCTCTTTATGAAATTGCAGAACAATTTCAAATACATGGGGGAAAATGGATCGTATTTGATGAGATCCATAAATACCCCGACTGGTCTAAGGAATTAAAAAGCATTTACGATACCTTCCCAGGATTGACAATTTTTGCTTCTGGAAGCTCTTTACTACAAATTTATAAAGGCAGTCATGATTTAACACGAAGAGCCTCTGTTCACAGAATGCAAGGGATGTCTTTTAGAGAATATTTAGAATTAACACACCATCTCGAATTTTCCTCCTATGAAATAAACGAGATCTGCTCTCAACATGAAAAAATTGCCGATTCTATTCTCAAAAAACTTCGCAAAGAGAATAAAAACGTTATACCAGAGTTTCACCAATATCTTAAAACAGGCTACTACCCCTATTTTTTTGAGATCAATGACGCTAACATCTATAAAATGGCATTAGAACAAAATGTGCATGCCACAATCGAATCCGATCTAGCAGCAATCTATCCCCAACTTACAGGAGCAAGCATTCAGAAAATCAAAAAGCTTCTTATCTATATTGCAAATTCCGTTCCATTTACACCCAACTGGAATAACATTAAAACTGCTATAGAAGTAGGCGATTTGCGCACATTAAAGACCTACTTTTCCCATCTTGAAGACGCAGGACTCATCAGATCTCTTTCCAAAACATCAAAAAAATTTAGCCAAATAGAGTCGCCTTCAAAGATCTATCTCGAAAACCCCAATCAGCTCTACGCTATTTCTTCCGAAGCCCCGAATATGGGAATAATCCAAGAAACTTTTTTCCTAAACATGACTGAAGAAAAATATAACCTAAGCATGCCCATAAATGGAGACTTTCTTATAGACGACACATATCTTTTCGAAATAGGAGGCAAAAACAAGAGCTTCCACCAAATAAAAAACGAAATGAAGAGCTTCACTGCATGCGACGACATAGAAATCGGCAGTGGATCCAAAATCCCCCTCTGGCTCTTCGGCTTCTTATATTAAAACGTGTTTTCAGAACACGGCATTTTCATTAAAAAGATTTGATAGCTTATTTATATAAGAGTAACTTCAGAATTTGAAAAAACTATTTTTTCTCTGCGTTCTCTGCGGCTCAGTCTTCACTCTGCGCTGATGGAGTTTGGTATTCGGTCAATAACTCAGAGTCTTGTTGTCTGAATGCTGAATTTCATCAGCGCAGAGTGAAGACTGAGCCGCAGAGAACGCAGAGAAAATTATTAAAAAAAATATAGGCATTCTTTTTTGAATCAAATCTTTTTAATGAAAATGCTGCAGTTTCAGAATTGCGAATTATTCGCTTGGTCTACATAATCCGTTTTTATGACTGTATTTATCGAACGGAAGTTTATTGCTCTTCATAGAGAAGATTGGGTGAAACGAGGGGTGGATATTCTCTTTAGTTTTCTCATGCTTGTTTTGCTTTTTCCTGTGTATTTTATGATTGCTGTGGCGATTAAATGTTCATCTAGAGGACCTGTTTTCTATTCGAGCATAAGAGCTGGAAAAGAAGGGAAGATCATTAAATGTTATAAGTTCCGTACGATGTGCATGGATGCAGAAGTACGACTGAAAAAAATCTTGGAAGATCCTGCTTATCTGAGAGAATGGGAAAAATATTCTAAGCTTAAAGAAGATCCTCGTGTGACGAAAATTGGCAAGTGGCTTCGAAAAACATCTTTGGATGAGATGCCCCAGTTTTGGAATGTGCTTAAAGGAGATTTAAGCGTTGTAGGTCCTAGGCCTTATTTAATGGAAGAGGTAGTACAGCATTTAGGCATGAAAAAAGAAAAAATTCTCTCTGTGCGTCCAGGCATTACAGGCCTTTGGCAAACATCGGGGCGCAATCTTCTGACTTTTGAAGAGAGAATTTCTCTAGAAGCTACCTACATCGATGTTCGCTCTTTTATGCTAGACTTGAAATTGATTTATAAAACAATTCCCTTAGTTATCAGAGCCAAAGGTGCCTATTGACACTCCCTTTTTTTCTAGCCCTCTTTGCAGCCATTTTTGGAACGGTTTTCTTTCCCAACACTAGGATTTTGGCTTTTGTCCCTTTTTTTGGCCTATGCTATATGCATAAAAGCTTTACCTTTTCTTTGTGGATGGCAGCTCTTTGCGGAATTATCTTGGATCTTCTCTCCACCCAACACCACTTTGGCCTTTACGCGCTTATTTGCTGTTTAGCAACAGCTACTATGTACCATCAAAAACGGCACTTCTTTGATGATAAACCCCTTGCCCTTTCTATTTATACCTTGTTTATTTCGATGGTTGTGAGTATTTTTCAGCTCATCCTCTTTGCAAGTTTAAGCTGGAAATTGATTTTTACAGATGTGATAGGCATGTCTTTTTTCGATGCTCTCTACGCTTTTTTATGGTTTACTTGCCCAATAAAGGCTTATGATTATATAGAAAAAGAAATCAAACGTTTTGGCTGGAAGGCCTTTTTCCTAACGAGACTAAAAACTGATGAAAATCATTGACGGCAAAGCCATTGCAGAACTGATTGAAAAAGATTTAACGCTTCGACTTGCCTCTTCCCATAAAAGACCTGGCCTTGCTTTCCTTCTTGTGGGAAATAACGCTGCGTCCAGATCTTATATCAATATGAAAAAAAAGGCGTGCGCAAGAATTGGGATTCTCTCTATTGATAAAGAATTTCCTGAAACAATTACAGAAATACAGTTAATGGAAGAGATCGATTGGTTAAATAGAGATCCTGCAGTCCACGGGATCCTCGTACAATTGCCTTTACCTTCTCATATCTCTACAACAAACATCATGAGAGCAGTTGACCCTAAAAAAGATGTCGATGGGTTTCACCCCATAAACATAGGCAAAATGCTCCTTGGAGAAACAGATGGCTTTTTACCTTGCACACCCAAAGGAGTTGTAACTCTTCTTGCCAAATCTCATATCTCAGTTGAAGGGAAACACGTTGTGATCGTAGGGAGAAGCAATATCGTTGGAAAACCGCTTGCTGCCATCCTTATGCAAAAAGCTCCCCACTGTAATGCAACAGTTACTGTTGCTAATAGCTATACCAAAAACTTGGCTGCGATTTGCAAAAGTGCAGATATTTTGATTGCAGCTATCGGCAGTCCCAAATTCATCACAAAAGAGATGATAAAACCCGGCGCTGTTGTCATCGACGTGGGAATAAACCGTGTCAATCATCTTATCGTAGGAGACGTTGATTTTGAAAATGTCGCCCCCATCACCTCTTACATCACCCCCGTTCCCGGAGGAGTAGGGCCCATGACCATTGCTATGCTAATGTCAAATCTTTTAGAGAAATCATAAAAAATTGCGCCGAAAACCTGCCATGCCAAGATTGCTACTGTTATTGTTGTTTACAAGGACACTTAAAGACTCTCCGGGAGTTCCGCCAACGACTACGAGACTACCATCCTGCTTTTGACGACATCTCGTATGAACTATTGGACTACCAAGAAACAGCGAAATGCCAAAGTGGTATTTTGCCCAAATAATCGTAGAAACAACATCGATAAAGCTAGGCACCTCATATCCTTTTTGTGCTAAGAGGTTTGCCTGAAACACATAAGACTGACCTTTAGTTCCAGGTAAAACATCTCTCGTCATGACTGCCCATTCAAATTCAACTGCTGGAGGTTCTTGTAGATCAAATTTCCCTTCCTGCATAAAACCAAATCGACAACCTTTTCCTCCAGAAGCCTTGTCTAATGCATCAAGATTCTCTAATATCCGTGGCATCTCAACAATCTTTCCATCAAGATCAATAGCAAGATTTTTAACTAAAGGTACGGCAATATGAGTTTCTTTAGCTTTTATTCCATCGCTACCACAACTTTCAAGAAAGTCTAACATCTTCTTTGGCATCGGAGGAAGTCTTTGCAAAAATGCTTTTGTATCTGCTAGGTCTTTCTGAGACATTGCGGCAGAGTAATTAGCGCTAGGGATTTCATTACGCATACAAGGACTCACCCCCAATTCAGGGTTTCTTTTTGCTTTTAGAAGGTTAAATGCTTTTGATAATTTTGCATTTTGTGCGATCAAATCTCTTATTAAGGCTTCATTTTCAGCAACAGGTGGTGCCATTCTAACTCTTGAAGGAGCAAGAGAAGAGCTATCTGACAATCGCTTGTTTTCGAGAGATGCAATCCTTG
Source organism: Chlamydiota bacterium (assembly GCA_013285775.1). Classification (GTDB taxonomy): domain Bacteria; phylum Chlamydiota; class Chlamydiia; order Chlamydiales; family Rhabdochlamydiaceae; genus JABDHB01. The sequence goes on along the minus strand of JABDHB010000030.1, from coordinate 5,007 downwards.
CACTGACAAAGCCTCCACTGACAGATTGTTTTTTAGGTTTTTTTGTGCTAGAACCGCTTAAAGCAGCTGCGGTTGAAGAAGAAGATGGTGGAATTGCTGACATAGCTTACCTTCCTTAAGTTTTAGGGAGAGAATATACCGATATACGGCAATTCAAGCCAATAAGAAAAATTGAATTATTATAGCCCGTGCACTACAATGGTGGAATATGACGAAAAAAGCACATTCTGCGAAGTACGATAACCTTTCCAAAACAATCCTCCAATTCATCTCTGGTAAAAAATACGCTCCTATGGGACCTACAGCTCTCTTTAAAAAGCTAAAAATCCCTCCTGAATTACACCCTCTTTGTAAAGAAATTATTACTGATTTGACAGCACAGGGGATCTTAGAAAATAAGAGAAAACAGGTGGCCCTTAAAACAACTAAACCTGAAACAATCACAGGCATCCTTCACATGCATCCTCGGGGATTTGGATTTGTTCAACCCGAACACCCTACTCAATATGCGACTGATATTTTTATCCCAAAGCATATGGCCGATAGCGCTGTTGACGGCGACCAAGTCGAAGTAGTTGTAAACCCCGATTCAAATTGGGAAAAAGGACCAGATGGAAAGGTCGTTGCCGTTTTAAAACGGGGACGCACCCACATTGCAGGAACGATCCGTCAAGTCGATTCCCATAACCATCTCATTGTCTACGCCCCCCTTTTAGGAACTTCAAAAGCACTCGTTTGCGATAATCCTCAAAATCTTCCAGTAAAAATTGGAGAAAGGGTGATTGCAAAAGTAAAAAAATGGGGCGATGAAGAAAACGCTACTCTTGGAGAACTTTTATATTCCATAGGTCACATCAATAACCCTTCTTGCGATATCCCTGCTGCTATTGAAGAATTTGACCTGCCCAAAGATTTTTCTTTAGAAGCTATTGAAGAAGCAAAAGAATTTGGCAAAACTGTTTCAAAAACCGACCTAAAAGGGCGTGAAGATCTTACCAAAACCACCTCTTTTACCATCGACCCTGAAACAGCAAAAGATTATGACGACGCCTTATCTATTATAGAAGATAAACAAGGAAACTTTCACTTGGGCGTTCACATCGCAGACGTAGCCCACTATGTCCTTCCTAATTCTTATCTCGATTGCGAAGCAAAAAAAAGGTGTAATTCCACCTATTTTCCTAATTTTTGTTTACCGATGCTTCCTGAGGAACTTTCAAACCAGCTTTGCAGCTTGAAAGCAAAGGTGATCCGTCTCACAGCCTCTGTCCTTATGGATTTTGATAAAGAAGGGAATCTTACAAAGTATAGAATTGTCCGCGGCTATATTAAAAGCGCCAAACGGTTCACTTATGAGGAAGCGAAAAAAGTTCTCGATGGAAAGGCAAAAAGCCCCCATAAAGAAGAGCTTCAACTCATGGAAAAACTCTGCCATCTTCTGAGACAAAAAAGAAGAGATAGAGGAAGTATCGACTTTGCGATGCCAGAAACAGTCATTGTTGTGGATGAAAAAGGGATGCCTACGGGAACAAAAACTGTAGAATACGACATCACCCACCAGCTCGTGGAAGAATTTATGCTAAAAGCGAATGAAATCGTTGCCAAGCATCTTGCAGATCAGGGAAAACCTCTTCTCTACAGAATCCACGAAGAGCCCTCTCCTGAAAATTTAGAAGATTTTTATGCAATGGCAAGAACGCTTGGATTTAACTTAGCAAAAACCCCTACATCAGAAGACTTACAAAAAATGTTTCAAGAAGCTAAATCTAGCCCGTTTGGGCAGCAACTTGCTATTGGATTTATCAGAAGCATGAAACTTGCCTGTTATTCTCCGGAAAATGTCGGGCACTTTGGACTTTCTCTTGAGCATTATTGTCATTTTACAAGCCCCATCCGTAGATACAGCGATCTCATCATTCAACGGATCCTTTTTGAAGAGGACCTAACGCAAGAAGAGCTCGATGCTATTGGCCTGCGCTGCTCTGGACAAGAGAGGGTGTCTTTCCGCGCAGAAATGAGCGTGAAAACCTTAAAAAAACTCAGACTCTTAAAATCTGAGCTAGATAAGGACCCGGCTCACGAGTTTACCGCTAGCATCACCAAAATCAAACCCTTTGGAATCCAATTTGAAGTGACCCCCATGATGGTAGAAGGATTCTTGCACGTCTCTGAACTTGAAGATGATTATTTCATCCATGATCCAAGAGGTCATCTTGTAGGTAAATACACGGGAAAAATCCATAAAATAGGAGAGACACTTAAAGTCCGCCCTAAATCGCTTGACTTCATCCTCCAAGAAGTCGCGTGGGAGCTTGTCTCCACCACAAAACGGAAACCTCGTAGCGACAAACCCCAACGAAGAAGGCGCTAAAATGAAAAAATATTTTATCACAGGCCTTGTGATCCTATTACCTCTAGTGATCACCATTGTGGTGGTTGTATTCATTATCAAATTGCTCACCAACCCTTTTATGGGAGTGATATCAAGCATCCTTTCTCATTTCCATATCATTGAACAAGGGTTTTTATTTTTAAAACCTGAGCAACTCATCCGATTGACCAGCCAGCTCCTTATTTTGGCATTGCTTTTTCTTATCACTGTCGGACTTGGAATCATTACCAGATGGTTTTTTATTAATAGTCTCATGAGTCTTGGCGACAAAATTCTCCATCGAATTCCCGTTATAAATACCGTGTATAAAACAACGCAAGATATCATTAAAACTCTCTTTGTCTCAGATAAAAGCTCTTTTAAACAAGTTGTCATGGTTCCCTTTCCTAAAGAGGGGATATATACCATGGGGCTCATTGCAAGGGATGCTCCAAAAGTCTGCTCTGAAAAAGCAAATGCGCATTTGGTCTCTGTCTTGATTCCTACAACGCCTAACCCAACAACAGGATTTTTGCTGATGTATCCAAAAGAAGAGCTCATCTACGTCGATATCAAACCAGAAGAGGCGATTAAATATATTGTCTCTTGTGGCGTCATTGTCCCTGAATCTCATCCCAAGGCTCCATGAAAAAATATTTACTAACGGGCCTAGCAATCCTCCTCCCTTTTATGCTAACGATCATTGTCATTGTTTATTTATTCGATCTTTTTACAGAGCCATTTGTAGGAATTATCCAAAGTTTTTTCCCCAATGAAAAAATTTCTGTATTTCTTAGCAGAATCGCTGTTCTTGTCTTTTTATTTTTCCTTATTTTTATCTTAGGCTTTTTCGCTAGAAAATTCTTTTTTAAAGCCCTTCTCAACTGGTCTAACGCTCTTTTTTCTCGCATCCCTATCATTAAAGGGATCTATAAACTCACAAAAGATGTGACAAATGCCATGTTTACTGAAGGACAAAAAACTTTTAAAGAAACAGTCTTAATCCCTTTCCCTTCAGGAGATTCCCACGCCCTAGGATTTGTGACCGGAGAAATACCCGCAAAATTAAGAGAAGTGATCTCTGAGACGGAAGTGAGCGTATTTGTCCCTACCGCCCCTCATCCTATCTCTGGTTTTTTATTGCTAACACCCAAAAAATTCTTACATCCAGTGGACATCACAACCGAAGAAACATTTAAGTTTTTACTTTCTTTTGGAACTTTCCATCCTGAAGAACTTCCTAAAGAATAGATGCGTAATAACTTTACCTTTACAACTTCAACCCAATTTCCTATAATCTGGGCATCTTTTGATAAAGGAGCATATTATGGTCAGAATCAGCAAACAAGAAGAAAGAAGAAGCCGCTCTCCTAAGCGCTGCCGCCCACCGTCCCCTAAGACTGGAACAAAAAAAGACAACCTTCCTCAAGGATTTAGAGTACACGCTAATGCGGTAGAAGGCTCATTTGAAGCATTTATTCCAAAAATTAAATAATAAAGGTTACCCCAATGACAAGACATGCAAGCTACGGAAAATCAAATAAAGGTGCTAAAAAACGTAACGTGTTAAAACGTTTTGAGCGTGTTGATGTGCTGCGCAGCCTCGGACGCTGGAAAGATGGTGAAAACAAACGCGTGACCAACCTTCCAAAAACTCCTATTCCTTCCTAGGAAGTGGATCTTAAAATTACAGTATTTAATCAGCAGAAAGACCTCAAAATCTCTTCTGCTGCTGTAAAAAAAATCCTGCACGCTCTCATAAAAAAAATGGGAGTTGATTGCCAAGAGGTGATCATCCATTTTGTAAGTCAAAAAAAAATCTGTGAGCTCCATGCTCAGTTTTTCAATGACCCCTCCCCCACTGATTGCATTACCTTTCCAATAGACGAAAAACTCTTAGGAGAAATTTTTGTCTGCCCAAAGGCCGCCATCGAATATGGAACGGAGCCTTATCTAGAAACTACCCTCTACATTGTTCACGCCCTTCTTCACTTACTTAAATACGACGACATCGACCCCAAAGATCGACGACAAATGAGAAGAAAAGAAAAATGGTGCTTGAACTTTTTACATAAGAATCACATACATTTAAATATATGCCCTTAGCTAACCCACTCCTTGTTCTTATTTTCCTTTTAGGATCGACTGTATTGAGCGGAGTTTATAATACCTTGCAGAGGCTGGGACAACTAGAGGCGGAAGAACTCTTCCATAAAAGATCTCAAACCTCTTTTTTTCACATCCTCTCTAAGATTTTTTCTAAAGACAAGCAATGGCAAAATCTCCTTTTTTCCGTGAATTTTACTAAAGGAGTATTTCAGCTGTGTTATGCAATCACAGTCTTTTTCCTTTTTGCTTATCAAGAGCCATTTCATAAAGCTATGAGTGTAGAAGCAGGCCAGCTTCAATGGGATCCTTTTTGGGTAACAGTCATTCTAGCAATAAGCATTATCATATATGTCTTAACTGACTTTCTCATAAATCTCTTAGCAGTCTCAAAACCAAAATTCTATTTATCTATCTTTTTCCCTACCATCTCTCCACTTATTCTCCTATGCTCCCCCTTCATTTTTTTCTTTATAAAAACATTGAAATTTCTTACTCCTGATGGAGAGACAAAACCCCCTTCTCCCACA
>JABDHB010000029.1 GCA_013285775.1 Chlamydiota bacterium | reverse complement strand
TTCGCCCCAGGGGTTCCGCGCGCCTGGCCGGCGTGCTCACACCCTGGCTATAAACCTATGTCCCTAGCGGGACAAAATATTGCATGCCTGTTTAATTTTCTAATTAAAAGGGCCAAACTCGAGTGTCCCTAGCGGGACGAAGAATAGCCGCTTAAATGCTAATTAAAAAGGCCAAACTCGAGTCTTACAAAGTAAGCATCATTTTCAGTGAGCTATTCTCAATTGAATCGTGCACGAGAATATATTCAAAAACAAAAAGAACATCATAGAAAAGAATCATTCGAAGATGAATACGTTAAATTCCTTAGTCTGCATAAAGCAAAATTTGATGAATGTTACCTTTTCGACTAGTGTCGCCGCTGACGCGGCTCTTGTGCGTGGGGGTGCACTATCCGTAGGTTCCTTCGTCACCTACGGCTAACATCTGCCATCGCTTGCGCGATTTGATTACCGCTTTGCGGTTAAGAACACTATCTGATTTTGTTAACCTGATTCTTATCTTAACCGCAAAGCGGTAATTAAATCGCGCAAGCGATGGCAGTTGCTAGCCGTGGGTGGAAACCCACGGAAAAAATGCACCACCCCCTCCAAGCCAGGAACTGGCGTCACCATTTTCCGTAAGGTGAGTTACAAAGTAAGCATCATTTTTTAGATTTTATCTAACAAAGGAGGCATTGCACAACAAAAAGGTTCTATGTAAAATCGATCAAACTTACCTTTTTAGGATATGCATGTCGATTGTACCTCTATGCACGAGAGTTGATATAGAACTTGAACCTCTACAGATCCCCCTGCTTGCAAGAGAACAAGCTATGATTGATATACCTCCTCCTCTTAATCCCTGGAATCAACACTCTAATGGGCCTTTAAAAATAATTGCGGAATTTGCCGGTAGTCTCCAGTTTTCCGCTATCAGCAGATCTTCCAGAGTAGCAAATGAGGCGCTGAAGTGGGTGATTAATCGTCATACTGTTTCATTGGCCGACCTAAGAAATTTTAAACAGAAACTTGATGAAATCTTGCTCGCACGGAATCTCCTAAAGAGATATCAAACTGCCAATACTATAAGAGAAAGTATTGAAAGCCTTGCGTTGCAGACCGATAGGATTAAACAGCATTTTATGGTTGAGCCATATGCGACTTCAGGAAATCCTAATTTTAGCTGCATACCGGCTTGCTGCGCACCAGTTTGTATTCGTGTCGCCTATCATAGAAATCAGCACTACATAAAGAAAATCGCTAATAAAGGTTTTATGATTTCAACATTCGTTTCGATAATATTGTTATTATCCGTTATCCTTGTTTGTTTTATTCCGTTCGATAGAGATCGTAAACAGTACGTTGTCATGACAGGAGTGGGATGTTCTGTAACAGGCTTCATTGTTGGCTTGTGTTTTATACGGCTTGCTAAGAATTCTGATTTTATACAGGATCAAATAGATCCATTTTCTCAAGAGTCCTTTTATAGAAACTTCATTAAGACAGAAAGAAGTCCACCTCCTGAACAGTAAAAACTAATAAAATTAATTGTAATAGTTGAAGGCGATGACGTAGCTGAGGAAGTCAGACGAATTGCGGCCGAGGACGGTAAACCAAGCGCCACCGAGTAATCCATATTTAGCATTGAAGTTATATTCGATCGCCGGAGCAAGACTGAGCTGCTCAGAAAGGGGATCTCCAACTTTTGAATGGCTTTTCCCTTTAAAACGGTCTTTTCGGCTGTACTGTTGATCGATGTCTAGAGCTAGCACCCAATTTCTTGTTAAACAATACTCTAGTCCTAGGAGAGCTGAAAACTGCGTTCCTGGATACACCTTACCGACCGTTCCCTCTCCGCCACCATAAGCATTAAAACTGCGCACGTGCACAGGAGCAGAATAGGTAGTCCCAAGCTGCAATCTGGTATTTAACCAATGCCATCCGCCAAAGTGGTACTTCTTTCCAAAGGTAAATCCTGTAAAAGTAGCAAAAGATCCCTGACCTGTTGCATCGGTTTTAAATTTTTTGGGATCAAGCTTTTGATAATTACCCGTTGGACATGTTTCCTGAATGAAAAACTTCACTGCAGGCCAAGAAGTGTCAGGGGTATCAAAATAACACTGAAAGGCAAATTGCAAAGGAAGATCTCCAAACCTTATCGATTCTTTCCCTTTCGTCTTATTGTAATAAAATTGAGGTGTAAAGGAAAACTGCACCCTTTTACTTACTCCTATCTGTGCAACAAGTAAGGGGTTTATACTAACAAAAGTGGGAACCCTGTGAGACTTCCAGTGATGGTCATATGCACTTTTTGTTATGGTCGTATAAATATAAGGCTCTAAGTTGACAAACCCATAAGGAACAACATAGGCTGAAGGAGTGATGATAGGCCCAGTAAACCACGGGCTTACATCAGCAGGTATAGGTTTCTTTACCCCTTCTTCAAATGGTTCCCCTATAACAGCAAAAAGAAACGCGAAGTGGAAAACACAAAATGCAAAACCAAGAAAGAAAAATTTTTTCATTAAAAGAATTTGCTAATTTCAATCCCTATTTCTACAACAACAAACACTATTAATGCAGCCAGAAAAACTTTTCCCCCAGGAATCTGTTGATGAGAGCGGTCATACTTCTTTTTATAACGACCAATCCACACCATTAAAGGAGGAAAAATACCAAAAAGTATTGCGCAACTAAATCCACCTGCATAACCAAGAGCTGTCAAAAAAATATCAGGATAGGTCAGTGCTATAAAAGTTGGAGGGATAAATATCGCAAGGCAAAGCCCCACCTTTTTTAACCCTTTTTTGGCAATTTTAAGACCATCTGCAAGAAAATCAAGATAAGCCAAAGCAAGAGCAATATACGAGGTTGTCATTGTGAAAAAAGCAAAAGCTTTTCCAATAGTAAATAGACTTGGCTTATTGAGAAATTGTTTGAGCGGCATCACAGCATTATGTCCACCAGCTGCAGCTTCTATCAATCCTCCAGGTCCTTCTACAGGAATAATTCCAAGAATAAGATATTCCCAAATGAGGTATACGACGAGAGGAATTGAGGTCCCAAAAATAATAGCAAGGCGCACTTTTTGAATATTACGATCCATGTAAGTGACAAGAGTCGGAATAATCACTTGATACGTAAAAGCAGTAAAAAGAATGGGGATCGCAAGCCAAGCTTTAGACCAGTTCATGTAGTGAAGCAAGCTGATGTTTACACTGCCAAACGCAGCGAAAATAAAAAGAAGGTAGGTGAAAATCACTCCTGCCATTAAGCCTAAATTAAGCCTGTCAACAGAATGGGTCCCTAAATAAACTATGGGGGAAAAAAGGAGTACATAACCAATGGTCGCAATCGCCGGGTGCAAGGAAGCTCCAAAAATCTCTCTTAAGATTGAACCCCCTCCTACGATATGAGCGATCATAACGGTAACAAAAAGAAAAAGGTAAACTACCCAGCAGATGTTCTTTCCAACATTGCCTAAAAGTTTATGAGCCATCGTGATTAAATTGGCATCCTTCGGCATCCACATACACACTTCTAAAAGGAGGAGCCCCGTACATAACATGAATAACCAGCACGCAAAATAAATGGTGATTGAAGGGAGAAATCCACTTGGACCAGTAGCTACAGGAAGAGCTAACATTCCGACGCCGATGGTAGTTCCAGCAATCAACAATGTTCCACCTAAAACGTGTCCGCAACCATGAAAAATACGCATAATTACCTTTATTGAAATTGATTTTCGTTATAGGATAGCTTGATCAATAGAAAATTACAATGAAAACAATCAATTTGAACCTTCCGGGGCTCCTCCTCCTACAACCTGAAATCTGGCGAGATGAGCGAGGCTTTTTCTGCGAGTGCTACAGAGAAACCCTTTATAAGGATCTCGGCATCTTCGTTCAGACCAATCATTCCTTTTCTAAAAAAGGAGTTTTACGGGGGATGCATTTTCAAAAATCTCTTGGTCAATCTAAACTTGTTACCGTCCTCGAAGGGAAAATTTTCGATGTTGCAGTCGATATAAGAAAAGATTCTCCTACCTTTGGTAAATGGGAAGGAGTTTACCTCGATTCTGAAAAGCATGAGCAGTTGTTTATTCCCCCTGGGTTTGCCCATGGTTTTTGCGTCGTAAGCGAGGGAGCTCATGTTCTCTACAAAGTCAGCACCATTTATGATCCTGAAACAGAAAAAAGTTTTGCCTATAACGATCTAGACATTCCCTGGCCAGTTACCAATCCCATTCTTTCAAAAAAAGATCAGGAAGCTCCTCCTCTTGCAGAGGTACTATGAAACTCTGGATATTGGGAAAAACCGGTCTTTTAGGAAAGGCGCTGGCCGAGGCCTGTAAAGAGATCGATTTTGTAGCAACAACTAGGCAAGAAGCAGATATCACAAATCTCGATTCTCTAAAAAAAGCGTTCCATGAAATTCAACCTACCCACATCATTAATTGTACCGCCTTTAACGATGTCGATGGAGCCGAAAATACCCCTGATTTAGCATTTGGAGTCAATAGCCTTGGAGTCGAAAATTTAGGCAAACTTGGGAGAAAAGTGATCCATATCTCTACGGATTATGTTTTTGACGGTACAAAAAAAGTCCCCTATGTAGAAGAAGATCCTTGCAACCCTTTAAATATTTACGGCAAATCAAAAAGAGAAGGGGAAATCAGGCTTCTTAACGTGCAGCCAGACGCTTTAATCATCCGCACTTCTTGGCTTTTTGGCAAAGGTGGGAAAAATCTTATTTCCTCTTTATTGCATTTATTAACATCCCAAAAAGAACTGAAAATAGCTGCCGATCAAATAGGAAGCCCTACATACGCCCCTGATTTGGCCCATGCCATTCTCTCTCTTCTCAACCATACAGGAATAGTCCACTTTGCCAACGTCGGCGAGGCCTCACGTCTTGAGATTGCTCAATATTTTCTAAAAATGGCCAAAGAGAAACAAATCCCCCTTAGCTGTCAGTCGTTAATCCCAATCAAAATGCACTTTCCTGCCCAAAGACCCGATTATAGCGCGCTTAGAACAGATAAAACACTCGCTCCAAGGAGCTGGCAAAAAGCTGTAGAGGAATACATCGATGCGATCTTGTAAAAACATTCTTGTTACCGGCGGCGCCGGATTTATCGGATCTGCATTTATTCGCTATGCCATTACCCAAGCAGAAAAAATCGTCAATCTCGACTTACTAACATATGCGGGAAATCTCGAGAGCTTGGAAGCAGTAAAAAATGACCCCCGCTATTTCTTTGTCCAAGGAAATATTTGCGATGCCACTCTTGTTGATCAGCTATGTAAAACCCACCAGATCGATACGATTATCCACTTTGCCGCAGAAAGTCATGTCGATCGAAGCATTGCTGGGCCTAAAGCATTTTTAGAAACAAATGTGTTTGGAACCTTCCAGCTTCTTGAAGTTGTAAGAAATCATCCCCATATCCACTTCCATCATGTCTCCACAGACGAAGTGTATGGCTCAACTGATACAGGCTCCTTTAACGAAGAGTCTTGTCTAAGACCAAATTCCCCTTATTCTGCTTCAAAAGCAGCTTCTGACTGCTTTGTGAGAGCCTATACCCACACCTATAACCTCTCCACCACCATCTCCCACTGCTCAAATAATTATGGCCCCTGGCAACATCAAGAAAAATTTATTCCCCATATGATCAAGTGCTGCCTCGAAAATAAGCCCCTTCCCATCTATGGAAATGGACTTAATGTGCGAGACTGGCTGTATGTTGATGACCATGCAGAAGCCCTTTGGCTCATTTTACAAAAAGGGGTGTCTGGTGAGACCTATGATATTGGCGGAGAGTGTGAAATGCAAAATATCGACCTTCTTAAACTAATAATTAAACTTTTAAATGCGGACCCGTCTCTCATCACCTATGTCAAAGACCGCCCAGGACATGATTTCCGTTATGCTATTGACTGTACAAAAATCAAAAAAAATCTAGGATGGACTCCCCACCACTCCCTCGAGAACGGCCTCCAAAAAACCATTGCTTGGTATGAACCTGCCATCAAAAAATAAGAGAGGAGATCGGGCACGGGCTCGGGCTCGAAAAGAGGGAAAGGGCTGAAGCCTCTTAATCCCTCCGGATTTCGAGCCCGAGCCCGTGCCCGCGTGCGTGCCCGATCCCTATCTTAGTAATAAAAAATATTTCATATCTATCCTCAAACCAGTGAAATATAGTATTATTGATCTCCTATGACGACAAGTGAAATTTTAGAAGAAAAAAAAGAGTATAAGTACGGATTTGTCACAGAGATCGAAACGGAAAGTTTCCCCAAAGGTCTGAGTGAAGAAACTGTGCGCGCTATCTCGGCTAAAAAAAATGAGCCCCCTTTCTTACTAGAATTTCGCCTCAAAGCGTATGCAAAATGGAAAGAGATGAAAGAGCCTCACGATTGGGCAAACCTTACCTACCCTCCCATCGATTACCAAAACATTTGCTATTATAGCGCTCCCAAAAAGAAACAAGAGTTAAGTAGTTTAGAAGATCTCGATCCAGAAATACTAAAGACATTTGAAAGATTAGGAATCCCTTTAGACGAACAAAAGAGACTTGCGAATGTTGCAGTCGATGTGGTGTTTGATTCTGTATCGCTCGGAACAACGTTTCAAAAAACGTTAAAAGAAGCAGGAGTCGTTCTCTGTTCTATATCTGAAGCAGTCCATCTTTATCCAGAGCTCCTCGAAAAATATTTAGGAACTGTTGTCCCAATTGGAGATAATTTTTTCTCTGCACTCAATTCTGCTGTATTTTCTGATGGATCCTTTGTTTACATTCCAAAAGGGGTAAGATCCCCCATTGAACTTTCCACTTACTTTAGAATCAATGATAAGGAATCTGGACAATTCGAAAGAACCCTCATCATTGCGGAAGAAGATTCCTACGTAAGTTATTTGGAAGGATGCACAGCTCCAGCATTTGATAATAACCAGCTTCATGCAGCCGTGGTAGAACTCATCGCATTAGATCGCGCTGAAATTAAATACTCCACTGTGCAAAATTGGTATGCGGGAAATAAAGAAGGTGTGGGAGGAATTTTTAATTTCGTAACTAAACGAGGCAGATGCCAAGGTTTTCGATCTAAAATTTCTTGGACCCAAGTAGAAGCCGGTGCTGCAATTACCTGGAAATATCCAAGCTGTATTTTGCAAGGAGACGAATCTGTAGGAGAATTTTATTCTGTCGCTCTAACAAATGGAAAGATGCAAGCAGATACCGGAACTAAAATGATCCATCTAGGCAAAAACACAAAATCCACCATTGTATCCAAAGGAATATCTGCAGATCAGTCTCATAACACCTATCGAGGTCTTGTAAAAATTGGACCCAAAGCAATTGGAGCTAGAAACTACACTCAATGTGACTCGATGCTCGTAAAAGATGAATGCTCCGCTAATACTTTTCCCTACATCGAAGTTGCCAATGCTTTTGCGGAAGTAGAGCATGAAGCCTCAACTTCTAAAATGAATGAAGAACAACTATTTTATTTACAAACAAGAGGAATTTCGAGAGAAAACGGGATTAATCTTATCGTAAACGGCTTTTGCAAAGAGGTAATCAAAGAGCTTCCTTTAGAATTTGCCGTGGAAGCGCAAAAGCTTTTAACCCTTAAACTTGAAAACTCGGTGGGATGATGACAATGTTAGAAATAAAAAATCTATACGTAAAAGGGATCTTAAAAAATTTCAGCTTAACTGTGCGCGCAGGAGAAATTCATGCGATCATGGGTCCTAACGGAGCTGGTAAATCAACCCTCGCAAAAGTGATTGCAGGCGACCCTTCCTACGAGGTGGAAAGTGGAGAGATCTTATTTAACGGGGAAAATATTCTAGAACTTGCCCCTGAAGATAGAGCTCGATTAGGAATTTTCATGGGATTCCAATACCCTGTAGAGATCCCCGGCTTAAACAACGAACTCTTCTTACACGCAGCTTATGGAAAAGGGACACCTGAAGAATTTAGCAAACTCTTAGATGAAACCCTAGAGTTCATGGAGATGAAACCCTCTTTTAAAGAAAGAAACGTCAATGAAGGGTTCTCTGGTGGAGAAAAAAAGAAAAATGAAATCTTACAAATGGCCATTTTAAAACCAGCCCTCGCTATCTTAGATGAAACAGATTCGGGTCTCGATATCGATGCCATGAAAGTTGTAGCAAACGGCGTAAACAAGCTTTTACATGCAAAGAACGCTCTTATCCTCATCACCCACTATCAACGTCTGTTAGACTACATCAAACCCCATTTTATCCACGTGGTGATCGACGGAACAATTGTTTTATCTGGCGGAGCACAGCTCGCTCTTGAGCTTGAAGAAAGGGGGTACGATTGGCTACTGACGCCTACCTAAAGGAAGCTTTTCAATACTTTCCTCTCCGTTCTTTCTACGAGAATATGCATTCTCAAAAAGGATCGATCGAAGTTCTTGCAAAAGGTGTTGTGACAATTCCTCTTGCCCAAGCTATCACCTCCTATAGCAATTTTCTTAAGCCCAAATGGGCAAAAGAAGCTCTTGAGGAAAAAGATCCTTTCTACATTCATAATTTAAAAAATTATGAAGAGGGAATTTTTATTTTTATCCCTCCAAAATGCAAGCTTGAAATTCCCATTGAAATCACTGTAACAGATTCGATTGCAAAAATCGAAATTGTCCTCGGTAAAGAAGCGGAAGCTACGATCATGATCAAAGAGACTTCCACCTCCTCAGCGTGGATGAATACCGCTATTTCCCTCTCTTTAGACATGGGAGCCAGATGCTCTTTAAAAAGAACCATCAACGAACACCCTGAAGCGTTCCATTTTTCTTACATCCGCGCTTCTTTAAAAAAAGATGCCTACCTCCAAACTGTCACCTCATCTCAAGGCTCAAAAGGCTCTAGACAAGATTATAAAGCCTCTCTTTTAGGAGAAAATGCAGAAGTGGCTCTTAACGGAATTTGGGAACTTGACGGGACACGGCATAATGCTACAAACATCCAAATCTCCCACTTAGCGCCTCATACCCGTTCGATGCAAAAATTCAAAGGGGTACAAAAAGAGTTTTCTCAAGCAAGCTTCCAAGGACAAATTTTTGTTGCCAAAGAAGCCCAAAAAACCCAAGCGTACCAACTCAATAAAAATATCCTGTTGGGAGAAAGAGCGATCTGCAATAGCAAACCCAATTTGCAAATTTTTGCAGATGATGTCAAAGCATCACATGGAGCTACCATTGGTCAGCTGGATAAAAAACAGCTTTTTTATTTAACTTCTCGCGGTATCCCATTAAAAAGAGCAACCGAACTTTTGCTCGAAGGTTTTTGTAATGAGATCTATGATCTACTTTGATTCTGCAGCAACCACTCAAAAGCCTAAAATCGTCATCGATGAGATCACCCGTTTTTATTCAGAAGAATATGGAACTGTTCATAGAGCTGTTTACGATTCTTGCTTAAAGGCCACAGAAAAATATGAAGCCGCCAGAAGACGGATCAAGTCCTTCCTAAATGCAGATGAAGTGATTTTCACAAAAGGAACAACGGATGCCATCAATCTCGTTGCCTCTTCTTTTATTTCTGAGGGAGACGAAGTTCTTATTTCTGAAATGGAACACCATTCCAACATTGTCCCTTGGCAATTAAGAAAAGCTAAACTCCTCGTCGTTCCCATCGACGACAAGGGAGAAATCATCCTCTCTGAATTCAAAAAGAAGATCACAAAAAACACCAAACTTGTCAGCATTGCCCACATCGCTAATGCAACCGGCACACAAAATCCGATTGAAGAGATCATTGCCATTGCCCATGCTAACGGCGCAAAAGCGCTCATCGACGGAGCGCAAAGCGCGCCCCATATCCCTGTAGACCTGCAAAAGCTAGACTGTGATTTTTTCGCCTTTTCTGGCCATAAAATCTATGGCCCTACTGGCATTGGGGTTCTCTCTGCAAAAAAAGAACTCCTCGAACAGATGCCCCCCTACCAAGGAGGTGGCGACATGGTGGACAAAGTCACCTTTGAAAAAACCACCTTTCAACCATCCCCCCTAAAATTCGAAGCTGGCACCCCCCACATCGCAGGAGTGATAGGCTTAGGAGTCGCCATCAAATATGTACAAGAAATAGGACTAGAAACTATCGCTGCTAAAGAACAAGAACTTCTCCACTACGCAACCCAAAAACTCACAGATCTTGTTACCATCATCGGCACTGCTCAAAAAAAAGGGGCCATCATCACCTTCATCATCCCAGGAATCCATCCCCTTGACATTGGAAGCTTCCTCAACCTTAAAGGGATTGCCGTCCGCACAGGCCACCTCTGCGCCCAGCCCACCATGGCCAGATTCGGCATCACCGGCGCCGTCCGCATCTCCTTTTCCTTCACCAACACCTTCGCCGAAATCGACATCCTCGTCGCTTCTCTACAAGAAGCTATCTCCCTCTTACGCTAATTTCCGCAGAATCACAAAATAACGTGACTTTATATCGAACCCCTCTAAGCAGTCGACAGACGGAGCCGAAGTTGGAGATGAGGGCACAACATAGAACTCCCCTTGCCGGCAGGTATCCCCCTTCCTCCAGTCGCCACACAAACTGAGATTGCCTAAAAACCGTTCTCCAGAAATGCCAAATAAGACCTCTAAAGCCATTATCTGAGCAATTGTTGCTATCTCCCATATGCCCCTCCCCTTACCATTTTCCTCTAATGACTTCAGATCTTCTTCTATAGTCCCAAATCGATGCTCTCGAACAATGGATGCAACATGCCAGCCTGATATACCCACAGGCCTCGTTCTAACCTTCTGTTTTACATCCTTTGAAGGGAACAAATCATTTATAAACACATCGTTTTTTAACCCTGTTGCCTTGCAGTGAATTTTCTCTAATACGTCTATGCAAGGGACTTCTCCATTTAAAGTTTCTGGAAAAAACACAACATTTTGCCTAGCGTTAAAAGACAAAGGCTCGTGTGGAATTCGAGGCGGAGAAGGAACAATACCGGGATCAACACCTGCGGATCTCCAGCCCAAGTCCCCATAACGACGCTCTAAACATATCCGTTTTGAACCACCATCCACAACTTCACTTCTCTCTGGAGCAGCATATTCTGCAATGATCTGTAAAACTGTTAAATGTTTTGGTTTATGAGGAGGCATGATCCACCCCAGTCCAAGCTCATGACGTAGAACCTCATTGTATATAGCCTGACTTATACGGAGAGGAGCATGCATGATGTATCTTGACGCCAGGGAAAATTCATTTTGGATAAGACTCCGATTAAGAATCGTATTCGTAGTACTACGCTCAACTGTATCTCGCCATAAGCGACAGGTCCTTTTTGCACTACAAAGATCTGTAAGCGGCAAAAATTTCATGACAGAACATACCGAGTCATAATCCAACTTTGCAACAGGACCCGACCCAGAAACAGCAGAACTAGACATACAAACACCTCATTTTAATATTATTAATGTTTCAATTAATAATTATACACTATTTAACATTACTAAATCAAGCAAAATAAACTCCTGGACATGCAAATAAAAACCTCGCGCTTAACTCCTTAACTACAAGCATGTTACTCGAGGAGGTGTATAGTAAACCAGTTGGAAGCGCTTATTTACGTGCAAACTTGTCTAGCTTTTATTCAACGCAGAGCGAAGAAAAGGTGCAAAGACGCAAAGCAAAATATTACTCCTCGCTTTGCTCAG
>JABDHB010000028.1 GCA_013285775.1 Chlamydiota bacterium | reverse complement strand
CATGGAACGTAAGTTCTGAGGCTCTGCCGTCTGAAGATAGTCAGCGGATTTTGTCCTCTGCGTCTTTTGCACCTTTTCTTCGCTTTGCGTTGAATAAAAGCTAGACAAGCTTGAAGATCGATAAGCGCTTCCAACTGTTTTACTATACACCCTTTATGTGACGATGGTTTTATGGGCTTCGCCTGCAGTTTCTTCGACGTAGCGAGGAACTGCGTAGCCTGGAAGGAGGGAAAGGAGATTGTGCACGAGTTGGAGGCCGGTTTCTTTTTCCACTTCGAAATGGGATGCGCCTGCTACTTTATCGAGTTGGTGGAGGTAGTAGGGGATAATTCCGTGATCTACCAGACTTTCTGAAAGCTCTTTCAGCGCTAAAACTGTATCATTGACCCCTTTTAAAAGGACCGACTGGTTAAGAATCGGAATTCCTAGGCGCTGTATTTTTTTAAGGCTTAAGAAAATATCCTCATCGAGTTCACTAGCATGGTTGCAATGAAGAACAAAAATGATTTGCGATTTTGCATTTTTTAGAATTTCGAGAAATCCTTCGTCGATCCTTTCAGGGATCCCAATAGGAAAGCGAGTGTGGAATCGTATTTTTTTTATATGGGAGATAGCGTTTATGAATTCTCCTAGTTTTTCATTGCTAAGAGACAAAGGGTCTCCTCCGCTGAGGATGATTTCTTTAAGGGAAGGGTCCTGTTTGATCAGCTCTATTTCTTTTTCAAAAGACTTTTCCTCTGTTTCATAATCAAAGTTTTTTCGAAAACAGAATCTGCAATTCATCACGCAAGCGCCGGTAAGGGTTATAAGAGCTCTTCCATGATATTTTTGTAAAAGTTTTCTCTCTTTGCGAAAGGTTTGATCTTGTACCGGATCTAAGGAAAATCCAGATTTCACTTCTAGTTCTGAAGTAGTAGGGATAAACTGTTTTAAAATAGGGTCGTTGGGATTATGCTTATCAATTTTTTGAGCAAGACGGAGAGGCAAATTTAAAGGGAAAGAGGGGTTTTTTAAGAGATGGGGAATCTCACCCCCTAAAAATTGAGAAAGCTTTTCCCAAGAGGTAAAATTTTGACGGAGGATTTGACGCCAGGAAATCATTTGGCGCTTATTTTAGCGCAGGAGCTGTTTTAGTACAAGTAGATACCCGTTCGACGTTAGCCCCTAATTGTGAGAGCTTTTCGACAAGATTTTCGTAGCCCCGGTCTAAATAATGAACTCCGGAGATGTTGCTGACATCAGGAGCTAGGAGCGCTGCCATAACGTAGGCAAAGCCTGCTCGAAGATCAGGAACAACGATATCTTTTGAAACCAAGGGAGTTGGGCCTTTGACAATGAGACTATGATGAAAATTTTGAGCTGCAAAACGGCATTGGGTGCTCCCAAAACATTGGGTGTAGAGTTCGATATCTGCGCCCATGACTTTTAGGGCATCTGTATAACCGAATCGATTCTCGTAAACTGTTTCATGGATGACAGAACTTCCTTCAGCTTGGGTGAGGAGGACGACAAAAGGTTGTTGCCAATCTGTCATAAAGCCAGGATGAACATCTGTTTCAATATGAAGTCCCCCTTTTAGAGGTCCTTTATAGAAAAATTCAATCCCGTTTGCTTTTACGTTAAATCCAGCGCCTACTTCTCTTAATTTATTTAAGAAAGTGATCATGTGTTGATGTTGAGCGCCTTCTACAAAAACTCTTCCTTTCGTGCTAATAGCTGCCATTCCCATGGAAGCTGCTTCTATTCGGTCTGTCATGACTGTGTGTTCCACATCGTAAAACACGTCGGGTTGTTGAATGCGGATGCTTCTGTCTGCATCAACAGAGATGATCACGCCCATTTTTTGTAAAAAGAGGATAAGATCAATAATTTCTGGTTCAATGGCAGCATTCTTAATAAGTGTTGTTCCTTTTGCTCTACATGCTGCAAGAATTGTGTTTTCTGTAGCGCCAACTGAAGGATAGGGCAATTGGATGAGTGTTCCCTTTAGTCCATGATGAGCATGAGCAAAATAGGCTCCCTCTTTTTTCATCTCTCTATATTCGATAACAGCGCCAAGTTTTTCTAAAGCTTGTATATGAAAATCAATGGGGCGTTTTCCAATTTTACATCCACCAGCAGTAGGAATAATAATATCTTCATCTGTTCTTCCTAGAAGGGCGCCGATCAGTAAAATAGGAATACGGTTGGATCCGCAAAATCTTTGAGGAACATAAAAAGATTTAAGCTCTTTTGTGATGATTTCAACGACACCTTCTGCGCGATCCCAATGGACCTCTGCTCCAATTTCTTTGCAAAGATCGATTGTTACTTCTACGTCGTTGATATTAGGAACATTGTAAAAAGTGCATCTTTTATCAGAAATAAGAGAAGCAACAAGTAGTTTTGTAATGGCGTTTTTAGCACCTGCAGCTTTGATGGTTCCTTCGAGTGGGGTTCCCCCCTTAATTTTGAGCATGTCCATATCTTACATTGTTATCAGGTTTACTCAATTGGTTCAACAATCAGTTGTTTGGTGAACATGAGTTCAGGGGTTTTTAGAGATCTTGGTAGGAGGCTTTTAAGCTCCGCATCGGCAGTGATATAATGGAGTGCTAACTTTTTATATTTGCTGAAATGATTTTTGTGGATTTGGAGTGCGGCCCATCCCATTGTTTTGCGCGCATTGATTTCGACAATAGGCTGCATCAAAATTTTGGAAGGGATCGTATTTTGTTGATAGATCATCGCATCGATCCCCACATTTCCGAAATATCCGAGAGCTGCCATTTTTTTAAGAACTTGTTTTGCGGTGTTAATATGTTCATCGAGAAAAGGGAAATAAAGTCCAAAGTAAGCAGGAACATCTCCTGTCCGATTTGTGAGGTATCTTCCCTTAGAATCGTTTTCGCAGATGGCAACACCAATGTACTCGATTTTCCCTTTGGGAGTGATTTCCCATTGGGTGCTAAAATCTATCAGACGTGTAACCCATGGCTCTGCAATCACAGGTCGTTTAAGCTTCCATTCCTTATTTAGAAAATGGAAAATTTTTTGTGGCGGTGTGTGGGAATCAATGTGCATGTGTCCTTTACCAGACACTCCGAAGCAGGTTTTTAAGACAGCGGGATCTTTGAGCTTAGCAAGCCACTTTTTTGCTTTATCTTCTGACTGAAGTAAGGCTGAGCCTGGAAGTTTTGGACTGTTTGTAAAGGAGAACTCTTTAGAATTGACTTTTGTGATAATGTCCCACGAGGGAATTTCATAAGCAATGTTGTGTTCTTTTGCCCATTCTGCAGTGCTTCTAGATGCTCCCCAAGTTTCGACTTCAAGATAGGGGATCTCTTTGGAGGAGAGAAGATGTAACTTGGGTGGTGTAATCCCTTCTAATTCTAAGGCTTTCCAGAAATTGTCGTCAGGTTCGTTTGTAACTGCAACGCCATCTTTAGGATCAGCATAAAGAAATGGCAAAAATTGGAGCTGCAAAAAAATCTGGTGTTTTTCCAGCCCTCTTTCGACCGGATGAATTTTATTTTCCGCAATTTCCCACTCAAAATTTGTGTTCGCTAGATGAAGTTTAGTCATGACTTTTTTTTGTGCAACAGTATACAATCAGACTGAAAATACCACCATGGTAAAAATAATATGGCGAAAAAAATCCGTGTCGGAATTCTTTTTGGAGGCAAATCAGCAGAGCATGAAATCTCATTGCTTTCTGCAAAAAATGTCGTTGCTGCATTAGATCCAAACAAATATAAAGTTGTTCTTGTTGGTATAGACAAAAATGGGGAGTGGCATTTGCGCGATGCGGAAAAGTTTTTGCTCAATGCTGAAAATCCTAGGCTTGTTAAGCTAAATAAGTCTTTGGCAAATGTTGCGCTTGTTCCTAAAGATCGTGGATTGCCTCTTGTTTCTCTCTCGGGAAATCCTCTGAACGAACCACTGGATGTTGTTTTTCCGATTCTGCATGGAACTTATGGAGAAGATGGAACAGTTCAAGGCTTGCTTAAACTGATTAATCTTCCCTTTGTAGGAGCAGGCGTTTTAGGCTCCGCAATTGCCATGGATAAAGATGTGATGAAGCGTCTTCTTAGAGATGCAAAAATCAACACAGCAAAATTTCTCACATTTGAAACACCGAAAATCGATTTTGATGCTGTGGTTAAAAAACTAGGTCTTCCCTTTTTTATTAAGCCTGCAAATTTAGGTTCTTCTGTTGGCATAAGTAAAGTGAAAGATAGAGATCAGTTTCAAGGAGCGGTAGATCTTGCTCTTGCCTACGATCGAAAAATACTTATCGAAGAATTTATCGAGGGAAAAGAAATTGAATGTTCCATTTTAGGAAATGAGCATCCGATTGTTTCCCTTCCAGGAGAAGTGATCCCCACTAGAGACGAATTTTATTCCTACGAAGCAAAATATTATGAAAATGGAGTGGAGTTTAAGTTTCCGGCTGATCTAGATAAAAAGAGTGTAAGCAAGATTCAAAAGATGGCGGTCAAAGCTTACAAAGTTCTGTGTTGTGAAGGGATGGCAAGAGTGGATATGTTTCTTAAGGCAGATGGAAAAGTCTATGTAAATGAGATCAATACCATCCCTGGTTTTACAAGCACAAGCGCTTTCCCAAAACTTTGGGCAGCTAGCGGCGTCTCGTATAATGAGATCCTCGACAAGCTCATCTCCTGTGCAATCGAGAGACACGCAAAAGAGAATTCCCTAAAAGTCAATTATGAGTCGAAGAATTAGGAAAGGTATTCTTCGCCTCGTTAGAGGGCGCTGGTTTATAGCCAGGGCGTGAGCACGCCGGCCAGGCGCGCGGAACCCCTGGAATTGGAGATCCCAACAATATGCGCCCTGTTAGCGGGCGCAGGAAACCTAAATGGCTTGATGCTTCCTGCGCCCGCTAACGGGGCGCAATTATGTGTGTGTGATTCCCCCAGGGGTTCCGCGCGCCTGGCCGGCGTGCTCACACCCTGGCTATAAACCGTAGTCTCTAGCGAGACAAAGAGTGGATTAGTGCTGGTTAGGCAGGGAATCTGCGAACAGCTAAGGCTCCATAAGGTTCATGTGTTTTGCTGACATGGAGAAAGCTATTGCTAAAGCAAGCTCCTAAGGGTTGGTCTGGGACAAATCCTTCGCAGCAAATTCCTTTTATAGATGTACCTGTTTTGGCTTCTATTGCAAGAAAAAGAAGTGCTTCTGAGAGATTAGCCATTTGGAATTGAGGCCCGCATTCTGCAGTAATCCGTATTTTTTTAGCATTGACCCTTGCTTCGCTGCTGGTTGCAACCGAGAAATCGGTTTCGCTCATGTAGCGATCTTTGCAAATGATCACCCATTCAGAAGTGTTATCAGAAGAAGAAGGTAGAGATTGTGGTGCAGTTATAAACGGGCTCCATGCTAGCGTGAAATCTAAGTATTGCTGTAATTCAGGAGTAAGCGCTATTTTTGGTATGCGCACGAGCATTTCGTTGTTTTTGAGAGTTTTAATATCAAAGCCTGCAGGAAGAGCAGGGTCTGTTCCAATGTCTATGCCGGGGAAAAGCTTTTGAAATTGGGCTTGGCCAAAAATATTATTAGTAGAGGGCTCTTCTTTAGAAGCTTCTTTTTTGCAATGGCTAATAGCAATCCAAATGATAGAGCTAAGGAGAGATGCAATAGCAACGCCGCCTAAACTATAGGTTGCAGCTACAGGAAAATGGAGGCCATTTGGCACAAGATTTGCAATGGCAAGTGCGCCTGCAATGGCAGCAATAGCTACAAGAACGATTTTACCAACAGTTTGTTTGGTGATATTGCAGTTCCATGATGAAACTTGGCCTGCTTCGACTCTTACTGACATATCCACTCCTTAGGTTAAATATCTATAAAAATTATAGCATGAAATTTTAGAAAATTACAACTGCAAATAAAGATTATAATAAAATTATACTTATATACTAGGTGTTCTTTGCTATATTAGAGGGTATTTGGCGCGCAGCGCTTTGGAGTGCGGCAATTTATTGCCGCTTTTCTCCACATCGATTCATCGATGTGCACGTGGTAGTGGAAAGCTCGCTTCGCTTACTAAAGAATCCCCGGCCTGCCTCTTTGGCTTAATAGACATCGAAAAGGATTTGCTTGGATTTGCGCAGTGTTTTGAAGAAGGCTTTGGTCTCGTCGTCGGGAAGGGAGCCTTGTTCTTTGATGATTTGGTGGAGTGTGGCTTCGACATCTTTAGACATTGGGTCAGCGTTGCCGCAGACGTAGATGATGGCACCTTTTTGGATCCATTGCCAAAGATCTTTCCCGTTTTCGTAGATTTTGTGTTGGACGTAGTGTTTTTCTGCTTGATCGCGAGAAAAAGCAACGTCGAGGCGGAGTTTGCCTGCGCTGACGTGGCTTTCCCAGAAATCTTTGTAGAGAAAATCGGTTTCTCGATTCCTTTCGCCAAAGAAGAGCCAATTTTCCCCTTCTAAGCGCTCCTGCATGAAGGCGCGGAAAGGGGCAACCCCTGTTCCTGGTCCAATCATGATAATAGGGGTAGAATGGCTTTGTGGGAGGGTAAAATGAAGGGAGGGTTGAACATAGATGGGAACGGGAGTTTCAGAGATTTCTGCACGGTTGCAAAGGAAATGGCTTGCAACGCCTTTTTCTAAAAGGGCGACTGTTAGGTGTACTTCATCAGGGTGTTTTTTTAAGGAGGAGGCTATAGAATAAAAACGGGGAAGAAGAGGGGAGAATTGCGCATAGAGGTCTGCTAAAGTGTGCACATTTTCTAATCTCGAAAGGTTGACAGAGGATGTAAGAAATTCTCTAAGAGAAAGAGTTTTTCCCGATCTTGGATGAAGAACATCGACATTGCCCCCTATTTTTTTTATAAGGCTTTCAACAATAAGAGGGTCATTTTGTGGGTAGATCCCAATAGAATCCCCTGTTTTAAACTGGATCCCTGAATTTTTTACATCCAGCGCGATATGCCATGTCTGCTTTGTAGACTTGGGGCCAGTTAAAGGGTATCTTTCCTTAATTTTGGAAAGAAAAGGGTTGATTCTATCGATCTTTTCCATGTATGAAAAAATTATGCTCTTTTTTGTTGTTCTACTTTCTCTTTTAGCTGGTTGCTGTGGTACCACAGCTTACCAACCCCTCTACATCATTTCGGAGGAAAAAGCTCCTCCTGCAGAAGTAGAAGAAAAAAATCTACGTTAATAACTCTTTGCCATCTCGCTTGGTCCAGGCTTTAGTTAAGAGGTCGAGTTTTTTGTTTGAGATGCCGCCTAAAAATTCGATGGCGGTAAGAAGGCGTGCGCGTGTTCGGTCTTTTCCTAGAATATCTACAGCTTCAAAGATGGGAGGTCCATGCCGTTTGCCCGTAAGTGATCCGTATAAAATGGGGATGAGGACTTTTTTGTGATTCGCTCCGAAAATCTCAGCTACATCGTGGGAGGCTTTTTCTATACCAGCTTTTCCCCAGTTTTCTTGTTCATCAAGGCTCCAAATGATTGCCTGAATCAAATAAGCGACTTTTTCTTTCGCGAGGTTTGTAGGGCAAAGAAGTTCGTCAGTGTATCCGATATGATTGATGAAGAAGAAGCTGCAGAGCTCCATGAATTCGCCAAATGTTTTGATTCTTGTGTGGCAAAGGGGCATCAGCTTTTGCATAAAGGTGTCATTGAAGCTCCACCCTTTGATCCTTTCCCAGAGATCTTTTTCAGAAACGGTGTTGATCAAATATTGTTGGTTTAGCCATTCGAGTTTTTGTGTATCAAAGAAAGCTCCTGAAACACCAATTCTTTTGGGATCAAAATCTTTGATAATGGCATCGAGGGAATAGATCTCTTTTTCCTCTTGCATGCTGTATCCCATTAGCGTCATGAAATTGACAAATGCTTCTGGTAAAAATCCACTGTCTCTGTAGTAAAAAATCGAGGTGGGATTTTTTCTTTTGGAAAGCTTTTTCCCATCTTTTCCAAGAAGAAGGGGCATGTGCATAAATACGGGAGGCTTCCATCCAAAAGATTCGTAAAGGAGGATGTGTTTTGGAGTAGAGGTCATCCATTCATCCCCTCTAATCACGTGGGTGATTTTCATCAAATAATCGTCGACAACATTTGCTAAATGGTATGTGGGAAACCGATCAGATTTCAATAATACTTGATCGTCGATATCGGCCCAAGGAGCAGTGATCCTTCCTTTGATCCCATCTTCATAGACACACTCGCCAGTAAGAGGGACTTTCAAGCGGATGACAAAAGGTTGTCCTTCTTTTTCTCTTTTTTCCACTTCTTCGGGAGTTAAGTTGCGATAACGTCTGTCATACCCGATTCTTTGGCCAAGTTTTACACTCATCTCACGCATTTCAGCAAGCTCTTCAGGTGTGGCAAAACATTTGTAAGCTTTCCCACTATCTAGCAACTTTTGGCAATATTCTTGATAGATTGCTGTCCTTTCTGATTGTCTGTAAGGTCCGTAGGGGCCGCCAACATCAGGGCCCTCATCCCATCGAATTCCTGCCCAATGAAGCGCCTTATAAATATTTTCTTCGTATTCAGGGCGGGATCGTTTTTGATCAGTGTCTTCGATTCTAATAATAAATTGTCCGCCAAAATGGCGTGCAAATATCAAATTAAATAGAGCCATATAGGCGGTGCCTACGTGGGGATCTCCAGTAGGAGAGGGAGCTATGCGTACGCGAACGTTTGTGGTCATAATGACCGAAATTATCGACGCTTACCTATTAACTAGCAAGCTTTTCTTCAGACGTTTTTAGAAAGATCAAATCTTTCATAATATTAAAAGTTTCTTGAAGTTGAAGATCAGACTGGCCATAGACCTCTGAGGGCTCGGCAAGAGGCTCTTTTTTAGAAATTTCTTTAAGAAAATTTTGGTAGTTTTGATTGAGGCTGATCCGTTTTTTTGAATTGTTGCGTAATGTTTCTGTATAGGTAGTGTAGGTGGTTAACACTTTTTGCATATTAAATTTATATAGGCGGACTAATTGGGCCCGGTGCATAGCAGGAACGTCAGATAGGTCATCGTCAAAACTAGGGGCTATTTGATCGTTTTCAACGGGATATTTAGAGTATTTCTCCCCTACTTCCATTTCAGATAGAATACCTGGAACAACGATATCAGAGGGAACTCCTTTGAGCTGGGGTGTTTTTCCTGAGACTGTGTAATATCTGCCTCGTGTGACCTTAAATTCCCCCTTAGGATTTACTTTGCCGTAATTTACAGCTTCGAGTGTGAATGTTTGGAACGTTCCTTTGCCAAATGTTTCAGGATCTCCCACAATGAGTGTTCTTCCGTAATCTTGAAGTGTTTGAGCAACAATTTCGGCTGCTGATGCGGAACCTCTATTGATCAAAACAACAAGGGGCCCTTCCCAAGCAGGTTTTCCTTCTACATTGCGAAGGCGTTGTATCTCGCCAGAATTGTCTTTAATAGATACAACTACGCCTCGATGAATAAATAAGCCTGTAACTGCTACGGCTTGAGGAAGAAGGCCTCCTCCGTTGTTGCGTAAATCGAGAATAATCCCTTTCACGTTATGTTCGCTTTTAAGTTTATCAATCGCAAATGCAAGATCTTTTGCAGAAGAGGTGTTATTGTCTTGATAGAAAGAAAAAAGCTTGAGTACTCCAATTACCCCATCTCCATAAGGCTCATAATTCATTTCATAGCGGGTCTCTTTTAAAACAACTTCTCCACGTGTGATTGGAATCTGTAATTTTTCTTCTTCACGAAGGACGGTAAGTTGCACTGTTGTCCCTTGTTGTCCTCGAATGAGTTCTACAGCTTCTGTGATGTCCATTCCAACAATGGGCTCTGCATCAACAGCAACGATTTTATCTCCTACTTTCAACTTGTTGTCAACGCTTGCGGGGCTGCCTTCTAAAATACGCATAATTGTAAGGCCATTTAAGTCATCTCTAAGTTGTGCGCCAATTCCAAATAAACGTTGTTGCACTTGCATCATGAATTGATTGGCTTCAGAAGGGGTGAAGTAGGCAGTTTGCGAGTCGAGCGCAGAGCTGGTAGCCTTTAGTACAAACGAAAGAACAAGTTGCTTTTTTTCAGAAGCATTACGAGCTAGAAGTTCTTCTTCTTTATTGAATCGACGTTTACTCAATCTTTGGATAAATTGGATCTTTGTATCCTGATCAATTTTTGCAGCAGTTTCTAATTGAAGCGACTTGATGCGTGTGAGACGAGTGAGTAATTCCTCTTCAGATTTTGCCCACTTAAGATCTTTAAATTCAGAGGGTTGTACGTCTTTTGGAAGATTGGTTAATTCGATTTTTGTTTCTAAAAGATTTCTTCTTTTAATCGCTTTAATCATCGAATCATGAATTTCTTCAAATAAAGTGAAGTCCTCATGTTCGTAAGCTTGTAGCCCTTTTTGGAGGAGGTCGTCTGAAGGAGCTGTCCACGTAAGTATCTCATTTTCAATAAAATACGTTTTACCTGGATCGAGTTCCTCTAGGTAATTTTCAAGCGATCTTTTGACGATTTCTTTGTTGAGTGTTTGGTAGGTTACATGAGCTTTTAAAATTTCGTTTATTTTGATTTTAGTGTCTCTAGGAGTCAAGGAAGGAGGTTTAGCCTCTAGAAATGCGATAAAACAAAAAACACATAGAAAAAAGGCTCTAAAATACGGCATTTATCCCCCTAGGATTTCATAAAATCAGCATACGGAAAGCTTTATGTTTATAGCTATAAAAAACATAAATTATTAAAAATAAATAGTTTATGCTTCTCTATAAGAGACAGGATAGGAAAAATTGAAAAAGAGGGTTGATTTCAATTACTAAATTATGAAATAATAAATATCCTAAGAACAGATTATTTACTGTATTAATAAAAAACAAGAGTTCAGGCGCTTAAGGTGCTTAATAAATACAGAAAATAGCTAATGTAAAGAGTTTTTGTTATTTTAAAAAGGAGGATAAAAAAATGGATCAAGAAAATAAGGAGCTCGCAAGTGGCGGTTTTGCTTCGGGACAACAAAAGAAAGTTGTTTCCATCACTGAGGCAGCACGCATTAACAACGTGACGAGACAAGCTATTTATGTTGCGATTAAACAAAAGAAGCTTAAGGCATATAAAGATTCCACTCGTTGGACAATCGATTTAGATGACTTAGAAGCGTATCGTCGTCAGAAGTATTCGAGAACAAAGTCGATGTTTCAAGGCGAGCTTCTGTTTGATAACCATAAAGGGTATTATTCAGTTAATCAAGCCGCTAAGATGCTTGGAGTCCCAGCACAGAAGATCTATTACGCAACACGCGTAGGTCTTTTAAAAGCTTCTAGAAAAGGAGCTGCATGGGTTATCCATACTAGCGACATCGAAGGTTATAAAGAAAATTATCTTCAAAAACAATTGCAAACACCAGAAGTGATGTAAGCAATTTTTTTTAGGTAATGTTTGTTATCATTTAAACCCAGTTCATTCGAGCTGGGTTATTTTTTTGTTTATTCTAACTAACGTTGTCGTAATAAATAACATTTTAATCGTGGTGTGATATTTTTTTATGAGGTAAAATAGCCTGCATAAATAACCTAACCAAGGGAGATCACGTTATGGCATCAGCAGGATTAGCGGGAGTTCAAGTTCCAGTAGATACTACTAGATATTATGGCTATCAACAACAACAAATGGGTGCGCATGTTGAGGCGCTGACTTTAGTGTTAAGGGGGAATCGCGTAGAGGCTGTAGTAAGACGAGCGGGCGTTTTTGAAGCGGTGCAAGACATGTATTCAAAGGCACGGATGATTAACGAACTAAAAGCCCACCTCAGCGATGACGAGGCAGTGGTGGATATAACCGTGCCAAAGAGTGTGGAAGAGTTTATTGGGTTTTCTGATCCGATAGTGGATAAAGAAGATATGATTGCACAAGCGCTAGTTATCAAAGACATGTCGAAGAATGTTCGTTGGGGCACTGTACAAAGCATTTGTGGAATAGCGCTTTTTATTATTGTGTGTTTGGGGGCTGCAGGTAAATTTCCTGTATCGGCTTTAGCGCCTACAGTGATTGGACTTGGGGCTGCAGGAGGGATATTTGGATTAGTAGCTATCGGGAAACCTGTAGTAAAAGAAAGAAAAGTTGCGATGGTAGTTTTAGCGGTAATAGCGGCTTTAGTCGTTACTTTAGGTGTTTTAGGTGTGTCAGGGGTTTTAACTGCAAAGCAAGTTAGCTGGGGAGTTATAGGAACCAATTTAGCATCGCTACCGATCATGCTAGTTCTTACCGGTTATTTAGCTAGAAATGGTATGTCAATGCAGGAGCGTTTACGCGAGTTGAAGAAAAAGGAATTAGGCTTGG
>JABDHB010000027.1 GCA_013285775.1 Chlamydiota bacterium | reverse complement strand
GATCCGTGAGAAGAGTTAGCGAGTTTTAGGCCAGAGACACTCATGGACTGACGCTTTTGAGGGTTGGAAAGAAGATCTTGGATGGTGAATGGGAGAGTTTCTAGAGTCACTTGAAGGCCTGCGCCTGCATCTAAGACAGCATCTGTAAGATCTTTTTGGCTAAACATGTGAGGCCCAAAAAGGACGGGAATGCCAAAATTGGCAGGCTCAAAGACGTTATGGCCACCTATGTGGGACACAAAGCTACCGGCTACTATGGCAATGTCTGCTAATTGGTAAAGGGAGTTTAACTGCCCCATAGCATCGATGAGGAAGACTCGTTCTTTGCCTGTTTTATGCGCTCTTTGAGAAAAGGCAAGATCTGTCATAGGTAGAACTTTAGGAAATCTCTCTGGATGGCGAGGAACAAGGAGAATTTTTAGATGGGGAATATTTTTAAGAGCAGAAAGGAGCCATTCTTCTTCAGGGTCATGAGTTGATCCAATGACGATGACTCGGTCTTGTGGTGTGATCCCTAATTCTATTTTCCACTGAGAGATTTCTTCTAAAGTGAGCTTTTTAACGGGAACATCGAACTTCATGTTGCCAGTTGTGTGGATTTCCTCTGCAGGAATGCCCATTTTTAAAAAACGTTCTGCATAGAGAGTGCTTTGCACACAAAAGCTATCGATGAAAGAAAAAAGAGGATTACGAAAAAAGGGAAGAGCCATAAACCGTTTAAAAGAGCGTTCAGAGATTTTTCCGTTAACGAGGGCTATTTTTGCTCCAGATTTTTTGGTGTATTTCAGAAGATTAAACCAAAAATCACTCTCAACTAAGATAAAGAGTTTTGGACGGAATTGATTGGCAGCTCTTTTTACGAGGAAAGAAAAATCTAGGGGCAAAAAGAAATGGGCATCAGCTTCTTTCATGCTTCTTTTGGCCTCTGCATGCCCGGTTTCCGTGATATTGGAGATGATGATTTTTGCTTGCGGGTAGTTTTTTTTCAGCTCTTTAAATAGGGGGACAACTGCTCTTGTCTCCCCTACTGAAATCGTATGGATCCAAATATCGACATCCTTAATAGGAGGAAGTCCTATGCCAAAACGGGATTTAAAACTATTGCGATATTTTCCTAATCGAAAATATTGCCAGAGCAATCGAGGCAGGGCAACGAGACCAATAAGAAATAGAATGAGGTCATAAAACACACCAAGGATCATATGCAAGAGCTCACGCGCTGAAGAGTGTTTATCTTATCGCGAAGCGATCTCTCTCTCTTTCTCTTTCTCTCTTCATCGCGAAGCGATTTTGGAGTGCGCAAATTTATTTGCGCTTTTCTCTTCATCGATTTATCGATGAACAAGCTGACACATCGATGAATCGATGTGGAGAAAAGCGGCAATAAATTGCCGCACTCCAAAATCGCTTCGCGATGAAGAGAGAAAGAACTCGCTTCGCGATGAAGAAAAGATGGGAGATAAAAACAAAGAGCCTTCTTCTTCAAGGTATCACAAGGTTTAAAAGTTTATTGGGGACGTAGATCACTTTTTCAATCTCTCCTGTGATATGCTTAGCAATTTGGGGTTGCTGCTTGATAAAATCTAAAAGCTCTTCCTTGGTTTTATCTTTTGGAAGCATCCATTTACCGCGCAGTTTCCCATTGACCTGAACAACATAAAGAACTGTGTCGTCTATAAGATAGGCTGGATCTACTTGTGGAAAAGGAACACTCGTAATGCTGGGAGTTTCTCCTAAGATTTCCCATGCTTCTTCAGCAATATGGGGTGCAAAGGGATAAAGCACTTGTGTCACCATCTTGAGAACTTTTCTGGGATACTTCTCTAAAGGGGTAAAGTCGTTCATAAATTCCATCATTTTCGCAATTGCTGTATTAAAGCTCATTGCCTCAATATCTTTTTCTACAACGTTGACAAGTCTATGCCCTAACTTTAATGCTTCGATCCCCTCTTCTTCTGTCACTTTTTCTGAAGTGACCATATCATAGAACCTGTTGAGAAACCGTTTACATCCACTTACTGCATCTGTATTCCATAACTTTTCTTTGTCAAAAGGCCCCATGAACATTTCGTATAGGCGAAGAGAATCTGCTCCAAAGTCTTCAATCATCTCATCGGGAGTGATTCCGTTGAGTTTAGATTTTGACATTTTTTCTACTTGAGACACTAACGCATCGTTTGTCCCCATCTGGAAATAATGCCCCCCCTTTTCTTCCACTTCCTCTGGAGCCACATAGCCCCCGTTTTCTCTTTGATAGGAACGGGAGACAACAAGCCCTTGATTGCGCAATGTCTGAAACGGTTCGCTTGTTGATACGAGACCACAATCGAAAAGGACTTTATGCCAAAAACGGGCGTAAAGCAGGTGAAGGACGGCGTGTTCAATCCCTCCTACATAGAGATCCACAGGCATCCAATAATTTTCCTCTTCAAGTCCCCATGCAGCTTGTGTGTTTTTGGGATCGCAGAAACGCAAATAATACCAGCAAGAGCCTGCCCATTGGGGCATCGTGTTTGTTTCCCGTCTGGCAGGTAACCCCGTTTTTACATCAACAACCTCAACCCACTCTTTTACTTTTGCAAGTGGACTTTCTCCTGATTGAGAGGGTTTAAAATCGTGTAATTCAGGAGGACAAAGGGGAAGCTCATCAATGTCTAAAATCCTTTTTGAACCGTCAGCAAAATGCAAAATAGGAAAAGGCTCTCCCCAGTAGCGCTGGCGAGAAAAAAGCCAGTCCCTGAGCTTATAATTTATACATTTTTCCCCTTTATGATGTTTTTCAAGCCAATCGGTTACTTCTTTTTTTGTCTGTTCAATATCCATTTTTTCGTCAATAACAGATACGATGGGTAAGTTATAAAGCGTAGCAAATTCTTGATCCCGCTCGTCATGTGCAGGCACACCCATAACGGCGCCTGTTCCATATCCCATAAGAACATAATCAGCTACCCAGATAGGCACTTTCTCTTGATTGATCGGGTTGATCGCATAAGCCCCTGTCCACACCCCTGTTTTTTCTTTAGCAAGATCGGTTCTTTCTAAATCACTTTTTGCAGATACTTTCTTTCTATATGCAGCAACCTCTCCACTTTTTTCCAAGGTTGTAATCTCGGAAACAAGAGGATGCTCAGGAGAAATTACTAAAAATGTGACTCCAGACAATGTATGGGCGCATGTTGTAAAAACAGTGATTTTATTCCCCGTTTTTTCCTCAATAAAATCGATTTTTGCCCCTTCGCTTCTCCCAATCCAATTTATTTGGGCTTTCTTTAAGTGCTCTGGCCAATCGATCAAATCGAGATCTTCAATAAGTCTATCTGCGTAGGCAGTGATTTTAAACATCCATTGGCGAAGAGGACGCCTTTCTACAGGATACCCCCCCTCTTTTGATTTACCCATGTCCACTTCTTCATTCGCAAGGACCGTCCCAAGCGCTGGACAATAATTGACAAGAACTTCTGCTTCGTAAGCTAACCCCTTTTCATAGAGTTTTGTAAAGATCCATTGGGTCCACTTGTAATATTGAGGATCGCTTGTGGCAACTTCTCGCGACCAGTCGTAGCTAAAACCAAGTGATTTGAGTTGTCGCCTATAAGTATCAATATTTTTTTGAGTCGTAATCGCTGGGTGGGTCCCTGTGCGGATCGCATATTGTTCTGCTGGAAGACCAAAGCTATCCCATCCCATAGGATGAAGAACGTTAAACCCTTTTTGCCTCTTATATCTGGACATGATGTCAGTTGCTGTATAGCCGGTCACGTGACCTACGTGCAGTCCCGCTCCTGATGGATAGGGAAACATGTCGAGGATATAATATTTAGGTTTGGTTTTATCTACCTGAACCTTATAGGTTTGGCGATCTTCCCAATATTTTTGCCATTTTTCTTCTATATGCCGATGATCGTATTTCATAACAGATAAGGATAGCAAAATCTAAAATGGAAGACAAATATCATTTTTTTTGTTACCATTTTTCCCATGGTTGAATCTACGATTCGAAAAAACAAGATTACACTTTCAGACTACAATTATCAAAAGGACATTGAAAATCGGCTTTTGCTCGCCCAGTTTTCAATAATTGATCTAGAAGTATTGGAAGAGATTATCTACAGCTCGCTGAGCATTTCTGTAAAGAAACTTGCAAAAGATATCGACATCGATGAAACAGAACTTTTTTCCATTTTAGAGAAATTTGCCAAAACAGGTCTTTTAACCTATGACGAAGATCTCATTACCGTCGATAAGGAGATGCGCAAATACTACGAAATGCAAATCCTCATGTTCGACGAAGACCACCAAAATGGAATGGAGTTTCTACAAAGTCTCTTAAAAAAAGTCCCTATCCATATCCTTCCGACCTGGTATTCGATCCCAAGAACTTCAAACAATATTTTCGAATCTCTCGTAGAAAAATATTTGCTCACGCCTCAGATTTTCCATCGATACCTTATGGATCTGCAGTTTTCGGAGCCTGCAATGGCCTCTATTGTAAAAGATGTGTATAATTCAGAAGAGCTTAAACTCTCCTCTCAGACCCTCATTGATAAATACAACTTAACAAAAGAGCAGTTTGAAGAATACCTCCTCCTTTTAGAGTTTAATTTTGTCTGCTGTCTTGGCTACGAAAAGGTCAATAACACCTGGAAAGAAGTGGTTACTCCTTATCACGAGTATCGAGAATACCTCATGTTTTTAAAGCGGACAGAAACAGTACCCTTTGCAAATCAGATTGATAGCCCCAAACCTTTTGCTTTCATCCAAGAAATGAGCGCTCTTCTAAACCAGATTAAAAAAAATCCCGCTCCTATGAGCGGTAAAATTGTCGATAAATTACGCCTCTTAAAATTGGCTGATATTGTCGATGGAAGACTCTACGCTTTAGACGCCGCTAATGATTTCCTAGAGCTCCCTCTTGAAAATCGAGCTATTTTTGTGTATCGCCATCCTTTAAATCGTTTTATTCATCCCCTTTCTACAGAAAAGAATATCCGAGAAGCAGAAAAAAGTATTATAAGAGTACTTAACAAAGGATGGGTTTCCTTTGAAGAGTTTTTTAAAGGAGTTTTAGCGCCTTTAAATGAAGGCTCAGCAATTATGCTAAAAAAAGTAGGAAAAAACTGGAAGTACACCATTCCAGAATATACCGATGAAGAACAACTTTTTATTAAAACCATTATCTTTGACTGGCTATATCAAGTTGGGATCACCGCCACAGCTACAATTGATGGGGAAGAATGCTTCTGCATCACCCCTTTTGGACAGACCCTTTTTGGAAGATAAAAACTAAGAGGACCTATCTGATGATCAAAAAGAAAGAAGGGGATCTTACAGTTCATCGTAAGGCCTTCCATGACTATGAAATCTTAGAAACATTTGAAGCTGGCATTGTACTTGTCGGCACAGAAATCAAATCTCTACGCGACGGTGGAGGAAGCCTCCAAGATGCGTATATCATGATCTCAGATTTAGGAGAGCCTTGGCTAAAACATAGTTCGATTGCGCCTTATAAGTTTGGCAATCTCTTCAATCATGAAGATAGACGAGACAGGAAACTCCTTCTTCACAAAAGAGAGATCGCTAAACTCAAAAAAATCACCCAAGAAAAAGGGCTTACAATCATTGCATTAGCTCTATATCTCAAAAAAGGGTACGTCAAAGCAAAAATCGCCTCTGCACGAGGTAAAAAAGCCCACGACAAACGCGCTGCCCTCAAAGACAAAGACCAAAAAAAACAACTCCGCGAAGGCGACGACTACTAGTCAGTAATTCCCTCTAGAAAAATTTCGTATGGATAAGTTGACTATTGAGCTTGTATTACTACAAGTTGAAAATTCCATCAGCGCAGAGTGGAGACTGAGCCGCAGAGGTCGCTGAGAAAAGATATTTTTTTCTTCCTCAGCGTCCTCTGCGGCTCAGTCTCCACTCTGCGCTGATGGAACTCCACCTTCACAAAAATAAGAAGGTATCATAAAAACATAGGCCTACCCATTAGCACTTCTACCCTCTTTTATTGCGTTTTTTTTTCTGATCGGATAGGCTAACTTCTAAACTGGAGGATACAAACATGAAATTCATTATCTCGAGAGCAGAGCTTGTAGCGCTGATTGGAAAAATTCAGAATATTGTCCCAGCAAAGCCATCGATCCCCATTTTAGCAAATGTTTTGATTGAAGCGCAAGATGACGAGCTCGTGATTTCAGGAACTGACTTAACAGTAAGTATGCGAGTGTACGCTCCTGCTAAAGTTTCAGAAGAGGGAGCAATCACCTTGCCAGCGCGTAAATTTTTTCAGCTTGTAAGAGAACTTACCGCCCCTCAAGTCGAACTCCATGCTATTTCTCCCGAAGTTGCCTATTTAAATGCGGGATCTTCCCATTTTAAAATTCAAGGTGTGCATAAGAATGAATTCCCTCCTATTCCAGAGCTTTCTTACGATGATAGTTTTGATCTTTCTTCCACAGTTTTAAAAGAGATGCTCTCGCGCACTTCATTTGCCGTTGCGCGCGATGAAAGTAGACACGTGTTTACCGGAATGTTACTCCACAGACATCTCAATCAGGCTATTTTTATTGGAACAGATGGAAAACGCCTTGCAAAACTCTTCACTCAAGTCGGCCACTCAGTTCCTGAACCAAAATCGTATATCCTCCCTTTAAAAGCTGTTGAAGAAGTGATCCGTACTCTCGATGCAAAAGAAGAAAGCTGCAAGCTCATTTTAATGTCTGATAAAATTGCCTTAGAAACCGATTCTGTAACGCTCATTTCTAAACTTCTTTCAGGCGAATACCCAGATGTTAGTCCGATCATCCCTCAAAAATCAGAAAATTCTCTTGTTCTTCATAGAGAGGAACTCATCTCCCTTTTACGTCAGGTCTCTTTATTCACTACAGAAGATAAAAACTCCGTAAAATTCACATTTACAGACGGAACGCTCCACTTAAGTGCTTCTAGCGGAGAAATTGGAGAGGGAACTGTGAGCATGCCAGTGAACTATGCGGGCGCTAAGATGGAGATTGCATTCAATCCTTATTATTTTTTAGACATTTTAAGGCACAGCAAAGATGAAACTGTAAGTTTTGATGTGAGTGACTCGTACAACCCTGGCTTAATTACCGATACTACAAGCGCAAATTACGTCCTTATGCCAATGAGACTAGAATAACCAATTGATGTTTTTAAAGACGTTACGCCTCAAACATTTTCGGAATTTTGAACAAGCTGAGATCTCCTTTGGTTCAGGATCTAACCTCATTCATGGGTTAAATGCCCAGGGCAAGACCAATTTACTAGAAGCGATCTATTTGCTAAGCACAGGAAGGTCCTTTCGCACCATTCATTTGCAAGAACTGATTCAACACGAAAAACCCCATTTTTATATCGAAGCTCATTTTGAAAAAGAAGGGGTGCCGCAAGAGGTTAGCGTGTTTTTTGATGGAAAAGTGAAAAGAGTCAAACATAATCAAACGACTTATTCGAATTTTTCTCAGCTTTTGGGTTTGCTTCCCACCGTTTTATATACGCCACAAGATGTAGCTCTTATTTTGGGAGCGCCCGCTATCCGTAGACGCTTTTTAGATCTTCATATTGCTCAAGTAGACCAATTGTATATCCATCATCTTATTCGCTACTACAAGGCATTAAAACAACGCAATTGCCTTTTACGCCAAAAAAGTGAGAACGGGATCGAACCTTGGGAACACGCTCTTGCAGGATCAGCTGCTTACATCACAGAAAAAAGAAAAACAGCCACTCTTGAGCTTCAAGCTCCATTAAAAAAATGGATGGAACATCTCTCTTTGCAAAAAGAGCTTTTAGAGCTCCATTATCAGCCTTGTGCTTGTAGTATAGAAATTTATAAAACAGAAAGAAAAAGAGAACTCTATTTAGGAAGCACTCTTTTTGGTCCCCACCGAGATGACCTAGAAATCACCATCGATACGCATAACGCCAAACTCTTTTCAAGCGAAGGGCAAAAAAGATGCGCGATCAGTGCTCTCCGTCTTGCGGAGTGGGAACACCTAAAAAATATTACCGGCTATCCGCCTCTGATGAGCATTGACGATTTTGGCATGCATCTCGATGAATCAAGACAAAACCTCCTACAAGACCAAATCCAACATCTCGGCCAAGTCTTCATCACCTCACCTCTCGGAGGAGAAAAGCTAAAGACCCCAGTCTCTATCTATGTAGAAAATGGGTCAGTATCTTAAAGGCTCCGTAGGAGACGAGCCCCGCTCCTGGAAGGGTTAAGACCCAGGCAGCAATAAGCTTTTTAGCGATTTTCCACCTTACATGTTTAGCGCCCTTGGCTGAACCGATACCTGTGATGCTTCCCACAATAATATGTGTAGAACTTAGAGGCATCCCCATAGAACTTGCGGCTAAAATAACACAAGAAGAACTGATATCTGAGGCAAACCCCTGCATCGGCTCAATTTTTGTAATTTGAAAGCCAACGGTTTTTATGATCCGAAAACCGCCAGAAGCAGTCCCAAGCCCCATCGTAAGTGCGCAAGCGAAAATCACCCAAATAGGAATAGTTGTCGTCATAAGAAGGCCAGAAGCAAAAAGACCTAGAGTAATAATCCCCATACTCTTTTGCGCATCGTTTAATCCATGAGAAAGAGACATGATGCAAGAAGAAAAAATTTGGATATATCTGAAGGTCTTTTGACTTCGTTTTTCATGAGAAATAACGAGATAAAGAATTTTCATAAGAAGATAGGCTAATCCAAAACCAATTAAAGGGGAGAAAACCATCGGAATAAGAACTTTTCCTATAACGCCATGCCATAAAATAGCGCCATTTCCTGCATGAGCAAAGGTAGATCCTAAAATTCCTCCAATAAGTGCATAGGAAGAACTGCTAGGAATCCCAAAATACCAAGTAAGAAAATTCCAGAGTATTGCTCCTATAAGTGCGCAAACTACAGCGAGCTGCGTGGTATTTAAAGGATCGACTAGACCAGAAGAAATGGTCTGTGCAACACCACTAATTTGCGTTGCACCAACTGCATTAAGAATCGCTGCCAAAGTAATCGCTATCATCGGCCTAAGCGCGCGCGTAGCAATTACCGTAGATACAACATTTGCTGCATCATGAAAACCATTTGTATAATCAAACAAGAGGCCAAAGACAACAATCAAGACTAAAAGAAGGTCCATATAATTCCACATAAATTATCAGCTTGATTGAATCAACCTAATAATATAAATGGAAGAAAACGGGGGTTATCTATGCACAAAGCTATTTTAATGCTACTTACATTACCACTACTTATCCAAGCTGCAGAACTAGAAGAAAGAGCTGCAAATCCAGGAGGAATTAGAGTTGTCACTGTCGATCCTACCCCAGAGCCTGACCACATAGAAACAAAAATTATCTTTCCAAAAAAAGGAGAGCTAAAAACCTCCACTCCAATTGGCATTCAAGTAAAATTAGAAGGATGGCCTTTAGGAACAGATAGCGAATTCCCAAGGAAAAAGCAAATTTATAATAATCCAGATGGACAAACGCTTCACGTAATTATCGATAACTACCCCTATTTTGAACTAAATGAAGCATTTATTACAGCTGTAGATGACAGTGAAGAATATTACGATCAGACCCTCGAATTTGATATCCCGTTTGATCTAGATGAAGGGCAACATTTAATCCGCATTTTTCCTGCAAGATCCTTTTGTGAAAGCATCAAAGATGAAGGATTTGCTACAAGGATCTTTTATTATTTAGATGCAGATAAAAACAGTAA
The DNA here is from genome assembly GCA_013285775.1 of Chlamydiota bacterium. GTDB lineage: Bacteria > Chlamydiota > Chlamydiia > Chlamydiales > Rhabdochlamydiaceae > JABDHB01. Next base: position 2,586 of record JABDHB010000027.1, on the reverse strand, counting down.
TAGATATGACATCACCCAACCTTATCTTACCTATAACGAACCGCAAGGCAATTATAAATACTCTCCAAAAACTCCCATCCTTTTAGACTTTATTATTTCCAATGTAATGCTCTCCCGAGATGGATATAAAGTTCGTTTAACTATCGACAAAAAAGATAAACGGACGTTAACCTCTCAAAATCCTTACTTTATTTATGGGCTGCAACCAGGCAAACATGAAATCAGACTCGAACTCCTTGATTCTGAAAATGTTCTTGTACCGGGGCCTCTAAATACCGTGAGCCGCACAATTACCATTGAGTGAAATGTGAGTTTGTCTTTGGAATTAGACCGCTTTTTTGCAGACAAGGTTAAAAGGAATGTGATCATCCCCTTTCAGCTTGCAGAATGTCATTGGAAAATCAATTTGACAGCTATTGAACAGAGGTTTAATATCGTTCACGAAACCCACGTGGCAGAGTTTAAAATAACCACTATATGTAAAGAGACAGCCTCCGTAGATCGAAAGCTGTATAAGCAAATTGTAAAGGACTATGTTGAGGGGAAATCCTTTTCCCGATCTTTTGAGGTTACCGTTATAACAAGACCTAAGTATGAAAATAGCAATCAAAATTATCCTAGCAATCGCCCTAGTATGCCTCCTTCAACGGTTTTGCCACAAACAAACCGATGGATTCGCAATCTGCAAAATTAGCTCAGATCTTACCCCAAGAAAAGAATGGGAGACCACTTCATCTTCCATTGAAAACAAAGCTTTAAAAACTATTTTATCCCAAGAATTCCGTTATTTGGCCAAGGGAGCCCAAAGCTATGTCTTCGAATCCCATGATGGCAAGTACGTTTTAAAATTTTTTCGCCATTCTCATTTGCGCGACATCGAAAAACTCAATAAAGATTTTACAAGTTATAAGATCGCCTATGAACTCTTAAAAGAACAAACAGGCCTCGTATTTCTCCATCTCAATAAAACAGAAGATCTACAACAGAAAGTCACAATTTACGATAAACTGGGCATTGTCCATGAAATTGACATAGATAAAATGGAGTTTATACTGCAAAAAAAAGCTTCTCTTATTTTCCCGGCTTTAACTTCTTGGATGGAAAGTGGGAATGCAGAGAAAGCCAAGCAAGGAATTTCCAGCCTATTTCAACTTTTGGAACTCCGCTGTCAAAAAGGGATTTTCGATAAAGACCCTGACCTAAAAACAAACTTTGGCTTTTATCAAGACAAAGCTGTTCAAATAGATGTAGGCCGTTTTAAAATTTACCAATCAGAAGAGGCCTCCAAAGATGAGATCACCAGAATCACAGACAACCTTCATCATTGGATAAACGCAAATTACCCGGAACTTTCTAACTACTTCGAAGAAGAACTTCATGCGTTACATTAGATGGGCCTTTTTAGTATTAATTCTTTGGCAGCTCAGCCATTTCTGCCAGGAAAAGACAGCTAGGTTTACCCTCCTCCGCACTCAATCGACTTTTAGCTACCATCCTGAATGGGAAACAAACGATTATGATCGGTATGAGGTAAAAGAGGCGTTAGCTCAAAAATTCACCTATTTGGCCCAAGGAGGGCAGAGCTTTGTTTTTGTATCTGAAGACCATAAATATGTACTAAAACTCTTTAAGCTTGATCGAAGATCTATGCCCTATCAATTTTCCAGCTGGCCTCTCCCCTCTTTTGCACGCAACTATTTTAAGAAAAAGGAACAAAAACTAGCCTCTAAACTGGAACGGGATTTTACAAGCTATCAAATTGCCTTTGATGAACTAAAAGAAGAGTCAGGGCTTGTACTTGTTCATCTCAATAAAACCCACGAGCCCCACCTTAAAACCACAATTATCGATCCTCTCAACATTGCACACCATCTTGACCTCAGTAAAATGGAATTCATCCTCCAAAGAAAAGCTGAAGGCATTTACCCCTACCTCGACAACCTCCTCGAAAATCAAGAAATAGATAAAGCCAAAAGTTTAATAGACGGGATCATCACTTCAGTGATTCATCGTTCAAAAAAAGGGATTCTAGACGAAGACGCGGTCATTCACAGAAATTTTGGAGTGTTAGATGGTAAAGTGATCTTTATCGATATTGGAAGATTTGTCAAAGATCAAGCTCGTACCTGTAAAGAAGCTTATCTCTATGACCTATCCTGCATCACAAAAAAACTTCACGATCGATTACCAAGAGACCTTGCAGATTATCTGACTACGAGGTTAGATGAAGAAAAGAATTAGGTACGTTTTCCTTTTCATCATAAGTTTTGTCCTTATTGAAAGATTTTGCTATTTCCAAACCCAAGGTTTTCGAGAATATAAAATTTTCTCAGAACTCCCCTTTAACCCTGCATGGGAAACGCCCCCTCCTTCAGAAGAAGTAAGGAAAACTCTCACCCAACCTTTTACCTTTTTAGGGAAAGGGGCTCAGTTTTTTGCTTTTTTATCAGAAGATCAAACAACTGTCCTTAAAGTCTTTAAACACCACAAAATGCAAAACTCTACAAAAAAAACAGATCACATCTTTGAAAGCTGTAAAATTGCATCTGACCTCCTTTCTAAAGAAACGGGTCTCATCTATGCCCA